>CAJMHR010000048.1 GCA_905213265.1 uncultured Collinsella sp.
AAAACATCATCTAATAATACGCCCCGCGCGCCGGCCAGCAGCAGTTTGCTGCCCCGCAGCAGCAGCGCCCCGCCGCCATGCCCCAGCAGCAGCCGACGCCTCGCGCCGCCGCTCCCGACCCGCTTGCCGTGGCAGACCCCTTCGCGCCTAGCGTCCCCGACCCCGCCGCAGCACCCATCCCGGTGCCGCAGACCGTCTCGCGCGACGCGCTTGCCGGCATGGGCGGAGCCGCCGCGACCGGTGCCGCCGTGGGCCTAGGCGCCGCAGCCGGCATCGCCTCCAACATGGCGAGCACTCGCGCCCCGCAGCGCCCGCTCGCCCAGCTCGTCGACGTCGTGAGCGGCGAGAGCCATAGCATCACCTCCGCACAGGTGACTATCGGTCGCGAGCGCTCGGTTTCCGATATTGCCCTGCGCGACCCCAACGTGTCGCGCCGCCACGCCCAGCTCACCTTTACGGGCTCGGATTGGTCGATCGAGGACCTCAATTCCACCAACGGCACGCTCGTCAACAACCGCCGCATTACGCGCTGCCCGCTGCGCAACGGCGATCTGCTGACGTTTGGCCTGAGCACCTTTGAATTTAGGGGATAGTCTCTTATGAACATCGATATCGTCCTTTTTGCAGGCCGCATCGTCCTGGTCGCCCTGCTCTATATCTTCCTGTTCGCCGTCATGAAGACCGGCGTGGGACTTGTGCGCGGACAGCGCCGCGACTCGGCTATCTGGACGATCGATGTGGACAAGGGTCCGCGCGGTATCCGCGGCATCCACGTAGACATGCTCGGCCCCGTCATCGTCGGTCGCTCGCCATCTTCGGACATCTGCATCAACGAACCGTTCGTCTCGGCCTCGCATGCGCGCTTTTCGCTGCAGGGCCCGGCGCTCATCATCGAAGACCTCAACTCGCTTAACGGCACGCTCGTCAACGGCCGCCAGCTTGTGGAGCCCGCAACGCTGCGCGAGGGCGACGAAGTCCAGATTGGCGACGTGGTCATGAAGGTGAACCGTCGATGATCGACGAGGAGAACAAGTCCGCGACTATGACCGAGGCACCGGCTGCCGCCACAGCTGCGCCGGCCCACGCCGCTCCGGCGGGCTCCGCACCCGTGGAACCCGAGGACACCGTGTTCTCCCTGCCTCTTTCGCATGTAACGCATGATATTTCGGATCTCGCCGATAACGAGGACGAAGAGGATACCGTAGCGGCGCCCATCGGCGCACATGCCGCGGAACAGCCCACAGCGCCCGAAGCAACCCCGGCGCCAGCTCACTTTGCAGAGCCTGTCGCCGCGGCAATCAACGAGAGCGCTGCGGTGTTTGCGGCACCCGAGCCCGCCGCGCCGGCGTTTCCCATAGCCCCGGCATCCGAGGTTGCGCCCGTGTCTACGCCGGCGCCCGAGCCTATAGACGTCAGCCCGCAAGACGACGAGTCGACCGCCCGCGTGTCCGAGGAGCCCGACTCCCCGGACACCGGCGATTCCGAATCAAACGCCGAGACCGACACCGTCTCTCCCGGTGACACAGCCGAGATCGACGTAGCCGCCGTTGAAGCCAAGCTCAAAGACCCCGGCTCGACCATGAGCTTTGAGCCCCTGACCGAGGAGCGCATCGAGACCGACTCGACCTATGATGCCGGCACCACCACGCAACTCATGTGGGGTGCCCGCTCCGACGTTGGCTGTGTGCGCCCGCACAATGAGGATTCCTACCTGGTGCAGTCGCCGCTCTTTTGCGTATGCGACGGCATGGGCGGTCACGCCGCCGGCGAGGTAGCCTCTTCCATCGCCGTCGAGACTATTGCCAAGACGGCCCCGCAGTCCGCCGACGCAGCACGCCTGGCGGCAGCCGTCGAGGCAGCTAACGCCGCCGTAATCGAGGCGGCCCTGAACGGCCTAGGCAAGCCCGGCATGGGCTGCACAGCCACTTGCGCCTATATCGAAAACGACACGCTCGCCATCGCCCACGTGGGCGACTCTCGCGCCTACCTGCTCCACGAGGGCACGCTCATCCGCGTGACCCGCGACCACTCCTACGTGGAGGAGCTCGTGGACGCCGGCGAGATCACGGCAGACGAGGCTCGCGTCCACCCCAACCGTTCGGTCATCACCCGTGCGCTGGGCTCAGACCCCGCCATGTATGCCGACCACTTCACTCTGCATATCGAGGAAGGCGACCGCCTGATACTGTGCTCTGACGGCCTTTCGAGCATGATTCCCGATAGCGATATCGAGAACATCGCCACGCAGTCCTCAACCGCGCAAATCTGCGTTGACAACCTAGTGGACGCGGCGCTTGCCGCCGGCGGCCACGACAACGTGACCGTAGTAGTCGTTGACCTGGTTGACGATGGCGTTATGCGCGAGGCGCAACGCGTGCGTCGCCGCAACGTCACCATCGGCGTCGTCTTAGGTCTCGTCTTGGTGCTGGCGGCTGCCATCTGGGCCTACACGGGTGTCACCGGCTCGTACTACCTGGGTACCTACCAGGGCAATGTCGCCGTCTGGCGCGGCCTTCCCGGCAAGCCGCTCGGACTCAAGCTTCACTGGCTCGAAAGCGAAACCAGTATCAAGCTGTCCGACCTGCCCGAAGACACGCAAAACCGCCTCAAGGCGGGTATTCCGCAAACAAGTGTCGACGATGCGCAGGACACGATATCCAAGTACCGCCACCAGATCGACGAGGAGCAGACCCGCCAGGTGATCGACGCGCAAACGATTCGCGACAACACCGACCAGAGATCGACCTCCGAATCAGATTCCGAGAAAACCGCCGAACAGTCCGCCGAGGCCGAAGCCTCCGATAAGAATTAGAAAGGGAGTGCCGCTTATGAGTCGCCGCAATACCGAACTGCTCTTGCTCATCGCCTCGGCGTTCCCCGTCATCCTGCTGTATGCGATGTACGTGCTCACCGCGGGCGCCGCCATCTCCTTTGAGACGCTCGCCGTGCCGATCGGCCTCTTTGCCGCCTTCGCCGCGGCACATATCGCCGTGCGCATCTTGGCGCCCGGCGCCGACCCCGCCATCCTACCCATCGTATTTATACTTTCGGGCATCGGCATCACGTTCGTGACACGCCTCGCCCCCGCTCTCGCCATCTCACAGCTCATCATCCTGTTTGTCTCGGTGGCCCTGATGGTGGGAACGCTCGCACTGGTCAAAAACCTCGACGTGGTCATGCGCTACAAGTACACCTTTGGCATCATCGGCATCATCCTGCTGATGCTGCCCATCTTTATCGGCACCACGATCTCGGGCTCCAAGCTGTGGATTCGCATCGCGGGCTTTACCATCCAGCCTGGCGAGTTCGCCAAGGTCTTTATCGTGCTGTTCCTGGCCGGGTACCTGGCCGAGAACCGCGAGCTGCTCTCCATCTCCAACCGCAAGATCCTGGGCTTTAAGATCCCTCGCCTGCGACTGCTGCTGCCGCTGTTTGCCGTGTGGGGTGTGTGCCTGCTCGTCGTCGTCTTCGAACGCGACCTGGGTTCGGCCGTGCTGTTCTACACCATCTTCTTGCTGATGCTCTACGTTGCCACGGGGCGCTTTTCGTATGTCGTTATCGGCCTTGCGCTCTTAGCCGTTGGAGCTGTGGGCGCCTACAAGTTCCTGTCTCACGTTCAGGTGCGTTTCCAGGTTTGGGTCGATCCGTTTAAGGACGCCCAGGGCCAGGGCTACCAGATCGTCCAGTCGCTCTTCTCGCTTGCCGATGGCGGCCTGGTCGGTGTTGGCATCGGCAACGGCATGGCCAACAACATCCCCGTCGTCGAGTCCGACTTTATCTTTTCGGCTATCGGCGAGGAGATGGGCCTTTTGGGCGGCGGCGCCGTGCTCATCCTGTTTATGCTTTTTGCCGTGCGTGGCCTCACCACGGCTGCCCGCGCTAAATCCGACCTTGCCGCCTTTAGCGCCACCGGTCTTACGGCAGCCATCAGCTTCCAGGCCTTCTTGATCGTTGGCGGCGTAACCCGCCTGATCCCGCTGACCGGCGTCACCCTGCCCTTTATGAGCCAGGGCGGCTCCTCGCTGCTGGCAAGCTTTATCATCGTCGCGCTCCTGCTGCGCGCCGGTGACGAGGCGACCGGACGCGAGGCCGAGCTTACCGGCACCGGCACCATGGCCGCCATCACCGATGATCAGGTCGCATCTGCCGCCGCCCCGACGGGCACGCGCTTTGCCACCTCGTCTTCCTACGGCAGCGGCAGCCATTCCGTCGGCTCGCGCATGCGCCGTCGCCTGCTCGACACGCCTGAATCCGGTGTGCTCGGCCGCGTTGCGCTCGCCAACCGTCTAACCCGTGCGGTGCTCGCCTTTACGGCGCTGTTCGCCATCCTTATCGGCAACCTCACCTATGTCCAGGTCATTAAGGCCAAGGACTATCAGGACATGCCGACCAACAACCACACCATCGCCCGCTCCAAGTACATCCAGCGCGGCTCCATCATCACGTCCGACGGCGTGACGCTGGCCGAGTCGCTGCAGCAGGAGGACGGCACCTACGTACGCTCCTACCCCAACGGTAACCTGGCAGCGCACGTGGTTGGCTACGTGAGCCAGCAGTATGGCACCACCGCCATCGAGAGCGTCATGAACGACACGCTCACCGGTTCTAAGGACTACTCCAGCTGGAACAACGCCATCGCGTCGCTCGCGGGCCAGACCCAGCCGGGCAACACCGCCAAGCTCACCATCGACTCGCGTATCCAGACGGCGGCCGAGCAGGCACTCAAGGGCTTTAAGGGCGCTGTAGTGGTCATCGACCCGCGTACCGGCGCGGTACTCGCATGTGCCAGCTCGCCCACCTACGACAACACCAACATCGACGCCCTGCTGCAGGCGGGCGGCGGCGAGGACGGCTCCATGTACAATCGCGCCATGGACGCGCTGTACACGCCGGGCTCCACGTTTAAGGTCGTTACGCTTTCCGCGGCACTCGAGACCGGTACCGCCAGCCTTACCAGCACCTACCAGGCGCCCGGCTCCATGGACATCGGCAACGCACCGGTCACCAACTATGCCAACGAGAGCTACGGCACCATCAGCCTGCAGCAGGCCTTTGCCGTGTCCTCCAACGTCGTCTTTGGCCAGGTGGCAAACGAAGTTGGCGCAAACACGCTCGTGCAGTTTGCCAACGCCTTTGGCTACGGCCAAAAGCTCGGCCAGGACCTGACCTCCGCGGCCTCCATCATGGCCGACCCGTCGCTCATGACCGAGTGGGAGACCGCCTGGGCCGGCGCCGGCCAGCCTGTCGGCATGGACCACACGCCCGGGCCGCAGACCACCGTCATGCAAAACGCCGTGATTGCCGCCGCCATCGCTAACAGTGGCGTGGTCATGGACCCGTACTTTGTAGCCCAGGTACTCGCCCCGGACGGAACTGTGGTCAAGACCACGCAGTCCCGCTCGCTGGGTCAGGCCGTCAGCTCCGCCACGGCCGACCAGGTCAAGCAGGCCATGCTCGCCGTCGTCCAGTCCGGTACCGGCACCGATGCCCAGGTCCCCGGCGTCAAGGTCGCCGGCAAGACCGGCTCGGCCGAGACCGGCGGCACCAACGTCAACTCGATGTTCGTTGGCTTTGCACCTTACGATTCACCCACGGTCGCCATCTCGGTGGCCTTGGAGGATTTCGACAAGCATGACGTCAAGGCCGCCAAGATTGCCGGTATCGTCCTGACCGCGGCGCTTGCCGCACAGGGAGCGTGATGCCCATGATCGAATCGGACACCCGAGGCGCGCCGCGACCGAAGAGTTAGCGGCAACACGCCACACGGCCCCAGCGGCCACATCGTAGGTACTACACACATCGTTGAGCGAATAGTTATGTTAGGAGCAGGAATGGAACAGAGGGTCCTCGGGGGAAGATACCTCCTCAAGGATAAGGTGGGAACAGGCGGCATGGCGACCGTCTACCGTGCACAGGACCAGGTCCTCGACCGCACGGTTGCCGTCAAGATCATGCTGCCGCAGTATGCTGGCGACGCAACCTTCGCCGCACGCTTTAAGCAGGAGGCCCAGGCAGCAGCCGGTCTCTCCTCCCCCTATATCGTGGGCGTCTACGATTGGGGCAAGGACGGCGACACCTATTACATCGTCATGGAGTACCTGCGCGGCACCGACCTTAAGAGCGGCATCAAGAGCCACGGCGCCCTCGACCCCAAGAAGGTCGCCCAGATCGGCTCGCAGATCAGCTCTGCGCTTTCGGTCGCCCACAAGCACGAGATCATCCACCGCGACATTAAGCCGCAGAACATCATGGTGCTGCCCGACGGCAACATCAAGGTGATGGACTTTGGCATCGCGCGTGCCAAGAACAGCCACCTCACGCAAGACAACAACGTGCTGGGAACCGCCCACTACGTCAGCCCCGAGCAGACCCGCGGCCAGGACCTCGGCCCCACCTCGGATATCTACTCGCTGGGCGTCGTGATGTACGAGTGCGCCACCGGCCGCGTTCCCTTTGACGGTGACGACGCTATCTCGGTCGCACTCAAGCAGGTCAACGAGCTGCCTATTCCGCCGAGCCAGATCAACTCCGGTGTCGACGCCGACCTTGAGCGCATCATCCTCAAGTGCATGGAGAAGGACCCGGCAAACCGCTTCCAGACCGCCGACGAGCTGCGTCAGGTGCTCAACAGCTACCTGTCGGGCCGTGCCGTCAACGTCTCGGAGCCCACGCGCATCATCGGTGCCCCCGGTGAGCTGGGCGCCACCAAGACTCGCGAGCTTTCCGATCAGACGCGCGCCATGGTGCGTCCCGTCTCGGGCGTGAGCGGCCAAAATACCGCCCGCAGCTCGGTTTCGGGCTCCACCGGCTCCTACGAGGTCGAAAAGCCCAAATCCAACAAGAACAAGATCATCGCCGCCGTGGTGGCAGCCGTTGCCGTCATCGGCATCGTGGTGGCCTTTGCCACAGGACTCTTTGGCGGCGAGCAGGTCACCGTGCCCGATGTGCTGGGCAAGGACCAGCAGACTGCCGTCGAGCTGATCAAGGAAGCCGGCCTCGAGGTCGGCACCATCGACCAAAGCTACAACGACGATGTCGACGAGGGCAAGGTCGCCGAGCAGACGCCCAACGGCAACACCAAGAAGACCAAGGGTACCAAGGTGAACCTGGTAATCTCCAAGGGCCCCAAGCCCTCCGAAAAGGTTGAGGTTCCCAAACTTGTCGGCCTGACTAAGGACCAGGCAGAAGCCGCGCTGGCAAGCGTTGGCCTGAAGGGCAACGCCTCCGAGGAGGCCAACGAGGCCGATGAGGGCCAGGTCTTTGAGCAGGGCACCGAAGCCGGTAAGGAAGTCGCGAAGGGCACGACCATCTCGTACAAGGTCTCGGGCGGCCCGGATACCACGTCCGTCCCCGATCTGACCGACATGACCGAGGCCCAGGCGCGCAACGCCCTCGATATGGCAGGCTTTGGCGTCGACGTTAGCTACCAGGAGAACGACTCAGTTACCGAGGGCACCGTGATCAGCTGGAACCCCAGCGGCAAGCAGAAGCCCGGCGCCACGATTACCGTCGTCATTGCCAAGAAGTCCGGCAAGGCCGCCGTCCCGGGCAACCTGTACGGTAAGAGCATTTCCGCCGCTGTTACCGCGCTCAACAACGCCGGTTTCTATAACATCGGCTTCTGTGACCAGAACGGCAATCCCGTGAGCGGTAACGAGGATGCCACCGTTACGGGCGTCTCCCCCACCGGCAAGCAGTCCACCGACAGCACGATCACGCTGACGGTCGCACTTTCTGGCTCGGGCTCGGGCTCGGGCACGAGCACGGGCGACGATTCCGGTACGACCAACTAGTCGCCACCCCACCGCTCATCGCGGCTTTCGCCGCAAACATATTCGCTCACAGGCGCCCGCTTGCTCCCCCAGCAAGCGGGCGCTTTCTTTATCTGAAGCAGCGAATACTACGGCATGCCTTAAACCAAAAGAGCCCGGCACCGTAACGGTACCGGGCTCGATATTCCTCTGGTGCCCCCGGGCGGATTCGAAAACTCCCCCCGCGGGAAAATTGGTGACGCGGGTGTCGACGGTTCGAATCCGCCGGCAGCTCCCACAAACCAGAAACGGCGCCGCTCTCGCGACGCCGTCATAATCTTCTGGTGCCCCCGGGCGGATTCGAACCGTCGACACCCGCTTTAGGAGATATGATTTAATGCTACCCCCTACCATTCATCAAGCATCATTGAACATCATATAATCGCAGATAAACATAGCAGTTTGTGTCTTCTGCATCCGGTAGCTGCGCCTACGCTTTTACAAACATATTACTAACAGCTTTAGCTAAACTGCACTCATTGAATTGTTGAAAACTATTCAAAGAAACGGAGTGCAAAGATGTCAGAACAGCCACTCATTAGCGGAAGAGGCACGTGTTGGAAAGACAAGAGATCACCTAACACCTATCGCTATTATTTTTCCCTTGGGGTCAAGGACCCTAAGACAGGGCGTTACAAACGATCCCCAACTTATACGGTTCGTTGCAAGACTAAAACAGAAGCTAAGGCTGCAATGCAGGCCAAGCTGGCTGAAATCAACTCCTCTGGCACGATCACTAAAACTAAAAAGCCCACTTTGCTTGCGTCCTACTGCTGGGCCTTTCATGAAAATAGGGACACCGAGCTTGCGCCAACGAGCTATGAAAGAGAAGCGTACGATTGCAGGCATATCGAAGACCTATTCGGTGCGTTTCAGACAATTGAGGGGCTAACTCCCGATCTAATCGAAGAAACATATGCCGAAGCTCGTCGTACGGGAAAATACAAACCATCAGAGCTTGTACGAATCAATGCGAAACTGCGTCAGATTCTGTCGAATGCAGTCGCAAAGAGAATAATTGACCGAAACCCCTGCACTACCGTTCATGTTCGCAGACCACGCAACAAAAGAGAATCACTTACAATCGACCAAGTAGCTACCCTATGCACACATCTTCAACACATTGAGCTCACCGCCGAAGCTGTTGGTACACTAGTACTAGTGTATACGGGTATGCGGAAAGGCGAGATGCTGGGCCTCGAATGGCGCGATTGGGACCCTGCCAATAAAACCTTGAAAATTGACAGGCAGTACACCAACGACCATGAACTGAGGGCACCCAAGTCACAAGAAAGCCAACGCAAAATCCCCGTTGGAGAAACCTTGGCCGAACGTCTTCAATCATGGTCAGCCATACAAAAAGAGCTCCTGGCCTCTCTGGGGCTGTCCCAGACTGGCAGCACTCCCATCATTAGCGATATTGCTGTCGAGCAAGGGATCCCTACTGTCTGTCACATGAAAAACTACATCTTCAACCATTGGTTTCGCGATTTCGCAGTTAGCTGCAATCTTGGAATCTATGAGCCGAACAATTCGACTGGCGGAAAACTATATAAGGGCATCTGCCCGCATCAGCTCAGGCATTGTGTAAGCACTTTTATGCTGGCGAACGGATCGGACGTTAGAAGCGTGCAAGGTATTCTTGGCCACGCGGACCCCAATATCACGCTCAAAACGTATACAAGCCTCGTTCAACAATCAGAAATAAAAGCAGTTAAAGGCTACGAAGCCTTCATCAACGCCTATATACAGAGAAGCGAGAAATAGCAAGTTTTTCATTCATCGTTTATTTCATAATATTACGGTACTATAATACCGTTTCCGCAGGTAGATGCTTTATTTGATTGACATCTAATGAGTTTTAATACATGCTAAAGCTGTCAGATGGCTACGCATGTAGTCATAGAAACCGGCCCCCCCAAGTGCTTATGACCTGGTACGTCTTACAAGCACAGGGAGGGCCCTCATTGAAAGGATAGCTCATCATGGCTACTCCAAAGATTAGCACTCAGGCGTCCACACCGACTTTCCCCACTGGTGCCGCTCAGTGCGATCGGTTGCTCCGCGTTAACGATATCCGCGAACTCACTGGCTGGAGCGAAAACACCGCACGCAAGTTTATGCGAGAGTCCGGCAAGCTCATCCAGATCCATCGCTCTAATTACATGTTTGAAAGCTCGTTCTACGAGCTTTTCAAGCAGCTTGAAGGTCGTACCGCCCACCTTGATTAGGTGGTAAACATGAGCGAGCTTCCGTCGATTTCCGACATATTTAGCGATGATGCTACTGAGCAACGAGAGATTACGGGAAAAATGGATAAGGCTATTTTTATTTCAGTGCCCGAGTGGGCGTGCTGCGTCACCACCGTTGCCGCCGAGCGTCTCATCCTCGGCCTTGTATGGAAGTTTGGAAAACCTTCCAAAAACAAACGGCCCATGGGCTTCTGCGCTAAAAGCAAATGGATTGAGGATCACTACCGCCTGAGTAAGAACACTATATCCCGGGCCTATACCTCTCTGAAGGATAAGGGGTATATTCAAAAAGTTGGTGATGGCAGCTGGATGCTTAATTACGCCGCAATCTACCGCGCCGCGATTGAAAACGCTTGGGAGCCTCCGAAACTTTAAGCCCACAAACCGACTATCGAGGTCGTGAGAGTCGGTCACCGTCAGGATGCCCACAAGAACATGCCGCGGATGTAAAATGAAGCAGGGTCGAACCGAAACAGTTCCCGGACAATTGGCGTCCGGCCAGACACTTCGATTCGACCCTTTCTCATGCCTGTATCTAAAATACTCCCACAATCATTCTCGACATCTTTAACGCCCTCACCTCCTGCCACCAACACGCCGTAGACGCTATTTACAACGAATCGATATGGCCGCCCGTTCTTTAAGGCACGTGTTACCATGAAAACGTGCGGTATTTCTCCAACCGAAAACCTGCGTGAACGCATGACTTGAGACGCCTTTTAGAACTCACCGATCGCAGGGCGAACACAAATCAACAGCGGCCGTGCATTGTTCCCAGCCGTTTGGCATGGCGGAGCCATGCCGTTGTTGATTGGAGTGCCACACCATGGCAGACGAGAGAAAAATCAGGGAGATCTACGGCGTGAAGAGCGTCCTAGATGAGGCCGCCGAGCGGATCGAGGCGACGTGGCGGGAGAAGCTGCTGCGCGAGACTGCCGACCTCAGGAGCGAGAACGCGCTGCTCAGGGTCCAGCTCGACGAATTCAACCGCAAGCTCGGCGAGGCGAGAGACCGGAACGAAAGACTTGAGGCCGACTGCAATGAGAGGGTCGCTTTCATCGAGGAGAAGTTCGAGCTCGATACCGCGAGCCTCGAGCTCGAGAACAACGAGCTCCACGCCGCGAGCGTCAGATATCTCACCGATGCCAGGGAGCTCGACAGGCAGGTCGTCCAGCTCCACGCTGAGGCTGAGGCCATGGTCGATGAGATCGAGCGGCTGCGCGGCGAGCGTGACGCCGCACTGAAAGCCCAGGCCGAGCTGAGCGATGCGCTCCTGGCCCAGCGCGACCTGATGGCCGAGCTCGCCGCCCTCAAGGACCGACTTGCCGCCTCCGAGCAGCGGGCGGCCGTGGCCGAGGCCAAGGTCGAGGTCATGACCCAGAGGGGCGAGTAGGCCGCAGAGCATCTAATTTTCTAGAAACCCTCTAGAGCATTTCTAGAGGGTTTCTAGAACTGAAGACCGGGCGCAGTACTTTCGATCGAAACGATATCTTTGTAGATGAGGCGATGCTTGGCGTCGCACCATTTGTCGCCGTGGTAATGCCCGAAGAGCCAGACGCGATAGCCGAGCCGCCCGTCGAGCTCGCCAAGGAATCGTTGCAGCCGGTCGCCTCGATACTCGCGTCCACGCTCGCGGCACAGCTTCTCTGCCAGGGCAGCAGGAGCCTCGTGAGTCACAACGCAATCGACTCTCCAGCTCACGCGGTCGAGCGAGGCGCGGCAGTGCTCCATCTCCTCCTCGCTCGGCATCTCCTCGGGCCACCAGCTCCTCCCCTCCCTGCGATACTGTCTGTCGTTGCTCGCGGCACCGCCCATGGCAAGGACTGTGAGCCCGTCGATGTCGAACACCTCTCCGCGCATCAGGTGCAGCACGTGCGGTCGCGCCTCATGGACGAGGCCGCCGTTCCACTCCCGCACCGGCAGCTCAGCCAGGGCGTGGTGGTTCTCGTGGTTGCCGTCAACGAAGCACGTGGTCCAGGGCTTCGACTCGAGCCAGTCGCGCCAGTATTTCTCGGCGTTGGACCCATCCCAGACAAAGCCGAAGTCGCCGGCCACGATCACCGCGTCATCGCGCGTCAGCGTGCGCCCCAGCGGCCAATTCTTGAAGGCAAACCGGCTGGACCCGTACTCGGCCCTGCCGT
>CAJMHR010000049.1 GCA_905213265.1 uncultured Collinsella sp.
CCGCAGGAAGCTTGGATACGCCTAGGCGCGGTCCAAGAAATCGTCCGCACCCCCAATCGGGGACTATTTCACCGCAACTTAGGGCACGGTTAGGAAGTGTGCACCTTAAAGAGTGGAGCCCATGATTAGAGAGGTCGCACTCGTCTCTCTAAATGTCTCTCTAAAACAAGGCGTTTATCTCTCTAAAGTTAGAGAGATAAATCTATTGTTTTAGAGAGACGGAATGCCAAAATTCGTCCGTCAGCTACCATCTGCCAAAAATGGCAGATAAAGGACTCATCGAGGTAATGGGTTCATCGACGAGCCGCAATCGCCGATATCGGAAGAAGTAGATGCAGCCGGGTCGCCCCTCTAGCGTCTCTCGAAGCTAGAGGGGTGCTAGAGGGGCGATTGTCTTGCGATATTTCCCCAGATAAAACCTGCCAAAATAAACCTGTCCCTTATTGGCAGGTCAGTTAACGCAGTGCAGGTTGAGCATATGCGAGCGAGCGGGCTCCGGGTGCGGTAAGGTGACGTGAAACAAGCGGGCGCTGACCTTTTGGTCGCGCCCGTGAAGTTGAACGTCAGATTGCCGTGTCCGGAGCCCGCGCAGCGCCGAGCAGTTACGCCGTTTGTAAAACGGCGTAACCTAAAGGTTCATGTTGCCGTGAATGTAGGGGGTGACCTCGGGGGAGATATGGTCGCAGCCCAGCTCGCGCAGCACGGACTCGATAACGGCGGGCAGCGGGGTCTTGCCCTTGTCGTCGACGGCGGCACCGCCGAGGGTGGCAATCTTGGCGACATCTGCGGGTGCGGCCTCGATATGCATGCAGCCGCCGACCAAGCGCGCACGCACCTGCGCCAGGTCAAGATCGTGCAGGTAATCCTCGCAGGCGCGGATTAAATCAACCTTTTCGCGCGTAAGCTCCTCGCCCGTGGGGACGCGCGTGGCAAGACATGCTCCCGCCGGCAGGTTCCAAACGGGATAGCCCCATGCGCGCAGCAGCTCGCGCTCTTCGTCCTTGGTAAAGCCGACCTCCATGAGAGGGGAGCGTACGCCGAGCTCTTCGGCGGCGCGCATGCCGGGACGGTAATCGCCGCGGTCGCTCGCGTTGCTGCCATCGATGACGGTGGGAAAGCCGAGCGACTTGGCGTGGTTGACGATGGCGGTAAAGCCGGCGTGCTTGCAGTGGTAGCAGCGATTGGCATCGTTGCAGGCTACTTGGGGGAGCTGCAACTGATCCACCGAAAGATTGAGCACGGGGAGCTTAAAATGCGGCCCCTCATTGGCCTGCCCATCAACGGACTGCTCAAACGAAGCCTGCTCGGGCGTGCCGATGAGCGGCGTGGTGAGATGGACGAGGAGGGTATTGGTAGGCATGATGCGGGCGCATACGGCGGCCAAAAAGCTGCTGTCAACGCCGCCGGAAAACCCGATAGCCACGCGTCCGTATGCCAAAAGCAGCTGTTCGAGCGCCGATAGCTTGTCTTGAAGCTCCTCTGCGGGTGCCGTGGTGTCTAAAATCATGAAACGTTCCTTATCGTTGAGTACTCGATCGAAAACTATAATCCTAATGCGTTACTTGCCATAAGACTTCTATCTGTGTAACGAAAGTGCAATATGGCATATACGTTATATACAAGTTGCCAAATGCGGTAGAGTTGCAGCAACGCGACAGCGAGAGTCGATGGGGGGACCGATATGATCAAGGCTGTTATTTTTGACATGGATGGAACGCTGGTCGATACCGAGCGTTTGGGGATTAAGGCCTGGAAGGCAGGCGCCGCTGAGCTGGGGCTCGCGATTGATGAAGCGCTGATCCATCAGTTTATCGGCCGCACGCTGCCCGATGTTATGGACATCCTCGATAAGCATTATGGCAGCCACGAAACCACCGAGGCGATCTATCGTCGCCACAAGGAGATTCGCGACGAGATGGTCAAGACCGAACTGGAACTTAAGGCCGGCGCCGCCGAGTGCCTAGACGAGCTGCTAGCTGCGGGCTATCACGTGGGCCTAGCGACGTCGTCGCGCCTCGTTACGGCCGAGCGCAACCTTAAGATGGTCGGTCTTTTTGACAAGTTTGAAACGGTAACGTGTGGCGAGGACGTCGTGCACGGCAAGCCCGACCCCGAGATGTATCTGCTCGCCTGCGAGCGTGCGGGCTTTGCCCCCGAGGAGTGCGCCGTGGTCGAGGATTCGCGCAATGGTTGCGTCTCGGGCATCACGGCCGGCTGCCACGTCTTTGCCGTCCCCGATATTGTGCCGCTGCCGCAGGACGTGGTGGATGGCTGCGAGGCCGTGCTCGATACGTTGTTCGACCTGGCGGCGGCAATCAAGACTGTGCGCTAGAAAATTGCGGCGTTGAAACGAGCGATTGCTCACGTTTGCGCTTAAGCAAAAGGGGTCCGGCAATGGTCGGGCCCCTTTTGCTTAAGCGACGACTTAGCATACTCGCGGGCGTGCTATAGATACGCACCGAGGTTGATGGCCGTGGCGTCGGTCTGGCTGCTTGCCTGGGTGCTGGCGCGTTCCAGTAGGAACGGACGTACCAGTTCTTGGCGGTTGATATCCTCGGCGGCGACTGCGGTGACGGTACGCACTGCGGAGCCGACACGGATATGTTTGATCTTTGCCGGGGCCTTGTTCTCGATTTGCTCCATCAGCAGTTGGACACCCTTGCGGCCAATCTCGTAGCCCGGGGGCGCTACCGTAGTGAGCGGGACCGATCCGCTCCAAGCGAGCGGGTTGCCGTCGCATCCGGCCACGCGTACTTGCCCGGGGACAGAGATGCCCTTGTCGACCAGTGCCGAAACGACACCCGAGGCCAACACGTCGGTCAGGCCGACGACAAAATCGGGACGTTCGTCCGCGGGGCGCTCGGCGATTTGGGCACCGATGCCGTAGCCGTCGGCAGCGGTATTCCATTCGCCGGCGTCGATGACTTCGATCTTGATATCGGGGTGCAGGGCGAGCGCCTTATGAATGCCAAGGACGCGCAGGGTGAGTTGCATAAATGCTGCTCGGCCGACGACGACAATATGGTGCGCGCCGCGGGCGATAGCAAGTTCGGCAATGATGCGACCCTGGGCCTCGTTGTCGGCCGCTACGTAGTAGCCGGGCTCGGAGCAATGGATGTCCAGATGGACGATCGGCACGGGCATCTTGGTCATGGCGGGGTGCCAGTCGGGGGATGCCATGGGCTGAACCATGACGCCGGACATCTGGGTGCCCATAAAGTAGCGCAGGTAATGGTCCTCGAGAATATCGTCGTTAACGGCGTTGGCGATGAGCAGGTCGTAGCCGTGCTTGCGGGCCTCGTTGTGGGCGCCGCTGGCGATTTGGAGCGAAAAGCCGTGATCGAGACGGGGGAGCACCAGGCCAAAGGACTTGGTGGCGCCGCCCGCGAGCTGACGGGCGCTTTGGTTGGGCAGGTAGCCAAGGCGATTGATGGTCTCGTTGATGAGCTTGAGGGTCTCGGGGCGCAGCTTTTCGGGGTGGTTGAGCGCGTTGGAAACCGTGCCCAACGAAACCCCGGCCTCGCGCGCGACGTCGCTGATTTTAACCTTTGCCATAGCGGCCCCTTTGATGCGTTTCAAGTACAAGCCAGATTGTAGCATCGCCCGCCCCTGGGGTGTCAAAGCCCACCATGTTGAAAACCACCACAAAGGTGCCTGTCCCCCTTTGTGGTGGTTTGGGGTGTGGCTGTTGCCGTAAAAACGGCAATCCTTCTGGTCAGCGGGCGTGATGCGTGAGGATACACTGGCCCCACTCAAATGACACTGCGAAAATGGGGAGGGCATATGGCCGCCGCAAAGGACTACCAGAGCTATCTTAAGAACAAGTGCATCGTCGGTTACGGCATCGTCAACGGCATCGTTAACGCGCTCATCTTTATGGGCATGCACGCGGGGGACGCCGATATTACCTTTGCCGCCGGTAAGGTTGTCGAGGAGATTGCGCTGACAGGCGCCCTGCTTGGTCTCATTTTGACCTGGTGCGTGGTGCCGCTGACCAAGATGGATTTCAACAAGGGCGTTTACCCGGGCAATTCCGAAGGCTATGGTTGGCTGGCCAAGCTGCCCAAAAAGTCGATTCCCCTGTCGATCGTCGTTGGCATCATTGCCCTTGTAGTTGCCACGCCCCTTGCATGGCTTTGCACTTTTGTGCTCCCGCTGCCGCTTTCGCGCACGGGCATGATGATCTTTAAGGGCGTTATGTGCGCTGTTGCCGGCTGTGTGAGCGGCTACGTCGTCATCGGTGCCACCACCGCGGGCGTCGACGCTGGGGAAGTCGCCGCGACTGCCTAGGATTTTCCAACAATCAAACTTTCTCTTCAAAACGGTCGGCCCGAGCAAAGGGGTCGGCCGTTTTGCTTTTCACGAGAAAAAGCAGATGCCCTTTAGGCCCGCCGTCAGAATTACCGTATCTACGGCAATGGCTCTGATGCCGTCCGTATTGCGCTCCAGCCTATATTTGCCTCGACAAGACGCGCGGGCTCAAAGGGGTTCAATGCCCGCGTGAAACGGAAAAGAAAGGAACCAACACATGGCTAAAGCTAAAGCTGTGGCAGAGGAGAAGGGTGCCGAGAAGTTCATGCTTCTCCCCGTTCTCGTTCTGATCCTGGCCCAGATGGGCACTTCGGGCGATAACGGCGCCCTTTCGCTCGCCGCAACCGCCCTGACGCAGGACCTCGGCGCCACCACCGCCGACATCCAGCTCGCCAACATGGTCTACTCCCTCATGGCCGGCGCCTTTATGATCGCCGGTGGCATGATGGGTACCATCATCGGCTGGAAGAAGAACTTCCGCATGGGCGCCCTGCTGTGCGCCGCCGGCGAGGTCGTCCTTGCCGTTTCCCCCAACATGACCGTCTTCATTTGGGGCGGCCGTACCCTCGTGGGCTTCGGCGCGTCGTTCATGATTCCCTCGGTTCTGGGCCTCGTTCCCAAGATCTATCACGGTAAGAACCGCGTGCTTGCCTTTGGCTGCATAGGCGCCGCCTCCGGCCTTTCCGCCCTGCTGCCGCTGCTGCTTTCGATCGTGCTCATGGCCGCCGGCATGCGCGTGACGTTCTTCGTCCTCGCCGCCTACTTTGTACTCGTGTTCCTGCTGTCCTTCAAGCTGCCCGAGATCGAGCAGTCCGATGAGAAGCTCAAGTTCGATGGCGTCGGCGTTGCCCTTGCCGCAACCGGCCTGTTCCTGTTCCTGGTCGGCGTGTCCCGCATCTCCGCTTGGGGCCTCGTCGAGCCCTTCCCGGCATGCCCCTTCACCATCGCCGGTATCTCCCCCTGCCTGCCCATGGCTGTCCTGGGCGTGATCATCCTCATCGTTATGATCAACGTCGAGAAGAAGGTCGAGGAGAAGAATGGCTTTGCCCTGCTGCCCCAGTCCTTCCTTAAGACCCCGCAGGTCCTCGCCGGTCTCGCCGCCTCCGCCATCACGTTCTTCTTCATGGGTGTTCAGTCCATTCTGATGGCCCCCTACCTGCAGCTCGTTGCTGGCTGGTCTCCGGCTATCGTTGGTGTGCTCTCCATCGTCGTTGGCGTTCCGACCTTCGCCTTCTCCATCGGTATCCCCAAGTTCATGCCGAAGGCTAACCCGCGTCGCGTCATCCAGGTCGGCTACCTCACCCTTGCCGCCGCCCTGATCATCATGGCGTTCTCCGTTACGCTCGACGCTGCTTCCATGCCGGGCATTCTCATTGGCTGCGTTGTTGCCGGCTCGGGCGCCGGTATCGTTTCCGCCCAGGCCAACAACGTTGTCGCCCTTGCTGTGAACGAGCGCGACGCTTCCCAGTCCGGCGGCATTCAGACCACCATGCGTAACGTTGGCCAGGCCATCGGCATTGCCCTGCTGGGTGCCGTGCTGCTCTTTGGTATCACCAACTCCGTGAAGGATGCAGCCGCTAACGATTCCCGCATTTCCGAGTCCACCGTCGCCGCTATTTCCGAGCGCAATATCGACCTCGTCTCCGATGAGAACTTCCGCGCTTCTATTGAGGACATCGATATGAGCGATGAGGAGCGCGACGCCCTGGTCGAGATCAATGCCCAGTCCCGCTTCAACTCCACGCGTTTCGCTTACTACGTGGGCGCTGCCATCATCGTGCTTGGCCTGGCCACCACCCCTGCTATCAAGAAGTTCTCCAAAGAGGAGGAGTAGGTCATGAAGAAGCTGTACTTTAACGGCGACTTTGTTCCCATGACCGGCGAGGGCGATACTTTTGAGGCCCTGCTGGTTGCAGACGACGGCACCATCGCGTTTACCGGCTCGCTCGAGGAGGCTCGCGCTCAGGCAGAGGATGCCGAGGAGATTGATCTCAACGGCGCCTGCCTTATGCCCGGTCTGATTGACCCCCACAGCCACATCTCTGGCTGCACGCAGTACATCGTGGCTGCCGACCTTAACGGCGCGGCGGATTTCGATGAGATCGTCGAGCGTCTGGCTGCCTTTGCCGAGCAGCGCGGCATTGGCGAGGACGGCGTGATCATGGGTGTTTCCTACGACCAGAATTCCCTGGCCGAGCATGAGCACCCTAACCGTCACGTGCTCGACCGCGTGAGCGAGACCATTCCGGTTATCGCCGTCCACGCTTCGAGCCACATGGTTGTTGCCAACACCAAGCTGCTGGAGCTTGCCGGCATTACCGCCGAGACTCCCGATCCCGAGGGCGCTCGCTACGGCCGCGAGGCCGACGGCACGCCGGACGGTTACTGCGAGGAGCCAGGCGCTATGTGGCCGGTCTTTGCCGTGATTCAGCCGCGTCAGAAGATGGACATGGACGTCATGATCGGCGAGATGCAGGACATCTACCTGGAAAACGGCATCACCACCTGCCAGGAGGGTGCTACCACCGCCGACTTCGCAGCGCTGTTCTGCGGCCTTGCGAACAAGGGCCTGCTCAAGATGGACGTCGTGAGCTATCCCATGTACGGCGAGGATGTCGACAAAATCTTGGCCGACCACGAGCCTTTTGTCTCGCAGGACTACACCGGTCACTTCCGTATCGGCGGCCTCAAGATGTTCTTTGACGGTTCTCCCCAGGGTCGTACGGCGTGGATGACCGAGCCCTACACTCCCGGCGATGAGGGCGAGGGTTACTGCGGTTATGGCACCATGACCGACAAGGCCGCGTATGACTTTATGCGCAAGGCCATCGACGGCAATCATCAGCTGCTCGCCCATACCAACGGCGATGCGGCTGCCGACCAGTACCTGCGCGTGTACAAGCGCGCGCTGGAGGATTCGCCTAATCCCGATAAAGCGAGCCTGCACCCGGTCATGATCCACTGCCAGACTGCCCGCCGCGATCAGTACGAGCAGATGGCCGAGATCAACATGATCCCGTCGATTTTCGCCAGCCATATCTGGTACTGGGCCGACGTGCATCTTAAGAACTTCGGTCCCGTGCGCGGCGGTCGCGTGTCTGCCTGCCATGACGCTCTGGAGTGCGGCCTGCCGTTTACCTTCCACACCGACACGCCGGTGCTGCGCCCCAATTTCTTTGAGGCTGTGTGGTGCGCCGCCAAGCGCGTCACCAAGGGCGGCGCTCAGCTGGACGAGAATCAGAAGATCAGCGTGTACGAGGGTCTGAAGGCCATCACGGTCAACGGCGCTTTCCAGTATGGCGAGCTCGACCGTAAGGGCACGCTCGAGGCCGGCAAGCTGGCCGACTTCTGCATTGTCGAGAAGAACCCGCTCAAGATCGAGCTCGACGAGGTGCGCAACCTGCGCGTTCTCGAGACGGTCAAAGAGGGCGAGACTGTCTGGACGCGCAAATAGCTTTGTCATGGCATAGGCCATAGACGCTAAAAAGAACCCGTGGCTGCAGGGGCGGCCACGGGTTCTTTGCGCTTAAGCGTATTTGAAGGCTTGCATGGGCACGCGCGATGGGCGCCCACGCCGTCTACCGTTTGAGACCGGCCTCGGATGCGAGCTTGCGGAAGCGCTGTGTGGCCGGAGTGAGGACGCGCTCATCGCTTGGGGCGACGCAGAGCACCAGGATGTGTTGCAGGCGGTCGCCGGTAAAGCCGACTCGTGTTTCCACGCGGTAATGCACGGCCCCGGTTTGAGCGACATCTTGGGAACATACGGTCAGCAAGAGCCAAGGTCCGTGCGTGAACGACAGCATCTCGAAGGTGTTCGAGAAGCCGGAGAGCGTGCCACGCCAGAGGCCGTCTTCGACAAGTGCAGCGTGAAGGGTGCGCGTGAGCATGCGCGCGTGCGAGATATCGAGCTCGCGCTCGGGAAGACCGCCGGCAAGCGGGGCGTCGTCGAGTGCGTGGGGGCATCCAAGCTTCATGAGCAGCAGCTCGATGCGGCTGCGATCGGCGTCATCGATGGCATTGCTCAGCACGCAGAGTGGAAGCGTCGTCTTGATGGGGTCGAATGAGACCAGGAAGTCGAGGCTGCTGTGCTTGGGGTCTGATTCAATCTCGGCGACTTCTGTTTCGGTCAGCACACGCGCGACCCGCATGCAGGGAATGAGCCGCTCAAGTCGATCGCGCGCATAGAAGACCTGCTCAATGCCGCAGTTGACCACGAGTCCGACACGCCATTGATCGTGCGAGGACAGGCCGTCCATATACGAGAGCAATAGCATCGCCAGGCGCGTCACGTCGGTCTGGTATAGATTCAGCCCAGATAGGCCGGGCGCGTCGCGCAGCACCTCGGACAGGCGCATAAACGAGGCCATGTTTTCGTATCGCACCGTCCAGGTGTTTTCCTGGGGCAGTGAGATGGCGCGTTCATAGCGCATGTGAGTTTGTCCGGCTTCGATGAGCGCGGCGCAGGGCTTTTCAAGATGAAGCGGCGGTCGCGTGCCAAAGCGTTCGCCGAGAGCGCAGAATAACTCCTCGGTGAGGCGCGCCGCCTCGGGTGTGGGCTGATATGTGCGCTGGAACTCGGGCGTCCAGCGGCGCGTGGAGACCGTAAAGAGGTCGCGGATGATGCCGCGCTCGTTGGCGGAGACCTCGATGCCAAAGTGCTGCTCAATGCGGTTGGCGACGTCGTCGTACACAACGGGAATCGCCGAGGTGTAACCACCGACCTCTTTGCCCTTAAGAATGCGCAGGACCATAATCTGCAGGTAGACGGCAAGCTGGTGGCGGGCGTTGTCGGTATAGAGCGTTCGGCTTTCGCGCTCGACGTATGCGATGAGGTCGTTGAAGAATTGCTCGTTGCCGCCAAAGAGCTGCGGCTCAATGCGGCGCTTCATGGCGGTCGACGCGAGCTCAAACAGATAATAGACGACGAAGAATCGGATGTACTCCTCGGGACCCTCGACCGTAATGCGGCGCCCGCGTACGATTTGGGCTCCAAACGGCGTCATGAGCTCGTTCCATGTGCGCAGGTCGTCTTGGGCCTGCTGTTTGTTGGTGAGGATGGCCCGCGCAAGCGATTCGGTGGTGTATTGGTGCCGGTAGTCGCAGGTGAGCAGCAACATGCCGCGATAGAAGCGGTCAAGACCGGCGTCCATGGAAAGCGAACGTTCCTTGATGATGTCCGATATCTGACCGCGCTGCGTGCTGTCGCCATCGATGCGGATGCCGTTGCCGCGCTTGGAGACAATTGCCGCTTGGATGCCCATTTCGTCGAGGAAGGCGTTAGCGGCCCGCATGTCGTTGCGGATGGTGCGCTCCGAGCAAGCAAGGGCATCGGAGATATCGACTGTCGGGGTGTAGCCCGCCTGGCCGAGCAGGATTTTAAGCAGCTTTGCTTGTCGCTGATTGATGCTCATGGGGCTCCCTAGGGTCGCGAGAAAGTTCGATTTGCCGTATATCTGGAAAAGAGCGTGGCACCTGTCATGATACGCATTTTTTATGATGAGTAGGGGAAGGGTTGGTTTTAAATCCTTGCCGCATATACGGAATGAAAAAAGCGGATGGTGATGTGCATGAATCGCGCGGTTTCGAACTCGGGGATGGAGCCTGCGGCGACTTCTCGTTTGGCGCGACTGGCGCCGCTGATCGTGCTGGCATGCGCTCAGGTGGGTACCTCGGCAGACAACGGTGCGTTTTCGGTTGCCATGGCCGAGATGATGCGCGTGTTTGGATGTCCGCTCTCGGACGTGCAGATGGCGAGCACGGTCTATTCGCTTATGGC
The DNA here is from genome assembly GCA_905213265.1 of uncultured Collinsella sp. Classification (GTDB taxonomy): domain Bacteria; phylum Actinomycetota; class Coriobacteriia; order Coriobacteriales; family Coriobacteriaceae; genus Collinsella. The sequence continues at coordinate 10,088 of CAJMHR010000049.1, forward strand.
GGGCACCTTTATGCTTGCGAGCGGTTTGCTCGGCATGGTTATCGGGTGGTGCCGCAACTTCCGTGCCGGATTGGTGCTTGCTGTGGTGGGAGAGCTGCTGTGCGCGTTTTCACCGAGCATTGAGCTGCTTATTTGGGGTGGCCGACTGATGGTCGGGCTGGGCGCAAGCCTCATTATCCCTTCGGTACTGGGCATGGTGTCCATGCTGTACGAAGGCGAGGAGCGCAAGCAGGCATATGGCGTGATTGCCGCATCGGCGGCGCTTGCGACGATTATTCCTATCGCGCTGGGCATTCTGGTCGATATCGCAGGTTTTCGCGTGACCTTCGGCGTGCTCGCCGCCTATTTTGTCGCACTGCTCGTTGCGAGCGCAAAGCTGCCGACGGGTGGCGGGCTGCACGCGGGCAAGTTTGACGCGCCGGGTGCGGTTATTGCCTCTCTGGGATTGTTCGCCGTTATGTGCGGTCTTTCGCGCATCTCGACCTGGGGCGTATTTGCTCCCTTACCGCAGGCTCCCTTCACGATCGCCGGTATTTCTCCCGCTTTGCCTATTGTCGGCGTCGGCCTGCTATTGCTGGTGATGCTGATTCCGGTCGAGCACTGGATGGAGCGCACCCACGGCATAGCGATTTTGCCGTCGAGCTTTGTGCGCAATCCCCACCGTTCGCGCCGGCGTCATCGCCATTGCTCTGCCGTTTTTCTACATGGGCGCTCAGGGTCTGGTCGGCACTTCGTACTATCAGCTTGTAATTGGCCTTGGCGGCATGCAAACAGCGCTTTTGGGCATCATCTCGGGTGTGCCCATGCTGGTGCTCGCAATGTTTGTGCCGCGCAAGTTTCCGCAGCTTAAGCCTTGGTCTGTGGTGCGTACGGGCTATGTCTTTATGGCGGCGGCCTGTGTGAGCATGGCGTTTGGCGTGCGCGCGTCCGAGCTGACGCCCATTATGGTGGTCGGTACGCTCTTTGGTGGCGTGGGCGTTGGCCTGGTGAACTCACAGGCTAACAACATTGTCGCTTCCGCCGTGCCGCCGAGTGACGCCCAGCAATCGGGCGGCATCCAGGGTGCGGCGCGTAACCTGGGCCTCGCGTTGGGCTCTGCCGCCATGGGTTCGGTCCTGCTTATCGCCGTCAACACCGGTCTCGATGCGCGTATTGATGCGAGTAATGTGGTCGACACGCAGAGCAAGGCGGCGCTCGAAGAGGTTGTTTATACCTACGAGAGTGATGCCGCGTTTACGGCGCGCCTGGAATCGATGGGCGTTGCACCCGAGGCGCAGGGAGAGCTCTTGGCGGACAATGCCGAGGTTCGCGCAAAGTCGGCGGCCACGGCCTTCTACGTGGTGGCAGGACTTGCCGTCGTAGCGCTCGCAACGACCTTCCCCAAGCAAACCTCATAGACAAACGCCGCCGCCCAAACCGCCACGAAGGGGATAGTCCCCTTCGTGGCGGTTTTGCTGTTCCGGCCTTCAATTGTCTCGATCTGTAACAGCAAGCCCGCTTTTGGTGTCCTAGTTGTTACAGATTGAGATAAATCGCCGGGACAGGCCGCCGCCCCGGCCAAAACCACCACGAAGGTGCCTGTCCCCATTGTGGTGGTTTGGACCGGCTGGACGTGTGTGCATCGAGTGGTATCTAAGTTGAGATACCACTTCTGGTATATCAGCTTGCGTTTGCGTGAGTACAATACTCGAACGTTATACGTCTCAGCGCCCCTTGTGCGTGGACGTCTTGCAGTCACGCGAACGAAGGGATTTATCTTATGTGCGGAATCGTCGGCTACACCGGCTCTGATATTGCAAAGAACATCCTGGTCACAGGCCTCAAGCGTATGGAGTATCGCGGCTATGACTCCTCGGGCGTCGCGCTCGAGGTGGGCGAGG
>CAJMHR010000050.1 GCA_905213265.1 uncultured Collinsella sp.
CGAACGAGCGGGCGTTCCCGAACCTCGAGAACTCGCCGGCCTCGAACACGAGGTCGGCGGCGGTCGCGGTGTCGACGCCCTTGAGGCAGCGCAGGGAGTCGACCCTCTTCCTCCACCTGGGCTTGCGGGCCTCGGCCTCGACGAGCCCCTCGAGCCTCGCCTTGTCCTCCGCCGCCCGCCTGACCGCGTCGACGTAGTAGGCGAGCACGTCGTTGTCGGCCCTCTCCGCGAACCCTATCGATTCGATCCAGGACCAGTGCGCCCGGGTCCAGTTGCCCTTCCTGCGGCCGGTGGGCGTCCTCTCGTCGAAGACGAGCCCGTGCCTGAGCAGGAACTTGGAGAGCCGCTGCTTCGAGCGCGAGAGGTCGTCCCTCGCGTCCTCGAGCGCCCTGGTCAGGTCGCGGGCGGCCTCGCACTCGTCGTCGGGGACCCACACCTCGACCACGTTGCCGACCGACAGCATGCGGGCGAGGAACTCGGCGTCGTTGCGGTCGTTCTTCCTGCGCCTGTCCGCGCTGGGCTTGATCATCTTCGAGACGGCGCCGACCACGCAGTCGACCCCCAGGCCGGAAAGCCTCTTCTGCAGGTCGAACCCCGTGACCCCGGACTCGTACACGCACTTGGCCTTGGGGTCCACGGACCGGACCCACCCCGCGACGGCGCCGGCGTCGTAGCCGAAGGTCGCGGCGCGCACCTCCCCGGTCATGACATCGAGGGAGACGGCCTTTATCGAGCGGGCGTGGACGTCGAGGCCGACGAAGGTGGTAGTATCGAGCATGGGAGCCCCTTCCATGAATGCGGCGTGGCCGCCGCGGCTGAATTAGACACTCACCATTGTCGGCCTAATCCGCGGTCTTTCATGCAGCAGGGGCTCTCAATGTTTTTATGTCCTGCTCATATCGTCTCTGCCGGCAGTAAGGGGCAGTCCCCAAGTGCCGGCACATGAAGAACGTCCCCAAGTGCCACATCTGTCCCCTTTGCACCAAAATGGTGCAGATTAACCTGTCCCCCATGCACCAAGCGTGCCGCGGGGGCTGCGTTGTGACACAATGGCGTTTGTTCGATTCGTGATGCGAAAGGCCAACTATGGCAAATAAGAAAAAGAACTCCGAGGCCGCGCCGACGCCCGAGCAGCAGGCCCGCGCTGCCTCCAGCTCTCGCAAGAAGCAGCGCAAGACGTACGTGTCTAAGACCGTCAAGATCGTCCTGGTGGTCATCGGCGTGCTGGCAATGCTGCTTTCCGTCTCGGCGATGGCGTGCTCCGGCCTTATGTCGCAGGCCGAGGACACCTCGGGCTACAAGCTGACCGGCGGTGTTGCTGCAACTATCAACGGCACCAACCTCACCGAGGACACCGTGACCAAGCAGATCATGAGCATGCGCACGTCCAACGGCTACACCAAGGATAAGGATTGGGCGCAGTATCTGGTTGACAACGACCTCACGCCCAAGAAGTACCGCAAGCAACTCATCGACTCCTACACGCAGCAGATTCTGCTTCAACAGGCACAGAAGGAGAACGGCGTGACGGTGTCGGACGAGGAGGTCGAGAAGGCTTGGAAGGACGCGTGCAAGAGCGCGGGTGGTGCCAAGGCCTTTAAGAAGACGCTTAAGACCTACGGCTATACCGAGGACACCTACAAGGACTCGCTCAAGGAGAGTCTGGCGCAGCAGAAACTCAAGGATGCCGTTGCGCCCACGAGCAAGCCCAAGGACAGCGAGATTGTCGATTACATCAACGAGAACCTGTCCAGCTACAACGACGCCCGCCGCTCGTCGAACATCCTGATCAAGGTTGATTCCGACGCCTCCGACGAGGACAAGGCTGCCGCCAAGGCCAAGGCGCAGGAGTGCCTGGACAAGATCAACTCCGGTGAGCTGAGCTTTGAGGACGCCGTTGAGCAGTACTCCGAGGACACCGGTTCCAAGGAGAAGAAGGGCGATGTGGGCTGGGATAAGCTCACCACTTTCGTCGACAGCTACCAGACGGCGCTCGAGGGACTCAACAAGGGCGACGTGAGCGAAGTCGTCGAGTCGACCTATGGTTACCACATCATCAAGTGTACCGACTACTTCCATGTCGATAATCAGGTTGATGACATTAAGCAGGTGCCCAGGGACATCAAGAAGTATGTTTCCAACGTGGTGAAGACGCAGGCGGCCAGTACTGCATACAGCGAGTGGCTGGAGCAGTACAAGAAGGACGCCGACATCACCGTTAACCCCATGCCCAAGGATGTGCCGTACAACGTCAGCCTGAAGGGCGTCACCAAGAGTTCGACCGACGATTCGTCGACGACTGAGTAATCATGGGGCGGTGCTCGCGCGAGTGCCGCCCACGCTATTAGAGAGGATTTGCAGATGACCAACGAAGAGCTGCAGAAGGAAATGATCGCCGCCATGAAGGCCAAGGACAAGGTTCGCCTGTCCATCATTCGCCAGGTCAAGGCCGAGGTGAAGAATATCGAGGTCAACGAGCGCCGCGATGTGACCGAGGAAGACGTTAACAGCATGATCAAGCGTCTGATCAAGCAGACGAGCGAGACGCTGGAGATGTCCATCAAGGCCGGCACCGACCAGGAGCGTACCGACAACCTGACCGAGCAGGTCAAGATTCTGGAGAGCCTGCTGCCCGCGCAGGTTTCGGGCGAGGAGCTCGAGGCCCTGATCGAGCAGGTTATCGCCGAGCTGGGCGCCACGTCCAAGAAGCAGATGGGCCAGGTTATGGGCGCACTCGGCAAGGCCACCGGCGGCAACTTCGATAAGCCGGCCGCGGCAAAGATCGTCGGCGCCAAGCTCGCGTAGGGGCCGAGCGGTACATAGTTGATGTTGAGGGGGCGTGGCCGTCATGGTCGCGCCCCTTTTTGCTGGGCTAGGCGCTCATTGGGGACGAGCTTAAATGAGTGCCCAATGAGCAGGTACTCATTTAAGTCTGTCCCCAATGAGTGGGTGGAAGGTTGCGGGTTCTTTACGGGAATGTAGTGTGGGCTGCGGAAACGCGGTTCTTTCCGTACAATAGTTCAACTCGTGTAAACGCAGGGAAGGGACATTCATGGCAGACATGATCGAGATCAAGCATCTCAACAAGTACTTTGGCGACCTGCATGTGCTCAAAGATATCAATCTCACCGTCAAGCGCGGCGAGAAGCTCGTAATGATCGGGCCTTCCGGTTCGGGTAAGTCGACGCTCATCCGTTGCGTCGATTATCTGGAGGAGCCCACGTCGGGCGAGGTCGTCATCGACGGTACGCCGCTCACCAAAAAGAACCACCTGGAGATGGCTCGCAAGTATAGCTCCATGGTGTTTCAGCAGTTCAACCTGTATCCCAACATGACGGTGCTGGGCAACCTGACGCTCGCGCCCATCAAGCTGCAAAAGAAGAGCAGGGAGGAGGCGACCGAGATCGCCATCGCCGCGCTCAAGCGCGTCGGCATGGCGCATAAGGCCGGCGAGTATCCGCAGAATCTCTCGGGTGGTCAGCAGCAGCGCATCGCCATCGCCCGTGCCCTGTGCACCAAGCAGCCCATCATCCTGTTTGACGAGCCGACCTCGGCGCTCGACCCCGAGATGGTCCAGGAGGTTCTGGACGTCATGATTGAGCTCGCGCAGGAGGACATCACCATGATCTGCGTGACGCACGAGATGGGCTTTGCGCGCCAGGTGGCCGACCGCGTCATCTTTATGGAGGACGGCCGCATCCTGGAGGAGGGTACGCCCGAGCACTTCTTCGATAACCCCGAGAACCCGCGTTGCCGCGAGTTCCTGTCCAAGATTCTGCACTAGGCGCGGTGATGGACATGACGGATATAACGAGGGCGGCCGTGTCGCGCCGTCACTTTTTGCAGCTGGCGGGCGCCGGTATGTTTGCGCTGACGGGGGCCGCGCTTACCGGTTGCGGCAACTCCACCAGCGGCGAGGGCTCCGACAAGGGGTCCAAGCTTGCGGCCATCAAGTCACGTGGCCATCTGAATGCCGGCGTTAAGAAGGACGTTCCCGGCTACGGCTATTACGACACCGCCAAGGGCCGCTTTGAGGGCATGGAAGTCGATCTGTGCTACCAGATCGCCGCTGCCGTCTTTGGCGTGAGCTACAAGGAGGCCCGTGCCCAGGAGCTTGTCGAGTTTACCGACGTAACGCCCAAGACGCGCGGCCCGCTGATCGATAACGGCCAACTTGACGTGGTCGCGGCGACCTACACCATCACCGACGAGCGTAAGAAGAGCTGGGATTTCTCGACGCCGTACCGCACCGACTACGTGGGACTCATGGTCAAGAAGCGTTCGGGCTTTACCTCGATTGAGGATCTGGATGGCAAGGTCATTGGTGTGAGCCAGGGTGCCACCACGCAGGGCCTGATCGAGCAGATGATCAAGGACAACGGTTTTAGCTGTAAGCCCGAGTTTAGGGCCTTTAGCGGCTATCCCATCATCAAGAGTTCGCTCGATGCCGGCAATATCGACGTCTTTGCCATGGACCGCTCCACGCTGGCCGGTTACATGAACGAGACCGTTGAGCTGTTGCAGCCCGAGGTCAAGTTTGGCGAGCAGGGCTACGGCGTGGCGACCAAGAAGGGCTGCGACCTTTCGGCTGTGGTCGATCAGGTGATTTGCGATCGCCTGGCCGATGGCTGGCTCGACCAAGAGGTCAAGACCTGGGGTCTTGTATAGGCGTATCGTCCAAGGAAGGAATCAAATGCTCGAAGGATTATTTGACGCCGACCGTTGGTCGACGACATTTCAAAACATGGGGCCCTTCTGGGAGGGCTTTGGCGTGACGCTGCAGGTGGTCGTTGCCGGTCTGCTGCTGTCGCTGGTGCTGGGCACGCTGCTGGGCGTGTTCTCTACCACTCGCTCGCGCGTGCTGCGCGCCATAAGCCGCGTGTACGTGGAGTTTTACCAGAACACCCCGTTGCCCGTGCAGGTGCTCTTTATGTACATGGCCGGTCCGCAGTTTTTGCAGGCCATAACCGGTGCCGATCAGCCGGTGCGCATCGCGCCGTTCGTGCTGGGCTTCTTGGGTGTGGGCCTGTATCACGCGGCCTACATTTCGGAGGTCATCCGCACTGGTATCGAGGCGGTTCCGCGCGGTCAGATGGAGGCGGCCCAGAGCCAGGGCTTCACCCGTGCGCAGGCGTACTGGTACATCGTGCTGCCCCAGACGTTCAAGATTATTCTGCCGCCGCTGTGTAACCAGGCACTCAACCTGGTCAAGAACACGTCGGTGCTGGCGCTCGTGGCCGGCGGCGACCTTATGTACCGTTCCGACAACTTTGTGAGTCTGTACGGTTACCTGCAGGGATACATCGTCTGCTGCCTTATGTACTTCATCATCTGCTTTCCGCTCGCCATGCTGGTGCAGTGGCTCGAGCGCCGCTCCAAGGATCGTCCGCGCGGCGTGAGCCTGGCCGAGCTGGGGCTCGACAACGTAGAGGAGGCCTAGCGCATGGAAATCTTCAACGCGACCAACCTGCTCTACATTTGGGGCGGCTTTGTTAAGACAATCGAGATCTCGGCGCTGTCGATCTTTTTCTCGCTCATCTTTGGCACGGTGCTGGCGCTCGTTAAGAGCTATGCGCCCCGCCCGTTCCGTATTTTGGTGAGCGCCTATATCGAACTGTTCCGTTGCACGCCAAACCTGCTGTGGATCCTGTTTATCTACTTTATGGTGCAGGGTTTGGACATTGTGATTTCGACCATCGCCTTTACGCTGTTTACCAGCGCCGTTATGGCCGAGATTGTGCGCGGCGGCCTCAACTCGATTCCGCGCGGCCAGTTTGAGGCAGCGCAGAGCCAGGGCTTTGGCTTCTTTGCCACCATGCGCTACATCATTCTGCCGCAGACGTTTAAGACGATCATTCCGGCGCTGTTTAGCCAGTGCACGACTGTCATCAAGGACAGCTCGTATCTTTCGGGCATTAACGTGGCCGAGCTCATGTACACGGCCAACGTCGTGATGGCCCACGCGATCGATCTGTCGCAGGTGCTTATGCTCTACGGCCTGGTGTTTGCGATGTACTTTGTGCTCAACTTTGGTATCTCGCTGCTGGTCCGCGCATATCAGAGGCGAATGGTGGCAGCGTAGAATGTGGCAAAGGGACAGCCCCTTTGTCACATAGAGAAAGGAATCGCGATGAGCGATCTGGAGAATAAGAAGAATCCTGTGGTCATTACCATCGCGCGCGACTTTGGCGCCGAGGGCCACGAGATTGGCCGCATGCTTGCCGACGAGTTGGGGATTCCGCTGTACGATAACGAGCTGCTGGTACGTGCGTCGCTGCGCGCGGGCGAGTCGCTCGATAAGATGGCCGCCTATGATGAGCGTCTGGCCGTGGAGAACATGGCGTTTCTGCCCGACCGCTACGATGCGCGTTCGTACTCGGATAAGTTGTTCCAAAAGATGAGCCAGGTGATTTTGGATTTGGGTGAGACCGAGAGCTGCATTATCGAAGGCCGTCTGTCCGATTACCTGCTGCGCAACAACCCCAATCACATTGCCGTGCTGGTGACCGCACCCTTTGAGGACCGCGTCGAGATCGTGCGCAAAAAGCGTGGCCTTAACAAAAAGAAGGGCGCCAAGCTGGTCAAGCAGCAGCAGAAGGCACGCGAGGCGTTCTATAAGCGCTACAGCGCCGGAAAGTGGAAGATGACGAGCGGTAAAGACATCGTCGTCAACCGCGCCAAGCTGGGCCGCGAAGGCTGCAAGGACGTCATCGCCGCGGCCTACCGCTACAAAGTGGCCCAGCTCGAAGGCTAACCGACCAAAACCACCACAAAGGGGACAGGCACCTTTGTGGTGGTTGGGGCGGCCGGCATAGAAAAAGTCCCCGCCGGGCGCGTGCTCGACGGGGACTTTGCCGTTTGGTGGCTAGCGCTGAGGGTGATTACTCGCCCAGCAGGCTCTTGGTGATGGAAGCGGCGGCCTTCTTGCCGGCGCCCATCGCCAGAATGACCGTAGCGGCACCGGTGACGATGTCGCCGCCAGCCCAGATGCGGGGATCGGTGGTCTGGCCGGTCTCCTCGTCGGCGACGATGTAGCCCCACTTGTTGAGCTCCATCTTGCCGCCGATCTTCTTTGCGAAGGGGTTGGCGTTGGTGCCGATAGCCGAGATCGCGACATCGCAGGGGATCTCCTCGATGGCGCCCTCGATGGGCACCGGGCGACGACGGCCGGACTCGTCGGGCTCGCCGAGCTCCATCTTCTGGACCTTGACGGCGCACACGGAGCCGTCCTCGCCAGCGACAAACTCGAGCGGGGAGACGAGCGGCAGAACCTCGACGCCCTCGGCCTTGGCGTGGTGCAGCTCGGCACGACGGCAGGGCATCTCGTCCTCGGTACGGCGGTAAGCGATGATGGCGTGCTCGGCGCCCAGACGCTTGGCGGTACGGACGGCGTCCATAGCCACGTTGCCGCCACCAAAGACGACGACGTTCTTGCCGTGCTTGGTGGGGGTATCGTACTCGGGGAACTTGTTGGCCTTCATCAGGTTCACGCGGGTGAGGTACTCGTTCGCGAAGAAGACGTTGGGCAGGTTCTCGCCGGGGACGTTGAGGAACTTGGGCAGGCCAGCGCCGGTCGCCACGTAGATGGCGTCGAAGCCCTGCTCGAACAGCTCTTCGGCCGTGGCCATGTTGCCCACGACGGAGTTGTACTCAAACTTGACGCCCATGTCCTCCAGGCCGTCAATCTCGCGCTTGACGACTGCCTTGGGCAGACGGAACTCGGGGATGCCGTAGACCAGCACGCCGCCGCCGGTGAAGAATGCCTCAAAGACGGTAACGTCAAAGCCGTTGCGGGCGAGCTCGCCGGCGCAGGTGATGCCGGACGGGCCGGAGCCGACGACGGCGACCTTCTTGCCGTTCTTGGGAGCCATCTTGGGCGTGGACGCGAGCTCGGGGCGGTCACCCAGGAAGCGCTCGAGCTGGCCGATGGCCACGGGCTCGGACTTCTTGCCGCGGATGCACTTGCCCTCGCACTGGTTCTCCTGCGGGCAGACGCGGCCGCAGATGGCGGGAAGCATGGAGTCCTCGCGGATGGTATCGAGAGCGCCGCCGAAGTCCTTCTCGCGGATCTGCTCGATAAAGCGGGGGATGTTGATGTTGACGGGGCAGCCCTCAACACAGAACGGCTTCTTGCAGTTGAGGCAGCGCTCGGCCTCGGCCAGCGCCATCTCCTCGGTGAAGCCCTTGTCGACGGGGCGGAAGTCGCAGGCGCGCTCGGCAGCCGGCTCCTCGTTATCGGGGGTGCGGGGCGACTTCATATCGGCAACGAAACGACCGTTAACTAGTGGCATGCGCAGCTCTTTTCCTCATAGGCCTTGAGGGACTCGCCCTCTTCGGAACGGTAAGCGGCCTGGCGGGCACGAAGGTCATCCCAGTCGACCAGGGTGGCATCGAAGTCGGGGCCGTCGACGCAAGCGAACTTGGTCACGCCGCCCACCTCTACGCGGCAGCAGCCGCACATGCCGGTGCCGTCAACCATGATGGGGTTGAGGGACGCGGTGATGGGGGTGTCGTACTTCTGGGCGGTGAGGGTCGAGAACTTCATCATCGGAACGGGGCCGACGCAGAAGACCTGGCTTACGGCCTTGTCCTGCAGCAGACGCTCCAGCGGAGCGGTGACAACGCCCTGCTCGCCGTAGGAACCGTCGTCGGTGGTGATGTGGATGTGGTCCTCGTCGAGGAGCTCGCGGAACTGGTCCTCCATGAGCAGGAGGTCCTTGGTGCGGGCGCCCATGATGGCGTGCACCTCGTGACCGGTCTCGACCAGGTGCTTGGCGACCGGGAAGGCAATTGCCAGGCCGACGCCGCCGCCAATGACAGCGCAGGGGCCCTCGGCCATCTCGGTGGGAACGCCCAGCGGGCCCACGACGTCGCGCAGCGACTCGCCGGCCTCGTAGGTGGACAGCATCTCGGTGGTCTTGCCGATCACCATGAAGATGAACTCGACCCAGCCCTCGTCACCGTTCCAGCCGGCCAGGGTAAACGGGACACGCTCGCCCGTCTCGTTGGCGCGAACCATGAGGAACTGTCCAGCGTGCGCATGCTTGGCGATTGCGGGTGCCTCGATGCGGAACTTGAACACCTTCTCCGAGAACTGCGTCTTCTCCAGGATCTTATACATAGAACCCCTCTCTTGTTAGGGCTGCCGAACCGTGCCTCCACGGAAATGGACGGTAGCCCGAATAAAACCGTACGCGCACAGGCGTTGTGCAGACATACGGTGCAAATTATACCCTCATGGCAATGTCGCTTACGTGTTTCTTTGGCAGGTGGGAAAAGGGTTTATCCACTTCGACCTACCAAATAGGGACAGGTTTATTTTGGTCGGTTTTATCAGGCAAAACGGCAAAGGGGGCCGGCCTCGGGTTGTGATGAGGCCGGCCCCCTTTGGGGCGTTATGCATGTATGGTTGCAGCGTGTTTATTGCGATGTGCCGACTGCGGCGTTTACGCAGATAAAACCTGCCAAAATAAACATCCCTATTTGGTAGGTTTTAGTGCTTGCCGTTGGCGGAGGCGGCGCCGTTGACATGGTCGCGAGCATAGACTACGCCGTGCACAATCGCCAGGCCGGCGGCGTCGGCCGCGCGGGCGCAGGTGTCCTGGAAATCCTCGGCCTCGCGGGCGCGCAGCTGCTTAAGCACGTAGTCGGCGACGGCCATCTTGCCGGGAGGGTTGCCGATGCCGGTGCGGATACGGCTAAAGTCGCGGCTGCCCATCTTGTCGATGATGGAGCGCAGGCCGTTGTGACCGGCGTGGCCACCGCCCACCTTAACACGTACGTCGCCGGCGGGAATGTCGAGCTCATCGTGAATTACGAGCAGCTCCTCGGCCTTGATCTTGTACTCGCGGCAGAGCTTGGAGATGGGGCCACCCGAGGTATTCATATACGACTGCGGCTTGACCAGCACGATCTGGCGCTTGCCGCCCTCTTCCTCGGCATCGTTGATATTGATGAGCGCGACCTCGGCGCCTGCTTGGTTTTTCCAGTACGTGACGCCGGCCTGACGGGCCAGCTCGTCGATTGCTTTGAAACCAGCGTTGTGACGGGTCTCGGCATACTCATCTCCAGGGTTGCCAAGTCCGGCAACCATGCGAATCTTAAGCGGCTGTGCAGCTGCCATGTGCTTCCTTTCGTCGATTTGTCGCCTGCTATGGTGAGCGACCTCGTTGCTGCTGTCAAATGGCGGGTGATTGAGGCTGTATGAGGGCGTTTGGGCAGTCGTCAGAAGCCGGGGTGGACAGTTAGTTCAGATTTGTATAAACCAAGAGGTCTTTGACTGTCAAAATTGGGACCGCGGAACTGCCACGGCGCTTTGGGGAGCACATTTTGCGCTATTTCAGATCTTTCGAGTCTTCAAATGAGGTGACTGGCGCCGGGATGGCGGCAAACTACCTCGATATTAGCCGTCTTTTATATAAATCTGAACTAACTGTCCAGCCATGCTAGGTAACACTGGGTAAAAGTCTTTTAGACCGGCGCGAGGCCGATTCCGGCCCGCAGGGCGTTGAGCCAGGCAGCCTGACGCTTGCGATAACCCTTGATGCGGTAGCGGAATCGAACCCCCGCAAGTCGATGCATCGTCTGGGCGAAGGCTTCGAGTGCAACAAGGTCCTTCATTTGGTCACGATTGATAACCAGGACGTGGATACCCATGGCTTTAAGGCCATTGTTGCGATTGCCATCGTGGATGCGGGCGTTTTGAAGCTCATGTCCAATTCCGTTGTATTCGTTGTCGACTCCGGCGGCCGGGCAATATAAGTCGCAGATGGCGTAGGGGATGCCCGAGGACATGTTGACCGCAAGGGTGTCGAAATCGACACGATAGTTGAGCAGCAGGCCTCCCATGGGCAAACTGCAACACCCGAATCCGCCAAAGCGCATGGGCGCGCCCAGGACGGCGAACATCAATGATTCCGCTGGGGATGCGGATCCGGCCCGGGCGAGTTTGACAGCCGTACGAAACGAGGCGTAGGAACTACTTTTGGCAAACCGTGCGACTGCCTCGAGCTCTTCGATGGTTGTAGCGGGTTCGCATCTATAGTGTGCCTGTTCGTAGCGTGTTTCGGCTGGCTTTTCGGGTGTCGGTTGGTCGCCCTGGCAATCGAGGTCGTCCATCGCTTCGAAGCTGTTGGCCTTGGGCCACGTGTCGTCGTAGGCGATGGGGTAAGTTGCCTCGGGCGGAAGTGAGTAGGTTCCGAGCAGCTCCATGAGAAGCATCAAGGTTTTGGCAACTGATTCATTTTTGGAACAAAGCATGGCCGTCATGGCGGGAGACGTTGCGTAGATGTCGGATTCAATGTGCATGATCGCACCTTGGGGAAGAGGGGCGGTGATGGTGTGCTGGAGGAGCCGTCCGTCGGGCCGTCTGTTGTTGCCGCCCGCAACAAAGAGATCTAGACACTCGGAGTCGTCTTCGCTCCAGGCGTCAAGTATTGCAAGGGCCGCAAAGTCTATGGCGTCCTTGTTGGGAACGCAACCTTCGAGGGCTTGTGTCTGTTGCTCGTCATCGATGGCGTCCCAGGGAAGGGCGGAGTACGCCCGTCGAGCGCGGCGAATTGCGCGGAGGGCGGAGAGATGTGAAATCACGGTCGTCATAGCTATAAGGTACTAATCCGTTGGCGAAACGATATTGCCGTATCGTTCTTTTCGCTCAAAGGGGTGTCGCGCGCCGCGGGCGGTAGCGTGATCATGTGGAATTCCTTGAAAAAGTGGAGAATGGAGCGATGTGCTGGCCTTGGAGGCATCTACTGAGGTGGGTGTTGGGCAGTTAGTTCAGATTTGTATAAGGCGACCGATCGCGCGAATTTTTGTGGTGTAAGAGGGAGGGCCGCGTCAGCGCCCCCTGC
>CAJMHR010000051.1 GCA_905213265.1 uncultured Collinsella sp.
CGACGTTTACCAACGTGAGTCGTACTGTGCTGCCGCGTGTGATCCGCGACTTTGGGGCTCTGCACCCGGGCGTGCACTTTACTCTCAAGCAGGGCGATTACACGCGCAACGCCCAATGGGTGCACGATGGCGTGGTTGATTTTTGTTTTACGGCGCGCGGATTTACCGCCGGGCTCGAGAAGCGCGTGGTCTATCACGACGAGTTGGTAGCATTGTTGCCGGCCGCGCATCCGCTGACGGCAAAGGAGAAGGTGACGCTCGCCGACCTGGCGTCTGAGCCGTTTGTGCTGTTGGATGAGGGCGAACAGAGTCTGGTGCTCGATGCATTCGCGGCGCATGGGCTGTCGCCGCACGTGACGAGCGAGGTGACCGACGACTACACCATCATGGCGATGGTGGAGGAGGGCCTGGGCGTGAGCATGCTCTACCGTCGTACTGTGGAGGGCATGCGGGCCGATATTCGCGTACGTCCCATCGTGCATGCCCCTTCGCGCGACGTGGTGGCCGCCTGGCGCAGCTGGGACACCATGCCTATCGCCACGAGGCGCTTTATCGACTATATGAGCTCACATATTGTCAATTAATGACTGGCGTGGCGTTGAGTGCGGTGTTTAGCGGGCTGTCGCTTTGGCTTGGGTGGCGCGATAGGTGCGTGCCGGGTGGCAGAGTAGCACCGCCACGACCATAAAGAATGCCGTGGTGCCCAGGCTGATGGGGTAGACCATCATGATGTTCGCAAAGGTGCGGAAGTGCGGGAACACGCAGAACACCCAATAGAAGCGGATGCCGCAGACGCAGATCATGGTGATGAGAGCGGGCGTGAGCGAGATGCCAAAGCCGCGCAGGTAGCCTGACATGTTTTCGTAGAACATGCTAAAGGCGTACGCCGGGAAGATCGAGCACACGCGGATATAGCCGATCGAGACGATGTTGGGATCGCTGTTGAACAGCGACAAGATCTCGCGTCCCAGACCGACAATAACGATAATCGTGGTGAGTGCAACGATGCCGCCTTCGACCAGGCAGACCTTGAGCGTCTTGGTGCAGCGGTCGATCTGACGGGCGCCGTGGTTTTGCCCCACAAAGGTGGTGCAAGCCTGGCTAAAGCTGTTGAGCAGGTTGTAGCACACGTACTCCAGGCTCATGGCGGCGCTCGATGCCGCCATGACCTCAGTGCCCAGGCTGTTGATGGCAGACTGGATGATGATGTTGGCGACGGCAAAGACGGCGCTTTGGATGCCGGCGGGCAGGCCGATCTTGACGATGCGCTTGAGGGCGACGGGGTCGATAGCCAGGTCGCGTGGGGTGACGCGGACGACGGAGTCGGTCTTGAGCAGGCGGATAAAGAGTGTAGCGGCGCTGACGGTGTAGGCGATGGCGGTGGCGATGGCGACGCCTGCGACGCCCCAGTGGAGTACGGGGACAAAGATGAGGTCCAGGCCAATGTTGAGGACGGTGGACACAGCAAGCGCCTGCAACGGCATGCGGGTGATGCCGACGGAGCGGAAGATCGCGGCCTCAAAGTTGTAGAGCAAGATCGAGGGCATGCTGAGCAAAAAGACGCGCAGGTAGAGCGAAGCGAGCGGCATGGTTTCGGCGGGAACGTTGAGCGCGGCGAGCATGGGCTCGGCAAAGATCTCGCCCAGTGCGATGACGACAAAGCCCACGAGCGCCATTAAAATCGAGGTATGGACGGCGCGTTTGACCATGTTCTGATCGTTGCGGCCGATAGCGTTGGCGATGACCACGTTGGAGCCAAGCGATATGCCAATAAACAGGTTGAGCATAAGGCTGGTAAGCGGAACATTGGAGCCGACCGCCGCCATGGCGAGGGTTCCCTGGTCGCCCGAGAAGTTACCGATGATGACCGTGGCGATGAGGTTCGATAGCTGCTCCAAGATGCTCGTGGCGGCCACGGGGAGGGCGAACAGGGGAATATTGCGCCACAGCGAGCCGGTGGTCATGTCAATGTGCTTAGATACGGTGTCAGCCATACGCTCTCAATCTCTAATATGCTCTTTCGTGCTTATTTGCGCAGACGATGATACTCCTAATGCAACCATCCGGCACTTAGGGACGTACCTTTTCTGTCGACAGCTGGGGACACTCCTTATCTCTTCTAACTAGTCATTCAAGAACGTCCCCAATGACTAGGTGGGGAAGGCGTGCGACAATGGTGGGCGTTGTGTTGTTCGCGCTAAGGAGTTGCCATGTTGTTGTGTCCCGTTTGCCATGAGCCGTTGGTGGATGACGAACGCGGTGCTGCATGCGCGGGCGGGCATCGGTTTGACCGTGCGCGCGAGGGTTATCTGTACCTACTGCGCTCGTCCAAGAGCGGCGACTCCATGGGCGATCCCAAGTCGCAGGCGCGCAGTCGTCGCGACTTTCTAAACCGTGGCTACTATGCGCCGTTGCGCGATGCAATGGTCGAGCTCGTGCGCGAACGAGCTCAGCGGTGCGCGGCTACGTCGGACAAGCCGCTGGCCTTGCTCGATATTTGCTGCGGCGAGGGCTACTACACCAGCGCCATGGGCGCGGTGCCGGGCGTGGACGCTTACGGGTTCGACTTGGGCAAAGAGATGGTGCGCCTGGCCGCCAAGCGCGGCGATGCGACCTATTTTGTGGCCAATATGAAGGATATCCCCGTGGCCGATGGCGCCTTCGATATGGTGACCGAGCTCTTTGCTCCCTTTAACGAGCGCGAATTTGCCCGCGTGCTGGCGCCCGAGGGCTCGCTCTACACCGTGGTGCCGGGCGCCCGTCATCTCTTTGGGCTCAAGGAGGTGCTCTACGACACGCCGTACCTTAACGATGAGAAGCTGCCGCAGACCACCGAGCTCGAGTTGGTCGGAACGCAGCGGGTATCTGCGAATATTACGCTCCAGACGCAGGCCGACATCGAAGCGGTGTTCCAGATGACGCCGTACTACTATCGCACGCGCCCTGCCGACAAAGAGCGCCTGGCAAACTTGGACACCCTTCAAACCGACATCGACTTCATCATCGCCGAGTACCGCCACTAACCTACCAAAAAGGGACAGGTTTGTTTTGGTAGGTTTTGTCTGGGCAAACGTAAAGGGCCGACCGCGGAGATGCGCGATCGGCCCTTTTTAGTTGCTTGGCTGCAGAGCTTATGAGAAGCGAGCGCTTACAGGCGGTCCTTGTTCTCGGCCTTAACGGCGTGCGCCTGCTGAACAAAGAACAGGTCGTACACCACGATGACAAAGGCGACGATATTGACGGAGCTGCCGCCGAGCGCGGGAAGCGTGAGCGCGGCCTGGAGGAGCGTGGCTGCCGCGGCGACGATGCCGAGCTTAAACGCGCCATCCACCTGCGAAGGCTTGTTGGCGCCCTTGATACCCGCAACACCTGCGGCAAGGTCGACAAGGCCCTTGGCGACCAGCACGACCGCGGCGAGCATGGCGTTCGACCCGTACGTGGAATCGAGGTTGCCGGTCGCGATGCCGGCGATTCCAATGACGAGACTGGCGATGCCCAGAACAAAATAAATCAGGGCAAGGATTTTGAGTGTCTTGCGAGCAGCGCTCATAGCTGGTCCTTTCGATGCGGGCGCGGAGAATCTGTCGCGCCCAGGTTACGGCACATATCGTGAAGCACATTGTAGTTCAACGGGACGATGCATGCGTTTGAAAGCGTCTCTTGCCTGTACGGTCCAACCTTTCAAAAAGGAAAGCTGGACGTAAGCCAAATCGATGGCAGCTCATGTGCGGCGCTGCGATGATGAGGCCGTAACAAGGAGCTGGTCTCAAGGAGGAGTCATGATGTACGGAGCAGAGCAAGTACGAGAGCCGCGGTCGCTGGGGAGGCGCATGAGCGATTCTGTGATCGCTGCCGTGTGCACGGGGTTGATGGCGGTGCTTTGCATTGGGATGCTGTGGGCCATGTCGCATGTGGGACAATAGCGGACGGTTGGGTGCCGACATAAACGGCGCTCACGTATTCGTTTTGCTTGTTAAGGAGTACCCATGGGCGTCATCGATCCCTTTTCTGTTGCTTGGGCCGCGGGGCTTGAGCTGACCGGGAAACCCGAGGGCCTCACGCTCACCGACGGCACGATGGAGCTGCGTGCCGATTTTGGCCGCATGCTTCCACGACTCAAGCAGGGTCGCTTGCAGCAAGAGCTGTTGGTAAAGGCTGCGCGCACAAAAGGCATCGAGTGCCCATGGGCGATTGATGCCACGGCAGGCTTTGGCGAGGATTCGCTGCTGCTGGCGGCAGCGGGCTTTACCGTCGATCTGTATGAACAGGACTGCGTGATTGCGGCGCTCCTCAAGGATGCCTTGGATCGCGCGGCAGATGATCCGGCGCTTGCGGCTGCCGTGTCGCGTATGCGCTTACATGCGGGCGAGGACAGCATTGCTGGCCTTCGCCATGTAGCTGAGTTGATCGGACGGGGCGAGCTCACCGCTCCCGACGTGGTGTATCTGGACCCTATGTTTCCCGAGCGCACCAAGAGCGCGGCGGTGAAAAAGAAGTTCCAGCTGCTGCATCACTTGGAGCAGCCGTGCGCCGATGAGGAGGCGCTGGTCCAGGCAGCGCTTGCGGTGCATCCGCGCAAAGTCGTTATCAAACGGCCGGTGAAGGGCCCGTTGCTCGCCGGCATAAAGCCGAGCTATCAACTTGCGGGCAAGGCCGTTCGTTACGATGTTTTGGTGCCGCCGCGCCCGTAGTTTGCGTGCGATGGCTGGCGCTCCGTCAATGCCGTGCCGATGCGGCGCCTATTTCCAAGGGTGCGACGTTAGGTGCCATCCACCGCAGTATTCGCATTTGTAGCAGGCCAAACCACGCCGCCCGCGGTTTTCGCAGTCGGCCATAACTGCCTCGGCCTCGGCGCGTGTGTCGTAACGGTTTTTGCGTTCGCACGACTTGTAACGCCAGGCTTCATCGCGCTCGGCGTCCAGGGCGTCGCGTCGCTCGTCCTCGCGCGCAAACAGGTCGCTCATATCGCCGCCGGTAGCAGCGCCCAAAAACTCGCTTTTGGCCTTTGACCAGGCGGCTCGCTTTTTGCTTCCCATCTGCTTCGCGCCTCTCTCCAAACGCTGGTATCATTGCTCAACCAAAGTGATACCAATAAACGTGAGGTCGCCGCGTGATGATCAGAAAAACCCTCGATACTGACATTCCCGCCGTCATGGCCATCTATGACGCCGCCCGCGCCTTTATGCGCGCGCATGGCAACGCCACGCAGTGGCCCGAGGGCACGCCTTCGGCCGAGCAACTGGCTGCCGATATTGCCGCTGGTGGTAGTTACGTGTGTGAAGTCGACGGTCGCGTGGTTGCGACGTTTGCCTTTTTACCGGGTCCGGACGAGTGCTATGACGTAATTGAGGATGGTCAATGGCGTAGCGACACTCCGTACGCCGTGCTGCACCGCGTGGCGTCCGACGGCACCGTGCACGGTATCGCGGCTGCGATGTTTGCCTTTGCCAAGGAGCGCGCCGATCACCTGCGTATCGACACACATCAGGACAACCTGCCCATGCAGGGCGCCATCGCCAAGGCCGGGTTTAAGCGCGCCGGTATCGTATATGTGTCGGACGGTACGCCGCGCGTCGCGTTTGATTGGCTGCGCGAGGCATAAAGGCCGAGTCGCATACCAGCGTTTCACCGAAATGAAAATGGCCCCGAGTGGGGCCATTTTTGGTAAAACGCGTTGTTGTGGGGCTCGCGTTGTTATCGCCCCAGATGAGCCCGGGCAGACAAAAAGGGGAGGTGCCGGCTTTCGCAAGGCGCGAACCTACGAAAATCGCCGCGCGGCAACGCGGGACGATGAGCTCGGTCGGGGGATAGGGCCCGCTTCGCCCGCCGGCCCGTAAATTGTATCATCCAGTGTGGAACGAGGATGCCCGTTGCCGCGTGCGATGGGCTTGTAATAAGAGGAGAGCCATGTCGAAGCAAGCGGTCGTTGGAATCTTGGCGCATGTCGATGCCGGCAAGACCACGCTGGCCGAGGCCATGCTGTTCAACGCGGGTCGCATTCGCAAGCGCGGCCGCGTGGACGATGGCGATTCGCATCTGGATACGAACGAGATCGAGCGCGAACGTGGCATCACGATTTTCTCGTCGCAAGCCGTGCTCGACCATGGCGATACCCACGTCATGCTCGTGGATGCGCCGGGGCATGTCGATTTTTCTGCTGAGGCAGAGCGCACGCTGCGCGCACTCGACTATGCGATTTTGGTTGTGGGTGCCAACGATGGCGTGCAAGGGCACACCGAAACCCTGTGGCGCCTGCTTGCGCGCTATGACATTCCGACATTCATCTATATCAACAAAATCGATTTGGAGAATCCCGGCCGCGATGTTTTGCTGGCACAGCTTGGGCAGCGTCTTTCCGAAGGCTGCCTGGATGCCAGCGAACTGTTGGCGGGCGGCACCGTTCAGGAGGACGCTGCTGCGTTGGACGAGGCGGCGCTCGAGGAGTTTCTTGAAGCGGGTGAGCTTTCCGTCGCAACGCTGTCGCGCATGGTTGCCGAGCGCAAGCTCTTTCCCTGCTTTGCCGGGTCGGCGCTCAAGGACCGGGGCGTGGACGAGCTGCTGGATGGTATATGCGCGCTGATGCGTGAGCGAACATGGCCCCAGGAGTTCGCCGCGCGTGTCTACCGCGTGAGTCGTGGAGACCGTGGCGAGCGTCTTGCCTGGGTCAAGGTGACGGGCGGTGTACTGCGTGCAAAGCAAGTTGTCGAGGGATGCTCTGGCGCCTCCACTTGGGAGCAGAAAGCTGATCAGGTGCGCATCTATAACGGCGAGAAGTATGAGCTTGCCCAAGAAGTTGCTGCTGGCGGTATTTGCGCCGTGACGGGCCTTGCGCACGTTCGCCCGGGGGACGCCCTGGGCGCGGAGCCCGCGGGCGATGCGCCCGTCATTGCGCCGGTCCTCACCTATACGGTGCTTCCGGGCGAACACGATGTCCGTGCGGTGTTCCAAGCGCTGGCCGAGCTTGCCGACGAGGATCCCATGCTCGGCGTAAGCTGGAATACGCATCTTGAACAGATTCATTTGCAGCTGATGGGCGCCGTGCAACTCGAGGTCGTGCAGCGGGTATTGGCCGATCGCTTTGGCCTTTCGGTTGCGTTTGAGCCCGGCGGCATTCTCTATAAGGAGACTATTTCGCAGCCGGTCGAGGGCGTGGGCCACTTTGAGCCGCTGCGCCACTATGCCGAGGTGCATCTGCGTCTGGAGCCGTTGCCAGCGGGTTCGGGCGTGCAGTTTGGTACCGTGACCTCGACCGACGAGCTCGATCTTAACTGGCAGCGTTTGGCACTCACCAACGCCATGGAGCGCGATCACCTGGGCGTGCTGACCGGCTCGCCCATCACCGATATTCGCATTACGCTCACGGGTGGCCGCGCTCATGCCAAGCACACCGAGGGTGGCGATTTTCGCCAGGCCACGTACCGCGCGATTCGCCAGGGTTTGATGCAGGTGCGTGAGGCCGGCGCGGCGGTGCTGTTGGAGCCGTGGTATCGCTTTGAGCTCGAGGTGCCGGGGGAGTGCGTGGGCCGGGCGCTCTCGGATGCCACGCGCATGGGTGCCGAGTACGAGCCGCCGACGATGGCGGGCGACCGTGCGAAGCTTGTGGGTCGCGTACCGGCATCCGAGGTGCAGGATTACGCGCTGGAGGTGGCTGCCTACACGAGCGGTCGCGGGCATCTGTATCTGGAGTTCGCCGGTTACGCGCCCTGTCATGATGCCGAGCGCGTAATCGAGACGGCCGCCTATGAGCCCGAGGCCGATCTGCCCAACACGCCCGACTCGGTCTTTTGCTCTCACGGCGCCGGTTACACGGTCAAATGGTATGACGTACCCGCCGCGGCGCACGTAAAGATCGACCCCTCCACCTTCCGCCCCTGGCGAGCAGCAGACGCCGAGTTTTTCTGCCGTAGGTGACAAAGGGCGGCCCCTTTGTCACCTGCTGATGGTATAACTCGGTATAAGTTGGTATAACTGTTACCAGGGTTTACCGATCCGAGGAGGCCGACATGAATCCAAATCCCTTTAAGCCAACGGCAGGCAAGCGGCCTCCGATGCTCATCGGTCGAGAGTCGGTCATCGAAGATTTTGAGGAAGGGCTCGACAACGGCGCCGGAGCGCCGGGTAGGCTCATGCTCATTACGGGAAACCGCGGCTGCGGCAAAACGGTTCTCCTGCGGGAGCTGCAACGTCTAGCCAGCGAGCGCGGATGGGCGGTTATCTCCGATTCCGCTTCGCTTGGCTTATGCGACCGCTTAGCCGACGCGCTTCGCTCGAATAAACCCGTTGTGACGTCAATGGAGTTCGGGCCGTCGTTTGGCCGGATGTCGGTCGAGGCGGCGCGAGCAAAGGGCGAGACGTTACGAGGGCTGGTCAACGAGCGCCTCAAGAAGCTCGGTCCAGGCAAGGGCATACTGTTTGCGATTGACGAGGCGCAGTCTGCGTCTATCGAGGAGCTGGCGGCTCTTGCCGTTCTCTATCAGCAAGTGCTCGGAGATCAGGATGCTACGGGATTGCCCGATAGCGACCAGCGCGGTCTTGCGCTGGTGTTCGCTGGATTGCCCAGTATGGTTGATGACTTGCTCGAAGAGCCGAGCGTGACGTTTTTGCGCCGTGCCCAGCAGCGTACGCTGGGGGCGATTTCTTTGCCCAAGGTGCGCGATTCATATATCCAGACGGTCAAAGACGCTGGTCTTTACGTTGACGCGGAGACGGCGGACCTTGCGGCACGCAAGAGCATGGGGCATCCCTATATGGTTCAGCTGGTGGGCTATTACATGTGGCGCTCTGCTGTCCGACGTGGCTCGCAGGCCATTGAAAGGCGTGATGTCGAGGATGGCCATGCGGATGCCGTCTCCGAGTTCTATGAAGCAGTGGACTCTCCCTTGTATTACGGGCTGCGCAGTCCACAGCGCCTTTTTATCGAGGCTATGGCGGTTGACGAGAACAAACCGACGCGCATGGCGGACATCATTGAGCGTTGTGATCGTACCCAGAGCTGGGCGAGCAAATATCGCGCAAGCCTGATTCGCGAGCGCGTCATCGAGGCTGCTGGATACGGCCTCGTCCGGCTTACCGTGCCCATGCTGGGCGAGTACATTCGCAATCGAGTTTTATGGCATGAGTAGGGTGATAAAGGTGACGGAACAGAAGATGAGCCCGCAGGCTATCGAGGTGCGTGGCGCGCGTGTCCATAACCTCAAAGACATCGATATCGATATTCCGCTGGGAAAGCTCGTGGGTATTGCCGGCGTGTCGGGTTCGGGCAAGAGCTCGCTGGCGCTGGGGGTTCTTTATGCCGAGGGCTCGCGCCGTTACCTGGAGGCGCTCAGCACCTATACCCGCCGTCGTCTGACACAGGCCGAGCACGCCCAGGTGGACGAGGTGCTGCACGTACCGGCGGCGCTCGCATTGCATCAGCGCCCCAGCGTGCCGGGCGTGCGTTCCACCTTTGGCACCATGACCGAGCTCAACAACAGCCTGCGCCTGCTCTTTAGCCGCTGTGCCCATCACGTGTGCCCGCGCTGCGGGGCGCGTGTGGAGCCGAGCCTTAACGTGGCTGCGGGCCTGTCGCTCACGTGCCCTGCGTGCGGTCGCGAGTTCTACGCGCCGAGTGCCGAGGATTTGGCTTTCAATAGCGGCGGTGCGTGCCCCACCTGTGGCGGCACCGGTGTCATGCGCGAGGTGGACGAGGCGAGTCTGGTGCCCGACGAGTCAAAGACTATCAACGAGGGTGCGGTGCTTCCCTGGGGTACGCTCATGTGGGATCTGATGAAGCAGGTGGCTGGCGAGATGGGCGTGCGCACCGACGTGCCGTTTAACCAGCTCACGCCTCAAGAGCGCGACATCGTGTTTCATGGTCCGGCGGTTAAGAAGCACATTCTCTACGTTCCCAAAAACGGCGAGGGCGCCACGCCGCTCGACTTCACCTATTACAACGCCGTCTATACCGTCGAGAACGCACTCGCAAAGGTCAAAGACGATAAGGGTCTCAAACGCGTTGCACGCTTTTTGCGCGAGGGGCCATGCCGCGATTGCGGTGGCACGCGTCTCTCCGAGGCTGCGCGCCAGCCCCAGGTGTGCGGTATCAATCTAGCGCAGGCCGCGGCCATGACGTTAGGCGAGGCGATTGAGTGGGTGCGAGGGGTGCCCGCATCCTTGCCGCCCGAGATGCGGCCCATGGCGACGGATATCTGCGATTCGTTTTTGAGCGCGGCCCGTCGTCTGGTCGACCTGGGTCTCGATTACCTTTCACTCGACCGCGCCGGTGCCACGCTCTCCACGGGTGAGCGCCAGCGTGTGCAGCTCGCCCGCGTGGTGCGCAACCGGTCGACGGGTGTGCTTTATGTGCTGGACGAGCCTTCGATCGGCCTGCATCCTGCCAATGTCGACGGCTTGGTGGGCGTGATGCGCGATCTGGTGGATGACGGCAACACCGTGGTTGTTGTCGACCACGACACGCGCGTACTGGCGGAAGCCGACTATCTGGTCGAGATGGGCCCCGTTGCCGGAGCAGGCGGCGGTAACGTGATTGCCGCTGGTACGGTGGACGAGGTCGAACAATCGCAGGGCAGCCGCATCGCCCCGTTTTTGCGCGCAGAGTCCAAGCGCTTGCGTCCGCAGGTGACTGACGAGGAAATGTTCGACCAGGGCCATATCCGCATGGCGACCGATGCCATCCATACCGTCAAGCCGCTCGAAGTCGATATCCCGCGCGGCCGTCTCGTTGCGGTGACGGGCGTTTCGGGTTCGGGTAAGACGACGTTGGTGCTCGAGACGCTCATCCCGGCACTCAAGGCGCAGGCAGCCGGCGAGCGCCTGCCGGGGCACGTGCGTTGGGTCGATGCCGAGGGTATTGCCCGCGCAAACCTGATTGACGCTACGCCCATCGGCGCCAACGTGCGCTCGACGGTAGCGACTTATGCCGACATCCATGATGAGCTGCGCCGCGCCTTCGCCCGTACGCCCGAGGCCAAGGCAGCCGGCTACAAGGCGGGCGCCTTTAGCTACAACACCGGCGCCTTGCGCTGCCCTACGTGTGACGGCACGGGCTCGATATCGCTCGACGTGCAGTTTTTGCCCGACGTCGAGATCGTCTGCCCAGCATGCCGTGGTTCGCGCTACGCCGAGGCCGCCTCGCATATCCATCGCGAGGGTAAGGACGGGAGCTTGCTGACGTTGCCGCAGCTCATGGACATGAGTGTGGACGAGGCCATCGACGCCACACTGGGACTCAAGAAGGTTCAGACGCGCTTGCAGACCTTGCACGACCTGGGCCTGGGTTATCTCACACTTGGCGAGCCCACACCGGCGCTCTCGGGTGGCGAGGCTCAGCGTCTTAAGCTTGCGAGCGAGATGGGCCGCGTGCAGGACGACGCCGTATTCGTGTTCGACGAGCCCACGATCGGCCTGCATCCGCTCGATGTTCAGGTGTTGCTGAGTGTGTTCGACGGCCTCGTTGCCAAGGGCGCCACGGTTATCGTGATCGAACACGATCTCGACCTTATCCGTAACGCCGATTACGTGATCGACATGGGGCCGGGCGGTGGCGACGCGGGCGGGCAAATCGTCTGCGCCGGCACGCCGGGCGACATCGCGGCTTGCTCCAAGAGCATTACCGGTCGCTACCTATAGGCAATGTGACAAAGGGACTGCCCCTTTGCCACATTGACTTCTATTTCACGCATTGAGCCGCGAGATAGTCGCGGAAGAATGGCAATTCAAATGCG
>CAJMHR010000052.1 GCA_905213265.1 uncultured Collinsella sp.
TCAAGAGCTGGGCGGACATCGCCCGCGCCGTCTTCGAGGCCGCCAACGGCAACGGGGAGAAGGCCGTGCCGGTCAGCACCGCCGACTACTACGCCGGCGCCGCGGGCCCCGTCGCCCCGCGCCCGGTCCACTCCGCGCTCGACCTGTCCAGGCTCGAGTCGGTCGGCTTCCACATGCCCGACTGGGAGGAAGAGCTGGGGGAGTACCTGGATGCCTTGGATTTGGGAGGTTCTTTCTAAAGATATGATTTCTACAGCATCAAAAGCTGAAGCGCCTCTTGTTAGCATCGTCGTCCCCATCTTCAACGTGGGGTCGTTCGTGCTTCCCTGCATAAGGTCGCTGCTCTGTCAGACGTATCCAAATATTGAGATTCTTATCGTGGATGATGGCTGTACCGATGACACGGTTGAGTTGATTGCTAGCGTCGTCGGGGATGATTCACGCGTCGAGATTCTCCACAAGGAGAACGGCGGGCTCTCATCTGCCCGAAATTATGGCACTCGGCTTTGTCACGGTGACTACTTGATGTATGTCGACGGAGACGATCTCATAGATCCGCGGGCCGTTGAGTTCATGCTCCAGGCGGCTTTGAGATACCATGTGTCGTTTGTCGCGGGGTCCTTTGCCAAGATGCCTCCTCTCGAGAGTTATGAAATGCGGAGTGAGCCTTTGTTCACGTTGGAGAGCGGCTGGGAGCATCTGAGGCGCCTTCTTCTGCTCGAAGGGGAGAGCGGGTCTGCCTGGGGCAAGTTGTTTTCCCGTTCTTTGATGCCCGACCTTGTGTTCCCCGAGGGTCAGCTTTTCGAGGATATGGGCGTGACTTCCGCGATTTGCTCCCGTGTAGAGACCGTCGCTGTCACTGACGCCCCTTTCTATGCGTACGTGACGAGGCCCGGTTCCATCACAACGCTTAAGAAGCAAGGCCCTAAGCATGTGAGGGATATGGATGCTGCCATTGAGGCCGTGCGGCGGGTTGCCGAGGGAAATTTTGATGGCGAGTTCGAGTGCTTCCGAGCGTATTGCATTCTGCGCGTTGCCATGCGGGTTGATCTCGATAGCTTTGCCGACAGGGCGGAGGGGCAGGCGTATTTGAGGCTTGCCCGCGACCTTGCGATGCGCGCCTCAAAGAACACCCTAGCTTCGCGCACCTGGAGACTGAGGTGCGCGCTTTTTGCGCTTTCCCCGAAGATGCATAACGCTTTCTATGCCCTTTATGCCGCGATTTCTGGCAAAGCAATCGGATAATCCCTATGAACAAAGGTTTTTAATGTGAGATTCTCGATAATCATTCCCGTTTATAACGTAGAGGAATATCTCGGACAATGCTTGGACAGCATTGCACATCAGGATTATTCCGACTACGAGGTCGTCATCGTCGACGACGGCTCGACCGACGGCAGCGCGAGTATCTATGAGCGCTTCGCCGCGGAGGCGGATGTTCCCGTCCGCATAGTTAAACAGGAGAACAAGGGGTTGCTGCTTGCTCGCCGTGCCGGGATCAAAGCCGCCAACGGTGATTATTATTGGCACGTCGACGGCGACGACGGTCTGGCGCCCAATGCAATGTGTGCGGTTTCCGGGATCATTGACGAACTGGATCCCGACGTCGTGTTGATCTGCCTTAGCGAATCTCCGACGTTCGGCTCTGTGCTTCCTGGGGGACTGCCCGGTGAACAGCGTTTCTATACCGGAGAAAGCCTTAACGATGTACGCTCTGCGTTCCTCGATGGATATATTCCTAATATGGTCACTAAAATCGCTCGAAGGTCTTGCGTCGATGCCGATTCAGATTACTCGCCTTATGGGAAGATGCAGCTTGGGGAAGATCAGCTGCAAAGCCTTTACATTCTCGATAATATGAAGAGCGCCGCATGCGTTCGCGAGCCCTTGTATTATTATCGTCCCAACGCAAGCAGCATTACTGCCAATTATCGCGAAGGCCAGATTGCCCAGTACGCCATGGTCAAGGAAGCCGTCCATCGACAGGCCGTCGCGTGGGATTCGAAATGGCCGGGGAATGGATTTGCTGAGACCGCTCTTGTCGGTTATCTGTCTAACGGTTTCTACGACATGCGCAAGAATGCTGATGGCAAGTGGTTTAAAAAGCAGTTCCAGGAGTTCAGGGATACATCGCTGTACGCGGAGGCCATCGGTCGATGCGGGGATTTGAGGCTTGAGCAGCGGATCTTCTTCACTTTGTTGGAAAAGAAAATGGATTATCTTGCGTATGTGTGCCTGGTTGCCTGCCGCGCTGCTACTCCGCTGGCGAGGAGCTTGGCTCGATGAAGATCTTAACTATCAGTTCGGGAGGCATGCCGCAGAGGACCCTATCGATGGCGGGTAGGGGGAACGCGCTCGGCATGGTGTTCTTCCTTGGCGTATGCGCTATTGTTTCGCCCCTCCTCGCCGTTTTCCTCTCCCTTCTCGTCTTTACCGGGGCCCCTACAAAGAAGATGGCGGTTGCCTGCGCCCTTGGGGTTGGGTTTTCTGCTGCGCTTGTCGCCCATGGTATCGTTTACAACCACCCTGTCGATATGACCCGATGGATGGTTGAATGCGGCTACTACGATGGCAGGAACATTCTCTCGATCGGAACCAGCCTGAACGAAGATCACAACGGCCTGCTCGTCTGGAACTTTCTGTGTTGGGTAACCGGGAATATCGGCGACCTCCGACTCCTCCAGTCGCTCGCCGCGTTTTTCGGTTACGGTCTCATCGCTTGGCTGATGATGGACAGGTGTGCCGAGGAGACGACAGATGCATGGGCTTTCCTCCCGCTCATGGTATTCATCTTTTTTGCCGTCCCGGCGCAGCCCCTGATCGGTAACGTTCGCTCGGCTCTCGGCTGCGTGATTTGTGCGGTCGCGATATGTAAGAGGCGGTCTTACGGGTTCAGGGATTCTCTGCCGTCGCTCGTCCTGATCATCGTCGCATGCCTCATCCACAATTCTATGCTGCTCGTCTTGGTTTTGTTCCTAGTTCAGCCGATTCTCGAGCGTAACCCTGTCAGGAATTCGATTATCTGCGTTGTCGCGGTCGTCACCATGATTTCCGTGGCTTCCGTACTTCTCGCGTCCCATTTGTTTGACGGGGTGCCTGTCATTACGAGCGTTCTGAAGAAGGCGAGTTTCTATACCATCGGCACGGAGTGGGATCAAGAGCAGGCGGACAACCTTCTCAGCAATCTGAGCCATGTGTTTTCGTTGCTGCTGCTCGGGGTCCTGCTGCTTAGAATCTACGCCACGAGACAGCATGATGGACGAACGGCGCTCGTTCTTGTTTTGACGATGTGCGTCATCGCGATGGAACTCACCCTCGTTAACGTCGGCAACCGCTTGAAGTTCATTCCGATCTTGATTGGCTCGACATATCTGCTTAACAACAAGGGAAGGGGCCATGCGGTTGATTCGCGATGGCCGATTCTTGCCGATGCCGTTTTGATGTTGCTCGCTATTGCCGTCTGGTTGATCTCCATGGCAAGCTTCATCCCTTCATTCAACTATGTCGAGGTCATGAAGAGCGCCGTTTTCTATCCGCTTCTCCTTTTCTAGAGGTTAAATCCATGTATCAAACTGTCACGGCGCCTCTAATCACGTTTGTTGTCCCCGCCTATAACGCCGTTTCTACCCTAGAGGCAGCCGTTCGCTCGCTTTCTGAGCAGACGTCCGACGATTGGGAGGCCATCATCGTCGATGACGGATCTGTTGACGGTACGGGTGAGATGGCCGATGCGCTCGCGCGGGGCGATGATCGCATTAAGGTTCTTCACCAGGGGAACGCCGGGGTCTCCGCTGCGCGCAATGCTGCTATCGCGGCCGCCAGTGGGGAATATCTCGCCTTCTTGGACGTCGATGACACCGTCGTTCCCAACTTCGTGGAGAAGGCGGGGTCCCTGCTGGGACGCAGGCCTGTCCGCCCCGATGTCGTCGCGCTTGCGTACCGTGCTCTTCCCCGAGGCACGGTCTTCGGGTACGGGCGGTTCCTCGGGAACGCATCGGAGTTCCTCGAGCTATCGCTCGGGAACAGATACGCCACTTTCCCCTGCTGGCTCTTCCTCGTTTCTGCTCGGCTCATCGCGGCGAGTGGGGTCCGGTTCACGGTCGGGAGGCGGACCGGCGAGGACCAGGAGTTCATCCTGAAGCTGCTCTGCTGCGCCTCTATTTGCGAATCTGTCGAAGACAGCGATGTCTACTATCTCTACCGCATGCCTTCCGGGGGCTCGGCCATGGGCCTTAACCTGGAGGGGCAGTTCGATTACCCCCGGGCTATGCGAGACGTTCTCTGCTTCGCCGCCAAGCCTGACGCAGGGATGTCTCCCGATGGCTTGGAGGCAGTCGACCGACTGCTTACTGACAGGTTTGTAGGGGCCTGCGCCTACGCTGCGGAGACTGCGTTCTCCAACGGCGCTTCCGATTCTGATGTCCTTTCCTGGTTGACAGATAGCCTGGAAGGATTTGATTGCCACGGGGCTCTTGAGAACGGCTGTTGCAGGAGCGAGAACCGGCGGTTTCTTCGCCTCTGGCTCGGCTGCAGCGGCATGATTCCGCTGTATATCCGCTTCGGTTTGTACATCCGGTCTATCGGCAGAACCATTAAGTACTGGATTTCACGCCGAGGCACTCGTTAGTTATCTTTGATTGGAGTTTCATTGAACGACAGGCAGATATATATTCTCAGCATTTTTGACCCCACCAACTACGGGAACAGGCTGCAGGCCTGCGCCCTCGAGGCCGCCGTCGCCTCTCTTACCGGCAAAGAGGTTCTTTCGGTCGATTGCCGCCGCCCGGTGAGTAAGCGCGGGGTCTTTAAGATCATGGCGGACCTCAACAGAGTCCGAATCGAGTCGAAGAAGGCGCCCGCCGAGAGGAGGCGGCGTTTCCGAGTTTTTCAGGATGAGTACTGTGCGCCTGTCGTTGAGATTGCCGAGAGGGACGTTCGTAGCATCACTGGTCCCGTCGTGATCGGCTCCGATCAATGCTGGAACCCCGGGTGGGGATTGGGTGCGAGTAAGTTTGGCGCCCAGTGCGCCGTGGGCGTCGACAAGAAAATGGCCTATGCCGCTAGTTTCGGCATCGGCATGTCGGACATGCCTGAGGAGTGGGGTCGGCGCTACTCCGAATGGCTTGGCGGAATCAAGGACATCGGTGTTCGGGAGTTCGCGGGTGCTCAGATTGTCCGCGAGCTTACTGGGCGGGACGTCAAGGTCGTTCTTGACCCTACGATGCTCCAAACTGCCAAGTGGTGGTCCGAGATAGAGGAGCGCCCGATTATTCCGGGCATCGACCTGGAGGGGCCTTTCTGCCTTAAGTATGTCTTGGGAGACGATACAGCTTCGGCAAAGATCGCGGAGCGATGTGGCCGCGACGGCCTGGGGCTGGTGGACTTGACGGATATCCATTTGCCGGTCGGCCCCGCGGAGTTCGTGTGGCTTATTCACCACTCTGCTCTCGTTTGCACTGACAGCTTCCACGCTACAGTTTTCAGTCTCCTTTTCCACCGGCCTTTTGTGATTTACGAACGGCAGGGAAATGCTGGGAATATGTCCAGCAGGTTCGATACCCTCCACGCCTTGTTTGGGATTAACTCCAACCGCGCCGGTAAGGATTGCTTCCGCGAGCGCTGCGTCGATGAGTTCGATTGGACCGGCTTCGAGCGAGAGCTTGAGGAGAAGAGGAATGATTCCGTCGCATGGCTTCGCGCTGCCCTTGCCAGCTTATAGGGTGGTTATGTCCAGTGAAATCTGAAACTCTATCTTCGGGAGATACTGTCCATGGTTAGTCAACGCAAGGCCGGGGCGATTCTCGGGTACGCGAACATCATCGTTAAGAATCTCGTCAACCTCGTCTATACCCCGATGCTCCTCGCTTTCGTGGGTCAGGCGGACTACGGCGTTTACCAGACTGCGAATTCCTTCGTCTTCTCCCTAACGCTTCTGACGTTTGGTTTCTCCGAGGCGTATATCCGCTTCTATACGCAGAAGAAGGCTAAGGGGACGGAGGAAGACGTCCGATCACTCAATGGCATGTACCTTGCGCTATATGCGATGATCAGCTCCATTGCACTGGTGTTGGGACTGCTCTTTGCTGCGAACGTTGGGCTATTCTTTTCTGGCAGCTTTACGTTCGACCAAGTCGGGCTTGCGGGCGAGCTCATGGCTATCATGGCGGTGAACGTGGCGGCGGTGCTGTTCTCGACTGTGTTCGACGCATACATCATGGCCCACGAACAGTTCAAGTTTCAGCAAAGCCGTCAGATGTTCACCACGTTAGCGACACCGGGTATCGCTTTTGTCTTGCTCAACTTTGGTATGGGCGCGGTCGGTGTAGCGCTGGCTCAGCTCGCAGTCACCTTGACTCTGCTCGCCCTCAACATGCATTATGCTGTGTCGAAGCTCGGTATGCGATTCAGTCTCAGGAGGTTTGACGGAGCTCTGTTCCACGCGGTCGCAGCTTTCTCGGCCTGGATATTCGCCAACCAGGTTTGCGATTTAGTTAACCAGAGCGTGCCCAATATGATGCTCGGCGCGCTCACGAACGCAGTCACTGTATCTGTTTTCGCTGTGGCGCTGCAAATCCGTCAAATCTTTTACTCGCTCTCGACAACAATGTCGAGCGTATTTGTGCCCAAGATCAATAGGATCGTCGCTGAATCGGATGACAACGGAGTGCTAACTCGGCTCATGACGCGCGTAGGGCGCTACCAGATGTTCCTCTTCTGCTGGGTGTACTGTGGGTTCGTCCTGCTTGGACGATTCTTCATTACCAAGTGGGCGGGTGAGGGCTTCCTTGATACTTACTATCTCATTTGTGCGATGACGCTGCCCGTGGGCGTACCGCTTTGCCAGAACACGGGAATCGAGATCCAGCGCGCTAAAAACAGGCATAGGGCGCGTTCAGTGGTTTACCTCTGTATGGCTTGTCTCAATGTTCTTTTTACATGGTTTGCCTCGCCCGTTCTCGGATACTGGGCCCCCGCTATCGCTTACATCGCGAGCATCGCCTTGGGTAACGGTCTCTTTATGAACTGGTACTATCAGGCGCGTATCGGACTGGACATGGCTTATTTCTGGAAGAAGAACCTGCCTGTGGTCTTGGCTTCCGCGGTGGTCTTGGCCGCATGCATGGGGCTGGCTCTGCTGCTGCCCGTGACTAGCTGGCTGCTTTTCCTGGCTTGGGGCGTCGTCTACACCGTGCTTTTCGCTGCCGCAATGTGGCTCTTCGTTCTCGATTCAAGCGAGAAGTCGTCGATCGCGGCTAAGTTGCCCTTCCTGCGTTAGGAGGTTTTTTTATGCTTAAGTCCCTTCCGAAGATCACGTTGCTGGGAGATGCGTGCTGTGGTTGCGGCGCCTGCGCCGCGAGGTGCCCGAAATCCTGCATCGGGATGATTGCCGACGGCTGTGGCTTCCCCACGCCAATGGTCAATTTAGATGTCTGCATCGGCTGCGGGGGTTGCGATTCGGTGTGTCCCGCAATGGGGGAGCGCCCCAAGGATGGCGCGCAGTCCGTTCTCTGGGCGAAGTCGAGGGACAGGGGAGAGAGACTTGCCTCCTCTTCGGGTGGGGTCTTCGGGCTGCTCGCCCTTGACGTTCTTGCGGATGGCGGCGTCGTGTGCGGCGCCGCTTGGGATGAGGGCTGCAGACATGTGCGGCACGTGCTCGTTGAAGACGGGTCAGATCTCGATTCCGTCATGCGTTCCAAGTATGTGCAGAGCTCGGTCGGCCGCAAGGCCTACGAGGGCGTGCGGGAGGCTCTGCGCGGTGGCAGGCGAGTGCTCTTCTCCGGCACCGCGTGCCAAGTTGCGGGCATGAGGTCCTACCTTGGGAAGCTCGCCGACTCAGACGGTTTCCTCTCGGTGGATGTCATTTGCCACGGCGTCCCCTCGCCGCTCCTCTGGGAGAAGTGGGCAGCATATAAGGAGGTCGGTGTGGGTGCGGCGCTGCGCGCGGTGAACATGCGGAGTAAGGCAACCGGATGGCTGTCTTACTCCGCATCATACGCGTATGCGCATGATGCGGAGAAAGATGTCGCGAGGGCTTCGTCCGCGGCGGCCGACAGCTGCATCTTCGGGGATGACTGGTACATGAAAGCGTTCCTTGCTAACGCTAGCTTAAGACCCTCGTGCTTTGCTTGTCGTGTCAAGCGCTCGTGCGGCTCAGACGTCACGTTGGGGGACTTCTGGGGGATCCAGTCGTCGCACCCTGAGGTCGACTACGAGGGCGGGGTTTCCGCGGTGCTGTGCAACACCTCAAAGGGCCTTGCTGCAATTGAGAGGCTTAAGTCTGGGATTGAGTGGGGCGAGTCTTCCCTCGAGAAGGTGTTGCCTGGCAATCCTAGCCTGGTTAGGCCCGTTGTGCCTTATGAGAGACGCGGCGAGTTCATGGCCGACCTCGAGTGCGGGAGAGGAATCGATGAGATGATGGCTGTGTATGGCTTTGAACCCTCCCTCGCCCAGCGCGTACGTGGCAAGCTCGGGGGAGTCAAACGAAGGTTAAAGAAATTGCTGGGGAAGGCTTAATGAACGGTGACAAAAATATGTCTGTTGGTGATGGAACTGTCATGGTTGAGGACAAAATCGTGTTTACTGGATGCAAGCATGCATATCTCGTCATGGCTCATAAGGATGACTGGACCCTCCGTACGCTTCTGAGGACCCTTGATGACCCCCGGAACGATATCTTCATCCACATGGACGCTAAGAATACCGGATGGGATGAAAACAGAGCGCTGGCTTCCATTGATAAGGCGGGAATCTTTTTCGTTCCCCGTATTAGCGTCACATGGGGAGGCTACTCGCAAATCGCCTGTGAGCTTGGCCTGCTCAACGCCGCTGTTGACAAGGGGCGTTACACCTACTATCACCTTTTGAGCGGGCAAGACCTTCCCATCAAGAGCCAGGATCGGATCCATTCTTTCTTCGATTCCTGCGGGGGCAAGGAGTTTGTTCGTTTCGAAAACCACAATAGGGACTATGGGAGTAGGATCGGCGGCCATGTAATCTGGAACGCCTTCGGGAAGAGCAAGACCCAAATTTTTTTGCGAAAGGTGAACGGTCTTTTGGCGAGGCTTCTGCAACTCTATAGGAAGCCTGCTGAAGGCCTTAAGCTGATGAAAGGCGACAACTGGTTCTCTATAACTGATGAGCTCGCTCGATACGTCGTAGAGAATGCTTCTCTGGTACGGTCAGTTTTCTGGGATTCTATGTGCGGTGACGAATTGTTTCTGCAGACCTTTGCTTGGAATACAGGTAAGCGGTTCGATTTCTATCGAATGCCCGGGGAGGACAATACGGACGGCATCATGCGCATGATTGATTGGGGCGAGGACGAGTCCCCGCGAGTGTTGTCTATGGATGATCTAGATTCGATTAAGGACTCAAAGATGATGTTCGCCAGAAAGTTCGACTTCGAGATCGATTCCGATATCGTTCGAGCGGTTGAACAGCTCGTCTGCTAATCCTTCGTGTCTTCTCCGCGCCGGTCCGACAATGGGTTTCTGCCAGTTGCTGCCAGCCTCCAGCTTTGCGCTGCCGATCCGTTCGACTCGTACAGCTGGACGTTCGTGCCGTTCAAGGTCGATCCCCGCTTTGCGTCGAGGACCAGGCCGGGGCCGCCCGCGGACGCGATCGTGTAAGCGCCGTCGCCGCGCTGCGTGATCAGCCGCCTCTGCGCTGTGCTGCCATTTCTGGCGTATTGCTGGACGTTGGCGCCGCTCGAGAAGTCGGCGCAATCCACGTCGAGCGCTAGCCCCGACGCCGCGCACATGATCTCGTAGGCGCCCGCGCACTCGTCGTAGGAGATCATGAACCGCTGGGCCACCGAGCCGTTGGCCTCCCATAGCTGGGCGTTGGCGCCGTTGGACCTCGAGGCTCCTGAGATATCGAGCATCGCCGTGCCCAGCCCTCTGTTGCAGATCATGTATTCGCCGTCGGGGACGCTCTGCACTGGCTTTACTTGAGCGGCTTGATATTTGGCAGTGCAGTCGTACTTTACTGTCAATGTGCTGTTCGGCAGAGTAGCGACATTGGAGGTTGCGGCCAGCTCAACCTTGGCGCCTTGGACTTTCCACCTCCTCTGATTCATCGCATACGCAACAATCCCGTTCTGAATCTCCGAGATGCTGGGCGGAAACAACTGGTTGTCGGCGTCAATGGAAAAGCTCTCTTCCCTGGCATCTAGGTGCTGCTGAATGCGGTCGGCATACTTCTCGACCCATTCATCTGCCTTGCCGTTTCGCACAAAGTAATTGTTGGACAGGTCGGTTGAGCGGTAGGCGTAGTCGTCCTTTTGGTAGTTTGCCGTGTGGTCGGAGTGGGCGATCGCCATGACCTCGTCGGTCAGGCCAAAGTACAGATGGCGCTGGTCCAGGTCTCCGTACCAGTTGTCGCTGGTGTCGTCCCAGGTTAGGTCCATCTGGCACCAATTGCCGTCGATCTTTACGGCGTTCCAGGTGTGGCCGTTGCCGGTGATGCGGCCGTTGGCGATGCCCACGGCGTCAAGGAGCTTGGAGTAGATGCGCTGGTAGCTCTCGCAGGTGCCCTGGTGGCGCGTGAGGCCGCTTTCGGCCGAGCACCAGTTAAGGTCGTGGTCGTATTCCAGATGGTCAAGAGTCCAGTCGTGCAGCCACAGGGCGCGGGCGTAGTCGGACCCGTCGGTATCGGCGCTGCATTTGTCGACTGCGGACTTCACGATGGCGCTGACCGCCGGATAGGCGTCGTCGTTCGCGCTCGCAAACACGTTTGAGCGCAGATAGTACACGCCGGCCGCCTTATCCATCAGGTAAAAGCGCAGGTAATAGGTGCCGCTAGCGGTCATTTCGAACTGGTAGTCGTGCGATGTGCATTCGCCGGTGTATTGCTGCCACTGGTTACGGCTGGGGTCGGCAACGCTTTCGCTGCTACCGTCGGGATCCATATACGTCGGTGCGTCCATGCGGAATTGGTACGCACCGCTTCCGCCCGTCGCAGTCACATGGAACGTGGTCTCCTGGCCGAGCCTCGGGTCGTTCCATTGGACGGTGAGCGTGATGTCGCCGCTTTGCGCGGT
This sequence comes from uncultured Collinsella sp., assembly GCA_905213265.1. Taxonomy (GTDB): domain Bacteria; phylum Actinomycetota; class Coriobacteriia; order Coriobacteriales; family Coriobacteriaceae; genus Collinsella. Next base: position 11,042 of record CAJMHR010000052.1, read on the forward strand.
GGTGCTGTGCTGGTAGTTCGCGGCCGCGTTCGCCGGTTTGATTTCAAATGGGATCGCGCAGGTGCCGCTGTAGTTCTGGTCGTCGGCGGTCACAACGGCGGTCGCCTGACCGATGGCTACGTTGTTCTCGTAGGCGACAGTGTACTGGTCGCTCGGCACGGTCGACGACGTGACGGTGGGCATCACGGGATTGCCCGTGTAGCGAATGTCGGTGTCCTCGATACTGAACATGCTGGCGTCGATCGGCTGCGTTGCGTTGGCCGTTACATTGGTGCCGGAGGCGGCGCTGATTTGATCGTTTGCCCGGGCTTGGCCCGACGTGGTTTCGGCTGGGCTCTCGTTAGGTTTGCCGGCGCTTTGCGCGGCGGGTTCTGGCGCACTGGCGATTTCGGCAAGCGCGGGTGACGGGATAAAACCAACCGTCATTACGAGCGAGAGCGCGATGGAAAGGACGCAGGAGGCAGGCTTACGCATGACGGCCCCTTTTCTGTAATCGGAACAGGTACGATTCTGCAAGCGTACCGGCATTTAATATGAGCAGGACATTGTCAAGAGGCAAAATCGGGCCTGGCCCCAACGATA
>CAJMHR010000053.1 GCA_905213265.1 uncultured Collinsella sp.
GGCATCGACCTGCGCCGATGCCCCTAAAGCAGACACACATTTTGTCCTATAAGCCACAATTTGTCATTCAAAAGGCGAGGCATGACCAGAAGGTCAATACCTCGCCTTTTTCATGCCAACTTGTTCGCTCTGGACGTCGCTCGCTGACGTTTGCCCAACCCGCGGTGTCTTAACAATTCCGTCCAGCTGGTGGTATTGCGGCATTTGCCCAGATAAAACCTGCCAAAATGAACCTGTCCCTTTTTGGTAGGTTTAGTGCAATGGGGTCAGGTTGGCTTGCGCCATACCGGTAGTTCTGCCTGCGACACTCTCACCAAAGTGATATCAAACATACATCTAGCGTTTTCGACACTTCGCTTATTAGAGCCAGTCCGTCTCCTCGTCATAGCGGTCCGAATAGGCGTTACGTTTGAGTTCTTCAGCACTCGTTGGTCGCGCCTTGGACACGTCGACCCCTGACTCATGGCAAGCGGCGACGAACAGCTGTAAACCCCGATCAATAAGCTGAGCCCCATGCTCGGCCTTCATTTCTTCGGCTCGCATTTACAGCTCCACGCTTTCGGCACCGTTGATGGTTAGGTCGCGCTCGTAGAAGGCGGTGAGGGCGCGGATGGCGTACATCACGTCGCGCACGCCGCCGGTCTCGTAGCTCGAGTGCATGGCAAGCTGCGGCAGGCCCACGTCCACGGCGTGCATGCTCGCCTGCATGTTGGACAGATTGCCGAGCGTGGAGCCGCCGGCCATGTCGCTCTTGTTGGCGAAGGCCTGCGTGGGCACATCGGCGTCATCGCAGATGGCCTGGAACACCGCGCGGCTAAAGGCATCGGTGCAGTAGTGCTGGTTGGCGGCTTCCTTGATGACGATGCCGCCGTTGAGCACCACCTGGTTGCGGGCATCGCACTTCTCGGCGTGGTTGGGGTGCACGGCATGCGCATTATCGCAGCTCACGAGCATCGATGCGGCAAGCGCGCGATGATACGACTCGTCATCGAAGCCCAGCGAGCCGTTGATGCGGCGCAGCGCGTCGGCCAAGAACGTCGACATGGCGCCCTGCTTGGTCTCGGAGCCAACCTCCTCGTTATCAAAGCAGCAGAAGACCGAGACGTCGTGCGCGTTCTCGGCACCCAAAAATGCCTGTAGCGAGGTATAGGCGCAGGCCAGGTCGTCAAGCTTGGGCGTCGAGATAAACTCGTCGGCCCAGCCCCAAATGCGCGCATCCTGACGATTGACCAGGAACAGATCGCGGCCCAGAATCTGCTCGGGCTCGACGTCCAGTTCATCGGCAATCAGGGCATCAAAATCTTCCTGCTTGAGTTCGCCAGCGCTGATGAGCGGGCACAGGTCGACGGCTCGGTTGGGAGCAAAGCCCTCGTTAACGCCACGGTTCATGTGGATGGCAAGGCTCGGGATAATAGCGACCTCGCGCTCGGTGGCAAGCAGACGGCTCTCAATACGGTCGCCCTCGCGCACCAGCACGCGGCCCGCGAGCGCCAGCGGGCGATCGAACCAGGTGTAGTCAATCATGCCGCCGTAGGCCTCGGTGTTCAGACGCAGCGTCTCGCCCGCGCCGTCGAGCTCGGGCACGGCCTTAACCTTAAACGTCGGCGAGTCGCTGTGCGACGCCGTCAGCTGAAAATGATAGTCGCCGGCAACGCCGTCCTCGCCCCACGTCGCGGCCAGGTCCTCGCCCACCTTAAAGGCGATGACACTCGAGGTATTGCGCTGCGTGTAATAACGCCCGCCCGGCTCGATATCCCATGCCGCGTTCTCGGGCAGGTAGGTAAAGCCCGCCTCGTCGAGCTCGGCCATAATGGTCGCCGCCGTATGGAACATGCTGGGGCATGCCTCGATAAAGTCGATAAGGTCGTTGGCAGCCTCGATATCGTCGGCAGTCACGTGCACGCGCTCGGGCGTTTCCTGATCCGTCATGCTCTCCCCTTTCGCTGGGTTGATGGTCCCCTCCAGCATACCCCGCCGCGCCAGCGCCGTGCCTTTCATTCCATGTTTAATCCCACGCCGCTCGCCAAGTTGAGCCATCATGCCCGTGCTCCCTTTGCGACAATTACGCTAACAGGACGAGAGGAGCCGTCATGAAGCCACGTAACATTGCCATCGCCTGCGGTGTCGCGGGAGTCGCCGTCGGCCTTGCCGCTGCCGCCGGCATCGTTTACCGCAAGCAAATCAAGTCCGCCGCGTCGCTCAAACGCTTGACCGGCTACGCGGATGGCTATGACCTGTACGCAATCGACATCGCTTACGACTACGACCTCGACCGCATCATCGCCGCCGGCGTGCACGACGACCAGGCCTACATCGATGCCGTGGTGGCGCAGGTGCTGCCCGGCGTGCCGGCACATGTCCAGGCGCCCCAGTTTGCCTGCAGCGCTTTTGTCGCCGTAGATGCCGAAGGCCGCGTGCGCACCGGTCGCAATTACGACTTTAAGGACGACACCTCGGCGCTGCTGGTGCGCAATCACCCGCGCGACGGCTATGCCTCCATCGGCTTTGCGGCCCTTAACAACCTGGGCGATAACACACCGCTTGACTCCGCCGCCGGACGTGCCGCCGCACTCATGGGCCCGTTTGCCCAGCTCGAAGGTGTTAACGAACGCGGCGTGTCCATTGCCGTACTCACTCTGGATTCCAAGCCCTGTGACCAGGACACGCAACGCCCCGTCATCAACACTTCGCTCACCATCCGCCTTGTGCTCGACCGCGCGGCTACCACACAGGAGGCCGTAGACCTGCTTTCTGCCTACGACATGCACGCCATGGCAGGACGCGATTACCACTTCTTTATCAACGACGCCTCCGGTGACGCGCGCGTAGTAGAGTGGGATCCGCGCGATCCGGACCGCGCTTTCAAAGCGACCCCTGTACGCCAGGTTACGAACTTCTACGCCTGCTATGGCGACGAAGTGCTGCCCAACCAAAAGAATGGCGAGCTTGGCCATGGCAAGGAACGCGCCGTCGCCATCGCCGATGTCCTTGACGCCCATGCCGGCGCCCAAGACGAGGCAGTCGCTTGGAAGGCCCTACGCGCTGCAGCGCAAGAGCCCAATCCGGAAGACATCACCAGCAATACGCAATGGTCGGTCATCTTTGACAATACCGAGCCCGCTGCCGCCATCACTCTGCGCCGCCACTGGGGCGACGTCGACGCCTTTGCGCTGTAAGGAGTCAGGCCCGTCGACCTTACGTTCCCTGACGTTGCTTACATTTCCATACGCTTGAGCTAACACGTTTTACCCCCGTATCAACAGTGTGCGGGGGTAAACTTATGCGCATGTTATAACTTGCCCGGAAGGATTCATCATGCTCAGGATCGGTCTTCTTACCAGTGGCGGCGACTGCCAAGCGCTCAACGCCACCATGCGCGGCATCGTCAAAACGCTTATGACCAATAGCGAAGAACCTATCGAGATCTATGGTTTTGAGGACGGCTACCAGGGCCTTATCTACAGCAGGTTCCGCGTCATGACGCCCGCCGATTTTAGCGGTATCCTCACCCGCGGCGGCACTATTCTGGGCACGAGCCGCACGCCGTTCAAGCGCCTGGATACCCCCGAAGCCGATGGTGTCGAGAAGGTGCCGGCGATGGTCCACACCTATCATAAGCTGCAGCTCGACTGCCTGTTTATGCTGGGCGGTAACGGCTCCACCAAGACCGCCAACCGCCTGCGCGAAGAGGGCCTCAACGTTATCGCCCTGCCCAAGACCATCGATAACGACACATGGGGCACCGAGCTGACGTTTGGCTTTACGAGCGCCATCGACGTCGCCACCAAGTGCATCGACGACATCCACACCACCGCTTCGAGCCACGGCCGCGTGTTCGTTATCGAGATCATGGGCCACAAGGTTGGCTGGATCCCGCTGTATGCCGGCGTCGCGGGCGGCGCGGATGTCATCTTGATTCCCGAGATCCCCTACGACATGGATAACGTCATCAAGACCATCGAGCATCGCATGGAAACCGGCAGCCGCTTTACGATTGTAGCCGTCGCCGAGGGCGCTATCTCCAAGGAGGACGCGGCGCTGTCCAAGAAGGAGTACAAGAAAAAGCTCGCCGAGCGCACGAGCCCGTCAATCGTGTACGACATCGCCAAGGAGATTGAGGCCAAGACCGGTCGCGAGACCCGCGTCGCCATCCCCGGCCACACGCAGCGCGGCGGCCAGCCCGATGCCCAGGACCGTATCTTTGCGACCCAGTGTGGCGTCGAGGCGGCACTGGGCTGCCTACGCGGCGAGTTTGGCTACATGATTGCCCTGCGTGACGGCAAGATGTGCCACATGCCGCTCGAGGAGGTCGCCGGCAAGCTCAAGTATGTCGATCCCCAGAGCGATCTGGTACGCGAGGCCAAGGCGCTGGGCATCAGCTTCGGCGACGAATAGCCTCGGCCGAAACTGCTCTCATCGGAGGCCCCAGGGCTTACCTCCCAAATCGTCCTCGGACATGTCAGGATCCCGCCGTGCGCTTCGCGCGGCGGGATCCTTCCGTCCTGCGGAAAGATTTGGGAGGTAAGCCCTGGGGCCTCCAGCGGTAACCGGGGAGGCCGAGGCTATTCGTCTTCTTGCTGCAAGTGCCTGGGGTAGGATGCGGCGTGCATTTTTTGGAGTATTCAGCAGCCGAGGGCACCTGCATACTGGATTTTGGGCGAAAGGCAGGCGCCATGGGCCGCATCCTGTAAAAAACGAGCGACTCTTGAGGCGTTGGGGGCTCAGAATCAGGACTTTAAGCGCTGTTTTGTGCGCCCGCTCCCGCACCCGCGGGCTCCGGGATGCTGAATACTCCGGAATTTGCACGCCGCCCCCTGGGGTACCCGCGGGCAAAAAGCAACCGCCCCGCCGAAATATGCAATCGGCGGGGCGGTTTATGCAAAAATGCGGTTATGGTACGTTACAGCTCGCTACAGCTTGAATCCCAGGCAGGTTACTCGGCACTCTTGAGGGCGCCGACCATGTCGATCTTGTTGAGAGTTCGGTTGGTAGCGAGGTTGACGATGATCGTAAAGCCGAAGGAAAGCACCACGGCAAGCACGTAGCTCAGCGGCTCGACTTCGACGTCAAAGTACAGCGACGGCATCTGCAGGATGTACGTAAAGCTCTCGGCAAGCAGGCCACCCAGCGGCACGCCCAGTGCGGTGCCAATCGCCGTGAGGATCAACGTCTCCTTGTTGACGTAGTGGTGCACCTCGCCACGGCGGAAGCCCAGCACCTTAATGGTCGCCAGCTCGCGCTCGCGCTCGGAGATATTCGTGTTGGACAGCGTAAACACCACCACAAACGACAGGCACGCCGCCATAAAGGTCACGAGCACTACGACCGAATTGATAATCGTAAAGTTCGCCTCGTAGTTCTCCCAATGCTCGGCCGTGCTCGAAATCGTAAGCCAACCGTCACTCTTAAGATTCGTGCTAAACGCAATCTGGTCGGCCGACGAACCCTTAAGCAGCACAAAGACGCCGTTAAGGCGTGCGCTTCGACCGAACGCGCGCTCATAGGTGCCCTGCGTCATGTAAAGCGTGTTGCCCAGATAGTTAAGCGAAATGTCGCTGACTTTGACCTTGGCGACATTGAGCGACGAATCCTGGACGTGAGCCGTATCGCCCGGCTGAATCCCCAGTACCAGCTGTGAACTTTTGCTCAGAAACACTTCTCCGTCACGCAAAGACAGCGGTTCTTTGGACTCATCCTCCAGGCGCACGTAATCGCCCAAGTCACCCGTGCGGTCGTCGGGAATCACGATGAGCTGCACAGTCTCGCTCTTGCCACCAAACGTAAAGGTGACGTTGTCGGTCATAATCGGCAGGGTTGAGGTCACGGTCACGTTGGAATCATTGGCCGCGCTGCGCTCATCCAATGCCGCGCACGTTTGCGAAAAATCGTCGGGATTGGCGACCGCCAGCAGGTCGTAGCGCGTGATATGCCCGTACTGTTTGGGCGAAAGCGCCACCGACGTGTCGCGGATGCCCATACCGCAGATCACGAGCGCCGTACAGCCGGCGATACCGAAGATGGTCATAAAGGCACGCTTTTTGTAGCGGAACAGGTTACGCGCCGCCACCTTGTTTAAGAAGCCCATGCGGCGCCAAATAAAGCCGATGCGCTCGAGCAAGATGCGCGAGCCGGCGCGCGGGGCCTTGGGACGCATGAGCGAGGCCGGGGTCTCGGCCATCTCGTGGCGGCAGGCGATAATCGTGGCGCCCACCACGCCAACGGCAAACAGCGCCACCGAAACGATCGAGGACACGATGTCGTACGAGAGCAGCATCTGAGGCAGCGAGTACATGTCGTCGAACACCGTAAACAAGAACAGCGGCAGGCCCACAAATCCGATGATATTGCCGAGCACGCCGCCGATCAGACACGCCCACAGCGCATAGTCCACGTATTTGGACAGGATGCGTCCGCGCGAATAACCGAGCGCCTTATACAGGCCGATGAGTGTGCGCTCCTCCTCGACCATGCGCGTGGCGGTGGTAAGGCTGATGAGCACGGCGACGATAAAGAAGATGAATGGGAAAACCGTGGCGATGGCCTCGATCGAAGAGCTGTCGCTCTCGACGCTCGAGTAGCTTGCGATGTTACCGCGGTCCTGGATGTACCAGGTGCATTCGCCCAAATCGGAAAGCTCGGCGCGGGCATCGGCGAATTGTTGGTTGGCGGCGGCGCGGCGCTGGTCCAACTCGGCCTGAGCCTGGACGCGCTCCTCGCTGCCCTCGGCCATACGGTCGATGTTGCCCTGTTCAATCCCAAAGAGCATATTCGCCTGGCGTTCGGCCGCATCCAAGCTTGCCGGCGTGTCAACCGTCAACTCCTGAGCACGTGCCTTCTCACGCTCCTCGCGGATCTTCTCGATATTGCCCTTGACCTCGTTGATCTTTGTCGTGTAGGCATCCGAATAGGAGTTGAGGCTCTTGGCTCCCTCGACGATCACGTGGACCGAGGAGTAGGAAGAAGATGTCGCGGCGTCCTCGTTCACATAGAACTTATAGTCCGCAGCCGAAGCAGCGCGAAAGGCGTTGACTGTCGAGTCGGAGCTCACGTCGGTAGGATCGAGAACCTCGGCCGTAATGGTGTAATCGCCCGCGGCAAACTGATCCTTGGCACTTTGGTTGGACGAGCTCGCGTCATTGGCGGCAAAACTCACCGTATCGCCGAGCTTTTTGCCCGAAGCCTTCAGGAACTTCGAAGTCACCGCGACCTCATCGGCGCTCTCTGGCAAATCGCCGTTCACGAGCACTGGCTGATCGATGTTCTCCTTGGAGAGACTTTGCACGACCACGCGCTCGCGCGTTGTGCCCACGGCGGTGTAGGCGGTCTCGGTGTAGATACCCTCGGCCGTCTCGACGCCGTCGACCTCTTGGATAGCCGCAAGATCGTCGCGCGTAAGGCCATAGGTCGACTGCACGTTAATGTCATAGACATTCTGCTGGTCAAAGTAGGCGTCAACCGAATCGCACAGGTCCTCGCAGCCCGCCTTAAGGCCGCACATCACGCTCACGCCGAGCGCGGTGATGACCACGATGGACAAGAAGCGCTTAAGACTGCCGCGGATTGTGCGGTAGATGCCACGGCGAAATACCGTCGGCACCATATCGTTTGAGCTTTGGGCGGTACGGTAGGTCGCGAACTCCCGGTCGCGGCCCGCGTGCTCCGTATCGTGGTTTTGGCTGTTTTGGCGGTCCTGGTCCATGGGCGCTACCACTCGATCGTCTCGATCGGCACGGGATTTTGCTGGACCGTCTCGCTCTCCACGCGGCCGCTCTTAAAGCGGATCAGGCGATCGGCCATGGGCGCGAGCGCGGAGTTGTGCGTGATGATGATGACCGTAATGCCCTGCTTGCGGCAGGTGTCCTGCAGCAACTGCAAAATCTGCTTGCCGGTTTTGTAGTCGAGTGCACCCGTGGGCTCGTCGCACAAAAGCAGCTTGGGGTTCTTAGCCAGTGCGCGGGCGATGGACACGCGCTGCTGCTCGCCACCCGAAAGCTGCGCGGGGAAGTTAGCGAGGCGCTCGCCCAGGCCAACCTGGCGAAGCGTTTGCTCGGCATCGAGCGAATCGGGGCAGATTTGCGCCGCGAGCTCGACGTTTTCGAGCGCTGTCAGGTTGGGGACCAGATTGTAGAACTGAAAGACAAAGCCGACGTCGGCGCGGCGGTATTCCACGAGCTGTGCCTCGTTGGCAGAGCTCACGTCGCGCCCGTCCACTGTCACGGAGCCGGAGGTTACCGTATCCATGCCGCCTAGGATGTTGAGCGCCGTAGTCTTGCCGGCGCCCGAAGCGCCCAGGATAATGGCGAGCTCGCCGCGCTCAACGGTAAAGCTCGCGCCGTCGAGCGCATGGATGCGGGCATCGCCCTCGCCATATGCTTTGATGACGTCTTTGAATTCGATATAGGCCATCGATCGGTTCCCATCTGGTCGGATAACTCTTTAGTATTACCCATTTCACGCCGACCAAAAAGGGACAGGTTCATTTTGGCAGGTTTTATATGGGGAAACGACAGCCATAGATGAGGCGCCGGGAAGGCAGAGAAATCATCGACGGGGTCAGGCCGACCGCCAAACACAACGCACGCATCTCTATCTGTCAGCAAAATCATTCGAACAACTGTTCGTTTCTATGATATGATTCCGTTATCTAAGCAGGCCAATACGCAGAAAGGCGGCCAACATGGCGTTCGACTTTAAGAAGGAATGCAAGGAGCTCTACAAACCTGCAAGCAAGCCGAGCATCGTAACTGTCCCGCCTATGAGCTACGTTGCCGTTCGCGGAAAGGGCGACCCAAATACCGAAGGTGGCGAGTATCAAAACGCCCTGCCGCTGCTTTACGGCATCGCCTATACCGTCAAGATGTCGAAGAAAGGCTCAAGGAGTATCAAGGGCTATTTCGACTTTGTGGTACCGCCGCTCGAGGGTTTCTGGTGGCAAGACTCCCCGAGCGGCGACATCGATTATGTACGCAAGGACGATTTCAACTTTATCTCGTGCATTCGCCTGCCCGATTTCGTCACCCGAGATGACTTTGACTGGGCAGTCGCGGAAGCCACGACCAAAAAGAAACTTAACTTTTCTGCCGTCGATCTGCTTAAAGTTGACGAGGGCCTCTGCGTTCAATGCATGCACACCGGGCCCTACGACAACGAACCGGCGACCGTAGGCGCTATGAATGAATACACGACCGAGCAGGGCTATGTCCCCGACTTCTCAGACACCCGTTTCCATCACGAAATCTATCTCTCCGATCCACGCAAATGTGCACCGGAGAAACTTAAGACTGTGGTTCGTCATCCTATCAAGCGCGCTGAATAGCGTGGGGCGCCGCCCCGCCATTCAATCTCAGGGCGGGATTCAGTCGGGATTCAATTTCAACAAACGACATCATCCGGCAACCGATATGTAAGGCTGTATAAATCGCTTCCGTTTGCCTAACAAAATGACCGCTCGGCTAACAAGCTCGGCCCATGTCCTCACGCGATGGTACCGTTCTCTAGAGTTCTTATTAGAGAGGGGTGCTTCATGGAGATCACCATCAATCGCGAAATTGGGAAGCTCGAACTTCCCAGGCATCTTGTGCTTGGCATGGATCCAGGTATTGCAAGCTGCGGATTCGCACTTATCGACACAGCTAATCATGAAATCCTGGATTTGGGCGTCAGATTATTTGACTCTCCAACTCATCCTAAAACGGGCCAAAGTCTTGCGGTTATTCGCAGGGGCTTCCGCTCTACCCGTCGAAACATTGACCGTACCCAGGCGCGCTTGAAGCACTGTCTCCAAGTCCTCAAGGCTTATGGCCTCATCCCCCAAGACGCCACCAAAGAGTACTTCCACACCACAAAAGGCGACAAGCAACCGCTCAAGCTTCGTGTTGATGGTCTTGACCGTCTGCTCAACGATCGCGAGTGGGCGCTAATCCTTTACTCCCTCTGCAAACGCCGTGGATACATCCCCCACGGAGAAGGCAATCAGGATAAATCAAGCGAAGGTGGCAAGGTTCTATCTGCCCTTGCGGCCAACAAGGAAGCAATTGCAGAGACCTCTTGCCGCACCGTTGGCGAATGGCTCGCTCAGCAGCCTCAAAGTCGCAATCGTGGCGGCAATTACGACAAGTGTGTAACGCACGCCCAGCTTATCGAAGAAACTCATATCCTATTTGATGCTCAACGCTCCTTTGGCTCCAAATACGCTTCGCCGGAATTTGAGGCCGCATATATCGAGGTTTGCGATTGGGAGCGTTCGCGCAAAGACTTCGACCGCCGCACGTACGACCTCGTTGGTCACTGCTCATACTTCCCAGCAGAAAAACGAGCTGCACGCTGCACGCTTACGAGCGAACTCGTTTCAGCCTATGGCGCACTCGGCAACATCACCATCATCCACGAAAACGGGACCTCTCGCGCCCTGAGCGCTACGGAGCGTGATGAGTGCATTGCAATCCTGTTCTCGTGCGAGCCAATTCGAGGCAACAAAGATTGTGCTGTTAAATTCGGCGCCCTCAGAAAAGCGCTCGACCTTAGTTCCGGCGATTACTTTAAGGGAGTTCCAGCTGCCGACGAAAAAACACGCGAGGTGTACAAGCCCAAGGGATGGCGCGTGCTCCGCAATACCCTCAATGCAGCCAACCCCATTCTCCTGCAGCGTTTACGCGATGACCGTGATCTCGCCGACGCCGTTATGGAGGCGGTGGCATACTCTTCAGCTCTCCCCGTACTTCAAGAGCGGCTTCAGGGGTTACCACTCTCGGAAGCGGAGATCGAGGCGCTTTGTAGGCTTCCCTATTCATCCGAAGCTCTTAACGGCTATGGCAACCGTTCCAAAAAAGCACTCGACATGCTGCTCGATTGCCTCGAGGAGCCCGAGGTCCTCAACCTTACGCAGGCCGAAAATGACTGCGGCCTGCTGGGACTTCGCATCGCTGGCGCCCAGCTCAAGCGCTGCAATCGCCTGATGCCCTATGAGACCTGGATCGAACTTACCGGTCGGACAAATAACAATCCCGTCGTCATTCGCTCCATGTCGCAAATGCGAAAAGTGGTCAACGCCGTCTGCCGCAAGTGGGGCGTGCCAAACGAAATCCACGTTGAGCTTGATCGAGAGCTCAGGTTGCCTCAGCGCGCAAAAGACGAGATTGCCAAGGCCAATAAGAAGAATGAGAAAAATCGTGAGCGCATTGCCAGGCAAATCGCTGAATTGCGTGGCTGCACGGCAGATGAGGTCACGGGCAAACAGATAGAGAAGTACCGCCTGTGGGAAGAGCAGGAATGCTTCGACCTTTACACGGGCGCTAAAATCGAAGTCGATCGCCTAATTAGTGACGACACCTACACGCAGATCGACCACATCCTGCCGTTCTCTCGCACGGGAGAAAACTCTCGCAACAACAAAGTCCTAGTCCTCGCCAAAAACAATCAGGACAAACGCGAACAGACGCCTTACGAATGGATGTCCCACGACGGCGCGCCTTCATGGGATGCTTTTGAGCGTCGCGTTCAGGAAAACCAGAAACTCAGTCGTCGCAAAAAGAACTTCCTGCTGGAAAAAGACCTGGCTCTTCGGTGGTTTCTGTGGGAGAGATTCCGGCATAGGCCCAGCTCAGCGG
>CAJMHR010000054.1 GCA_905213265.1 uncultured Collinsella sp.
TGCTCTTTATGATCGGCTTTGGCGTGGCGTTTGAGCTGCCGCTCATCATCTTCTATCTGTCCGTCTTTCACATCGTGTCCTATGCGGCCTTCCGCAGCGCCTGGCGCTACGTGTACGTGGGCCTGCTCGTGGGCTCGGCTGTGATCACGCCCGACGGCTCGCCCGTTACGCTGGGCCTTATGTACGGTGCCCTGCTTTCGCTCTACGAGATCTCGCTCGCCATTGCCCGCGTGGTCATTACCGCGCGCGAGGGCAAGGAGGGCCTGTTCGTGAGCCGTCTGGACCTGTTCTCGGACGACGAGGACGACGAGGAGTAAAACGGTATGCACGAGGTTGGCATTGTCAACGGCATACTCGATACAGTGATTCGCGCGGCGCGTGGGGCGGGGGCCTCGCGCGCCGTTTTGGTAACGCTGCGTATCGGGGATATGACCGAAGTTGTGCGCGAGGCGCTCGACTTTGCGTGGGAGACATTTCGCGATGAGGACCCGCTCACGCGAGGCTGCGAGCTTGCCGTGGAGGAAGTCCATCCACAAAGCGAGTGTCTGGACTGCGGGGAGGTCTTTGAGCACGACCGTTTCCATTGCCGCTGTCCCCAGTGTGGTGGTGCCAACGTGCGCCTGCTGCACGGCCGCGAACTCGACATCGCAAGTATCGAAATCGAAACCCCCGACGATTAGCCCATCAGCCACCTGGGGACGGGGTATAAAGGGGCAAAAGTAAGGAGCGCTGAGTATGGCTGAGAAAACGATTGATATCGCGTCGCCGATTCTGTCGCGCAATGAGCGCCTGGCAGATCGGCTGCGTCAGCGATTTAATGAGGCAGGCACCTATGTGATCAACGTCTTGTCGAGCCCTGGCTCGGGCAAGACCACCACGATCCTGGGCACCAACGAGCGCCTGCGTGACAAGGCGGGCCTGCGCTGCGCCGTCATCGAGGGCGACATCGCCTCGGACGTCGACGCCATCACCATGAAGGAAGCCGGCATGCCTGCCATCCAGATCAACACGGGGGGCCTGTGCCACCTCGAGGGCAACATGATCATGGAGGCCGTCGACGCGTTCGACCAGGCTGTGGGTCTGGAAAACATCGACGTCATCTTTATCGAAAATGTGGGCAACCTGGTCTGCCCGGTCGACTTTGACCTGGGCGAGAACCTGTCCATCATGATTCTCTCGGTGCCCGAGGGCGACGACAAGCCCATCAAGTACCCGGGCATCTTCCAACACGCCGGCGCGCAGCTGCTCAACAAGGTCGACGTGGCTCCGGCTTTCGATTTTGACATGGATAGGTATACTAAGACACTCGATGACCTCAATCCGCAGGCGCCGCGGTTTGCCGTGAGCGCGCGCAAGGGCGAGGGCATGGATGCCTGGTGCGATTGGCTCATCGGGCAGATTGAGCAAGCAAGGGCGTAAGTCGGCCGCCATACGGGCGGGCGTAGCCGCAGAGATACGAGATAGGAGCCTCTTTTGAAGCTCATCATCGCCGAGAAAAACGACGCCGCGCGTCAGATCGCCGAGCGTCTGTCCACGGGTAAGCCCAAAAAGGACAAGGTGTACAACACCGCCATCTACCGCTTTGAGTGGAAGGGCGAGGAGTGCGTGACGATCGGCCTTGCCGGTCACATCCTTGCGCCTGATTTTTGCGACAGCGTGCTGTTCGATAAAAAGCTGGGCTGGTATTCGGTCACCGAGGACGGCGAGATACTGCCGGCCGACATGCCCGATGGCCTGGCGCGTCCGCCTTACGACACCAAGCGTAAGCCGTTCCTTGCCGATGGCATCTCCATTAAGGGCTGGAAGCTCGAGAGTCTGCCTTACCTCACCTGGGCGCCCGTCATTAAGTTGCCGGCTGAGAAAGAGCTCATTCGCTCGCTTAAGAACCTCGCCAAAAAGTCCGACAGCGTCATCATTGCCACGGACTTCGATCGCGAGGGCGAGCTGATCGGTTCGGACGCCCTCAACAAGGTGCGCGAGGTGGCGCCCGACTTGCTGGTCGCCCGCGCCCAGTATTCTTCGTTTACCAAGGCCGAGATCACGCAGGCCTTCGATAATCTCGTCTCGCTCGACCAGAACCTGGCCGACGCCGGCGAGAGCCGTCAGCACATCGACCTCATTTGGGGTGCGGTGCTCACGCGCTACCTGACGCTCGCCAAGTTTGGCGGCTTTGGCAACGTGCGTTCCGCCGGCCGCGTGCAGACGCCGACGCTTGCCCTGGTGGTCGAGCGCGAACGCGAGCGCATGGCGTTTGTGCCCGAGGACTATTGGCAGATCCGTGGCATGGGCGCCGCGCAAGGCGCTGCCGAGGACGATTGCTTTAAGATCGCGCACAAGACGGCGCGCTTTACCGACAAGGATGCTGCTGAGACGGCGTACGGTCACGTTGACGGTGCCAAGACGGCAACCGTCGCCGCGGTGACCAAGCGCTCGCGCAAGCAGCAGCCGCCCACGCCGTTTGCGACCACCTCGCTGCAGGCTGCCGCCGCAGCCGAGGGTATCTCGCCTGCGCGTACCATGCGCATCGCCGAGTCCCTCTACATGGCGGGCCTCATCAGCTACCCGCGTGTCGACAACACCGTGTACCCCGCGACGCTCGATCTGGGCGCCGTGGTGAGCGACCTGGCAAAGATCAACCCGGCGCTGGCGCCCGTGTGCAAAAAGGTCCTCGCCGGCCCCATGAAGCCCACGCGCGGCAAAGTCGAGACCACCGACCACCCGCCTATCTATCCCACGGGCGAGGGCGATCCGTCCACGCTCGACGGCGGCCAACGCAAGCTCTACGACCTCATCGCCCGCCGCTTCCTAGCGACGCTTATGGGTCCCGCGACCATCGAAAACACTAAGCTCGAGCTCGACGTGAACGGTGAGCCGTTCGTGGCTTCGGGCGATGTGCTCGTGACCCCGGGTTTCCGCGAGGCGTACCCGTACGGACTCAAGCGCGACGAGCAGATGCCGCCGCTGGAGCAGGGCGATACGGTCGACGTGTTCGACATTAAACTCGAGGCCAAGCAGACCGAGCCGCCCGCGCGCTACAGCCAGGGCAAGCTCGTGCAGGAGATGGAAAAGCGCGGCCTGGGCACCAAGTCCACGCGCGCGAGCATCATCGAGCGCCTGTACGCCGTGCGCTATCTCAAAAACGATCCCGTGGAGCCGAGCCAGCTGGGCATCGCCATCATCGACGCACTGACGCAGTTTGCCCCGCGCATCACGAGCCCCGATATGACCAGCGAGCTCGATGGCGACATGACCCGTGTGGAGCGCGGCGAGGATACCGAAGAGCATGTCGTGACGCACTCGCGCGCGCTGCTGGCTGGCGTGCTCGATGAGCTGCTCAAGCACACGCAGGAGCTGGGCGACGCCATCAGCGACGCCGTCACGGCCGATGCGCGCGTGGGCGCCTGCCCCAAGTGCGGCAAGGACCTGGTTATGAAGACGAGCGCCAAGACCCGTGGCAGCTTCATTGGCTGCATGGGCTGGCCCGACTGCGACGTGACCTATCCGGTGCCGAGCGGCGTCAAGGTGAGCCCGCTCGAGGGCGAGGCAGCCGTGTGCCCCGAGTGCGGCGCGCCGCGCATTAAGTGCCAGCCGTTCCGCCAGAAGGCCTTTGAGATTTGCGTGAACCCCACGTGCCCCACCAACTACGAGCCTGACCTTAAGGTGGGCGAGTGCAAGGTGTGCGCCGAGGCCGGACGCCATGGCGACCTGATCGCGCACAAGAGCGAGAAGAGCGGCAAGCGCTTTATCCGCTGCACCAACTACGATGACTGCGGCGTGAGCTATCCGCTGCCGGCGCGCGGTAAGCTCGAGGCGACGGGTGAGACCTGCCCCGAGTGCGGCGCCCCCATCGTGGTGGTCAACACGGCGCGCGGCCCGTGGCGCATCTGCGTGAACATGGACTGCCCGACCAAGGAGAAGAAGCCCACCCGCGGTCGCAAGACCACGACCAAGGCGAGCACGGCCAAGAAGACGACGGCGGCCAAGAAGACGACGGCGGCCAAGAAGACGACGGCTAAGAAAGCCACTGCCGCCAAGAAGACGACCGCGAAGAAGTCGACTGCCAAGAAAGCAGCCGCCGACAAGTAGCGGCGCAGTCGAAACATTGCCCAAAACAAAAACGAGCGAGGATCTCATGATCCTCGCTCGTTTTTTTACGTAGTCATTGGGGATGGTCTTTAATTACTAGTCGTTTATCCGGCAGTTAGGGACGTTCCTTTTCTGTCGGCAGTTTAGGAACGTCCCTAACTGCCGGCTCGGGAACGACAAAGCGCTAGTTCACTTCGACGGGTTTGGCGCCGGGATAGCGCTTCTCAAAATCTAGGCGGTACTTATTGTCATTGGTGCCCGCCACGTTGTCGCGCGACAGCGGCGCCACGATCTCATTCTTGTGGTCCGCAGGCTTGGCGTATTTCAGGCTGATCTCCCAGGCATCACAGATTGCGTCAATGCGGTGATCCAGGTCGTCGTACAGGGCGATGATGTCCTTCCAGGAGCTGTAGTTCTTGGAGCTCGCCGGGACGTCCAGGTCCTCGACGATGTCGTAATACTGCTCGATGGTGTCCTCCGTGCGCTCGGCGACGTCGGCGAGATTTTGACGGGTGGTTCGATCCTCTTCCAGATAGCTGCCGTTGAAGTTCTGCGCGCAGCCACGGACGTAGTTGTCGAGGTCTTCGAGCAAGTCGTAGTATTCGCTCAGTCGGCGGTAGAGATTCTGCTCGGAGAGCGTTGCTTCGCCGCCATCCTCGTCGTCATCGTCATCATCGTCGTACAGGCTGTTGGGATCGCCGAGAGGCTTTAGGTCATCGTCGTCGACGTCATGGTGCAGCTTAGCTACCTCGGCAGTCGTCTGCGTGGCGGCGCTGTCGAAAGGCTTGATCACAAAGAAAACGACCAGGGCGATGATGATCGCCACCAGCACAACGATAACGGCGATAAGCGGCCCGGCGCCGCTCTTTTTGGGAGCGGGGGTCTGTGGCGAAGCGGGCGCGTATGCGGGAGCCGGCTGCTGTTGGGGCGAGCCGCTCGCGACGGGTATGCGCTGCGTGGTCTCGACGGCCGCGGGGCTTGCGGCGGGGTCGGGGCGATAGACGAGGGGGTCGTCCGCCTTGGCTTGCGGCGTATCAAGGGAGCCGGTCTGCTCAAAAGCGGGCTGGCTATCGCTCGCGGCTGTTTGCTCAACGGGTGCACCGCACGAGGTGCAGAACTTGGCATTATCTGCAAGAAGCTTGCCGCACGAGGCGCAATACCGAGACATTGCCACTCCTTTCGCCACATTTCAATGCAATACGACGATTATACCCAGCGCACAAAATTCCCCATCATAAGTTGCGGTGAAATAGGGACTGTTTGGCGGTCTCAGAGCTTCAATCAGTCCCTATTTCACCGCAACTTTGGAAAGGCACTTTAGCTATTGGGGACGCACCGAGCACTGGGGTATCATGGCTTGGTTGCTATAAATCGCATTTACGCGCCTTGTAGGAAGGGGCTGCGCCCATGGCTTTTGAGCCCGCTCAACATAGCTTTATCACGCTCGAGGGCGTCGACGGTGCCGGCAAGTCTACGCAGGCGCGCCTGCTTGCCCGCGCGCTTGAGTTCGCTGGCTACCAGGTTGTGAGCCTGCGCGAGCCGGGCGGTACCGCCATCAGCGAAAAGATCCGTGCTCTGCTGCTCGACCCCGCCAATACAGCGATGGGCGACACCTGCGAGTTGTTGCTCTACGAGGCGGCGCGCGCTCAGTTGGTGCACGAGGTCATCGTGCCCGCCCTTGCTGTCGGTAAGGTGGTCCTGTGCGATCGCTTCTACGATTCCACGACCTGCTACCAGGCGTTTGCCGATGGCCTCGATCGCCAGATAGTGCGCGACGCCAACAACCTGGCCGTCGCGGGTACGCACCCGGCGCTCACGCTCGTCTATCACATCACGCCCGAGCAGGCGGCGCTGCGCATGGCCGACCGCGGTGCGGCCGACCGCATGGAGGCCAAGGGCATGGCCTTCCAAGAGCGCGTCTACCAGGGATTTTGCGCCATTGCCGCCGAGGAACCAAACCGCGTAAAGCTCATCGACGCGACCGCGTCCATCGAGGACGTCTTCGCGCAGACGGTCGAGCAGGTTCGCGCCTACGGCCTCGACATTTCCCAGGACGCCGTCACCGCCGCGCTTGCCCAGGAGGCCGAGTAACATGGCCCCCGCTCAGGCAAGCCTGCTGGCCAAGCTCGACACCCAAGAGCGCGTGCGCGACTTTTTGACCAATGCCGTCGCCAGCGGTCGCGCATCGCACGCCTACCTGTTTTTGGGCGCGCCCGGCGCGGGCAAACTCGACGCCGCGTGGGCGCTCGCCCAAGCCTTCCTGTGCGAGCAGGATGGCTGCGGCTCATGCGACAGCTGCGTGCGCGTCGCCCGCCATACGCACCCCGACGTGCACTATTACACGCCCGAGAGCGCCACGGGCTACCTTATCGCCCAGACCCGCGAGCTGCTCGATGACGTGCCTCTGGCGCCCATCCGTGCCAAGGCCAAGGTCTACATCATCGACCGTGCCGAGCAACTGCGCGCCAACACCGCCAACGCACTGCTCAAAACACTCGAGGAGCCGCCCGAGGGCGTTATGTTCATCCTGCTGGGCACCTCGGCAGACGTGATGTTGCCCACCATCGTGAGCCGCTGCCAGTGCGTGCCGTTTCGGCTGGTATCGCCCGCCGTCGCCGCGCACGCCGTGAGCCGTGCCACTGGTCAGGATATCGCGCGTTGTCGCATGGCCGTCGCCGTGGCGGGCAGCCCCACGCGCGGCATCGAGTTCCTTAAGAGTGCCGAGCGCCAGGACGCCCGCCGTCAGATGGTCCGTGCCATCGACTCACTCATTGCCGCCGACGAGGCCGACGTGCTCAGCCGCGCCAAGTCGCTCATCGTCGCCGTTAAGGCGCCGCTCGCCGAGGTCAAGTCCACGCAGGAAAAGGTGCTCGAGCAAAACGCCGACTACCTGTCGCGTGGAGCATTGAAGCAGCTTGAGGACCGCAATAAGCGCGAACTCAACGCGCGCGAGCGTTCGGGTATCATGGAAGCGCTGGCGAGCGCGCGGACGCTCATGCGCGACGTGCTGCTGACGCTTCAGGATGAGGCGGCCGACGTCGTGAACGAGGATGTGCGCGACACGATCGGTCGGCTTGCCGCCGCGACCAATGTTGCGGGCGCCACCCGGGCGCTCGAGGCGGTCGCAACCGCCGAGCGCAACATCGCCAGAAACGTTACTCCCCAGCTGGCCATCGAGGTCATGCTGTTCGATATCAGGAAGGCACTGAAATGCCGTTAGTCGTACCCGTTAAGTTTACCTACGCCTCGCGCGACCTGTGGTTCGATCCGCAGGATCTGGATATCCTCGAGGCCGATTATGCCATTTGCTCCACCGAGCGCGGAACCGAGATCGGCCTGGTCACGGCAGACCCCTTCGAGGTGCCGCAGGACGAGATCGGCCAGCCGCTCAAGCCCGTGCTGCGCGTGGCGAGCGACATCGACCTGCAGCTTGCCGACGACCTGGCCATCCAGGGCGACGAGGCGATGGTCGATTTCCGCCGCCTGGTCAAAGAGCTCGACCTCGAGATGAAGCCGGTCGGCGTCGAGTACCTGTTTGGCGGCGAGAAGGCCGTGTTCTACTTTGCGGCCGAGGAGCGCGTCGATTTTCGCCAGCTCGTCAAGGACCTGTCCTCGACGCTGCACATCCGCGTCGACATGCGCCAGATCGGCGTGCGCGACGAGACCCGCCTGGTGGGCGGCTATGCCCAGTGCGGACAGGAGCTCTGCTGTACGCGCTTTGGCGGACAGTTTGAGCCCGTCTCGATTCGCATGGCAAAAGAGCAGGACCTGCCGCTCAACTCGTCCAAGATCAGCGGCGTTTGCGGCCGCCTGATGTGCTGCCTGCGCTACGAGTTCGAGGCGTACAAGGACTTTAAGAGCCGTGCGCCCAAAAAGAAGACGCTCATCGATACGCCGCTCGGCAAGGCGCGTATTCAGGAATATGACACGCCGCGTGAGCAGCTGGTGCTGCGCCTGGAGAACGGCAAGGTCTTTAAGGTCAACCTGGCCGATATGACGTGCTCGGAGGGCTGCAAAAAGAAGGCCGCCGAGCAGGGCTGCAACTGCCGCCCCGACTGCGTGACGCGCGACGTGCTCGAGCGCATCGAGTCGCCCGAGATGCGCCTGGCGCTCATGGAGCTCGATCGCGAAAACGGCGTCGACGTGGGCGATGGCCTGTCGAGCGCCGACCGTCTTGCTGGCACGTCGATACCCAAGCGCCGTCGTCGCGATGCCGAATCCGATGCTCGCGCCGGTCAGGGTCAGGGCGAGGGCCGTGGCCGCGGAAAGGGCCGCGGTAAGGCCGAGACACCCGAGGCCGAGGGGGCGGCCGATGGCCGTCGCCGCCGCAAGCGCGCGGGCTCGGGCGATGCTACCGAGGCTGCAGCCGCGGGCAAGAGCGCCTCTCGCGAGCGCGAGGTTCAGCAGCCCCAGCAGCAGAATCGCGGCGGTGGCATGAACCCCACACGTCGCCGCCGCCGTCATCTGTCGAGCGAGGAGCGCGAGGACGCCTTCCGCGCCGCAGCTGCTCGCGAGGCTGGTGCCGCTTCTAAGGGTGGTTCGGGTTCCGATACGCCTGCCGACAAGGGTGGCAAGTCACGTGGCGAGGAGGAGCGCGCGCCGCGTCCGCGCCGTCGCCATTCCTCGGGCGCGCAGCAGAAGCCCTCAGTGCCCTCCGTGGCCGATCAGGTCTCGGATGGCGAGGTCAAGGTCACGCGCCGTCGTCCCGGAGATGGCGGGGGAGCGGCTGCCAAGGCTTCGCGTGGCGCCGCTCGCGACGAGCGCGAGCCGCGCGAGGATCGCGGTGGCGAGGGCTCGGCCGACCAGGGTCAAAAGCGCCGTCGCCGTCGCCGTTCCCGCAAGCCGCGCCAGGATGGTGGCGAGGGCTCGATCCCGTCTTCGTCCGCACCACAACCGCCCGCCGGCGAATAACGCCCGCGAGCGGATTTAGCTCGCCTTGCCCCGAGCGCATCGGGGTATCATAGCGCCGAATCAACAACCCTCCCTGCGACCGAACGTAGGGAGGGTTGTGTCTTGAAGAGCCATCTGGACATATTGAGCCGTCTGCAGGGTGCCGGTGCCCTACCGTTTGCGGACGAATTGCTACCGTTTGCCGAGCGGGTGGCACGCGAGGCGCTCGAGACATTGTCGCCAACACGATGCGCCGGCTGCGAGCGCGCCGGTGCGCTTATTTGCCAAGACTGCCTGGCCGCGTTCACGCTCATCGACCCACGTCATAGCTGTACCCGATGCGGCGCCCCGTTTGGGGATTTGCTGTGCACTGAGTGTTCGGTCGAGGGCACGTCCTCGGCAATGGCAGAGGCGCTCGACCGCTGCCTGGCGTGCGCCGTCTATGCGCATCCGCTGCCGCGCATCATTAAAGCGTACAAGGATGCGGGCGAGCGACGTCTGGCTCCGTATCTGGCGGAGCTGGTCTACGACACCGCCCTGCATGCCCAGGTCGTAGCGCCCGATCGCTACGGAGGTGTGCTGTCCGGTGCGGATGCGGTGGTGTTTGTGCCTGCGACGGCGGCAGCGTTTCGGCGGCGTGGTTTTGATCATATGGAGGCTATCGCGCGTCCATTTTGCGAGCTGTCGGGTGTTCCCCTGCTCGATGCTCTCGTCAAGTACGGGCATGGCGACCAGCGCGAACTCGGCCGTGAGGAGCGCCGCGAGCGTGCCCAAGGCATGTACGAGACGGTTGAGGACGTGCACGGCCGCCGCCTGCTGCTTATCGATGACGTTATCACCACGGGCGCGACGATGGCCGCGGCTTCGGCGGAACTCAAGCGCGCCGGCGCCGCAGCAGTCGATGGCCTCGCTATCGCACGCGTTTGGTAGGGGTGATTTTGTGGCAGTAAAGATTGAGCGGTGCAACGAGCCGACAGGCGAACAGCTAGCGGCTTCCGTAATCCTAACAGGCGCCTCGGCGCTACGCATGATGCGCGCCGAGCGCCGACAAATGGGTTACATCAGCTGGAGGGACCTCGATCCCGATGAAGAGCGCCGTGTGCTGCGCACGTCGTCGCCCTCGACCGAGGACATCTATCTTCCCGACTTGGTGCGGATTGGGGCCGCAAGCGGCGAGGTGCAAGAAGATCTTTGCTTACTGGTGGGATCTGCGGCGCAGCGCCGCCGCATGCCTGGCGTGGGCTGGTCCGTGTGTTCCGGGTTGCCTGTCGGCTCGATTCTAGAGGTGGAGCCGGGCGTATACAGTCTATCTCCCGAGGCCCTTTGCATAGCCGTTGCACGCGAGGTCGGCTGCATCCAGGCATTTGCCCTGGCCCAGGAACTATGCTCTAAGATTTCACTTAGCGACCGCGGGAAGTATCTGCCTCCCTACACTTCGCCCGTTGCGAACAAACTTGCAAAGGACAAGGACCAACCGGCAGACGTGGGCTACTTTGAAGTCGAACCAGTACTGACGCCCGATCATCTGGCAGATTACCTTGCGGTATGCAAGGGGAACGCGGCCAAACAATTGCAGCGTCTGTGTCCCTATCTTTCGGAAAACCTGCGCTCACCCATGGAGTGCATCATGCTCGCTCTGTTTTCGCTTCCGTTTTCCTATGGCGGATTTGCCTGTGGTCCCTTTAAGACCGACTACAAGATTGAGTTCGATGACCGCGCGCAGGCAATCTCGGGGATGCCGCATGCAGTTTGCGATGCGTATCAGGAAGCAGCCCGGTTTGACCTGGAATACAACGGTGAGCTGGGCCATTCCTCTCGGAGGGGACGTATCCATGATGAAAAGCGCAACACGGGCTTGATTACTATGGGAATCGAGGTCGCGACGGTCAACAACGAAATGCTCTGTGACATGGAAGCGATGGAAGCACTCGCATGGCGCATCCACCAGCGTATGGGTAAGCGATATCAGAATCGCGTAGAGGCTCGTCGAAAGAGGCAAGATGCTCTGCTGAATACGCTCCGAGCGTGCTTTGGGCTCAAACCAGCGTAAAACTATGGCTTTATAGGGGGTCTGTTTATATGCTCTGTGCAAAAAACGGCAAATATGAGTACTGTTACTAGATTAGTGACAGCAAAAACAAAGAAACTTGGGCCGATAATCTGGATTCAGCGAAGAGATAATAAACGAATGTGGAATATCTTGGCGCCAAGCAGGCTGTGCGGAACTCAAAAAGGGCTCGTGAGGCGGTAATACGCTGCTACTAAATTGGTAACAGTACTCATATTTGCCGTTTTTTGCACACGGCACCCTGAGACGGGTGCCCCGGAGCTCCCCGTAGGGGAGCTCCGGGCTTCATTTTAAAGGCTTTAGCCTGTGCGGGGCGCGCAGCGCGCCGCATCAGAAACCACCC
>CAJMHR010000055.1 GCA_905213265.1 uncultured Collinsella sp.
CGACGATCGTCTCGCCCTCAACGAACAGGCGGAAGTGGCCGGGCTCGTCGGAGGTAATGTGCAACGGGCCCATGGGAACGAGCGTCGTCTCCTTGCCCTTGGTATCGGCCAGAAACTCGTAGTTTTCCATGTCGCTCGCGGGAGCGGGACGGAAGCGGTAGTCCATGGAGTCCTTGCGCAGCGGGTACAGGCCGCTGGGCCAATCGTCGGGAAGCACCAGGCGGCGACGGTCGGGCAGACCCTCGGGAATCAGGCCGAACATGTCGCGAAGCTCGCGCTCGCCCCACACGCAGGCGGGGACGAACGGCGTCACGGACGGGAACGTCATCTTGGCGGGGTCGACCTCGGCACGCACGGTAACCCAGCCGGGGTCCTCCCCCTCCATGGAGATGACGTAGTACACGGCGTAACGGCCGCACAGGCTGCGCTCATCGTTGCCGACAATCACGGGAATCCAGCCGTAGCGCTCGTAGTACAGGTAGTGGACGGCCTCGGGCAGACGGTCCAGCTTGACGGTGATCGTCAGCTGGTCCTCGCACTGCCACTCAACCTTCTCGATAGCGCCCGGCACTGCGGCGCGCAGGGCCTCGACGTGGCTTTCGCAACGACGAGCGTAGTCCTTTTTTTCAGGTTCTGCCATGGTGCTAATTCACCTCGCTTGTCTTGGTCTGGGAACTGAACACCATGCGGTAGAGAGGAGCCTCGTGGAGCTCTTCGACGCTCTGGTTCAAAACGACGGACGTTGCATCCTCGACGCCGCTCGTGATGGCGACCGGGGTGGCGATACCGAACCACATGACCACGATCGCGAGGGCGATCTCGGGGATGATCATGAGGGCGGGCACCTCGTGGCGCTTCATGCCCTCGGGCGCCTTGCCGAAGATGGACTTGAGCGCGATGCCGGTAAGGGCAAAGTACACGCCGGTGAGGCCAATGGCCACGAGCACGACCACCCAGATGGGACCGGACTGGACGCCGGCCACGAAGGTGAGGAACTCGGAGATGAACAGGGCGAACGGCGGGAAGGCGGCGAGCGCGAGCAGGGCGATGATGGTGAGCGCTGCCGTGACGGGAGCGATCTCGACGACGCCCTTGATCTTGTTCAGGTCGCGGGTGTGGTAGATGTGCTGGATGTTACCGGCCATGCAGAAGGCGAGCGCCTTCGTGAAACCGTGGAAGATGCAGTGCAGCAGGCAGGCGGCGATACCGAGCGGACCACCGATACCCAGGCACAGCGCGACCACGCCGACGTTGTCGACGGAGGAGTACGCGAAGCGGCGCTTGATATCGTCCTGCTTAAAGATGCACAGGGCGGCCACCAGGATGGACAGCGTGCCCAGGATGAGCAGGAGCGTACGCGGATAGGTGTCGCCCACCGTGATGATGGACAGGGAGTAGAAGCGGATGATCACCAGCATGGCGCACTTGAGCAGCACGCCCGAGAGCAGCGCGGAGACCGGGCTCGGAGCCTGGGAGTGCGCGTCGGGCAGCCAAGTGTGCATGGGGAACAGGCCCGCCTTGGTGCCAAAGCCGATCACGATGAACGCGAACGCGAGGCGCACGAGCATCGGGTCGAACTGGTCGGCGTAGGGCATGATGGAGGTGAGGAAGGCTGCCTCATGCGCGTTGGGCATGATATCGGCGGCGTTCGCGTAGATGAGCAGCGTGCCGAACAGGCCGAAGGCCACGCCGGCGGTGCAGACCATCGCGTACTTCCAAGACGCCTCGAGCGCCTGCTTGTTCTTGTAGATGCCCACGAGGAACACGGTCGACAACGTGGTGGCCTCGACCGCCGCCCAGGTGAGGATGATGTTGTTGGACAGGCAGGCGAGCAGCATCGTGAAAACGAACAGGCTAAACAGCGCGTAGTACTGCTTGGTGCGTTCGGCCGGCATGGTCTTCTCCTCGATATCGATCTTGATATAGGAGATGGAGTACACGCCGGTGATGAACCCGATGATGCCTACCAGAAGGACGAAGATCGACGAGAGCGAATCGAGATGGAGCCACAGGCCCAAAGCGTCGATATTCTGCCCGCTCGAGAGCATGGTTCCCGCGGTGACGACCGAAAGGACGAGGGTCGCCGCGACGGAGATGGTGTTGAGCCCCGCAAAGACGCTGTAGGACGTCGTCTTGGGGAGCGCAGCCATAATCAGGGAGAACACGAGGGGACAAGCGAGCAGGGCGACCGTCAGCATTGAAACATCCATGGCCTACCCCTTCAATTCGGTCAGGTCGTGGGAGTCGAGCGACTTGGTGTCGTTCCAGATCCTCACGACGACGGCGGACATGATGATGACGGCGAAAATGGCGTCGGTGGCGATGCCGATCTCGATGATCTCGGGGGCCGTGGGCGCGAGCAGGGCGAGCGTCACGTGGCTACCGTTCTCCATAAGGCAGTACCCGAAGATTTGCTTGAGGATGTTGCGCTGGGAGATGATGCACGTGAGGCCGACGAAGAAGTGCGCGAAACTGATGGCGAGGGCCGGAGTAGCCACCTCAGCGGTGGGCAGGCTCAGGCGCGTGACCACCGCGAAGCAGATGGCCACCTCCAGACCGGTGAGGATAATGGTCCAGGCCGGCTTGATGGAGGAGGTCAGCGTGCTATCGGCAGGCGAACCCATCTTTTTGTAGGCACGGTTGAGAATGAACGGAACGAGGATCACCTTGGTGACGAAGGCCGACGCGGCCCACATGAGAAGCTCGGTGGCACCGGTGGTGAGGCCCAGGGTGAGCAGCACGCCCACCAGGACAACCGACTGGATCGCGTACCACTTAATGGCGGACGGGATGGTCTTCGAGACGACCACCATGGTGGAGGTCACGATCAGAAGACCGCCCAGGATATTGACTAACGAATAACCCATGTCCTACCTCCTAACCCATCCAACTAGAGGACAGAGGACCGGCGACGACGACCATGATCATGAGGACGACGAACACGAACGCCATGGCGCGCGGAAGGGGCTGGCCGGCGGCCACGGTCTCGCTCGGCTCACCGGGCAGGACCTTACCCATCCAACGCAGGAACCATGCGAAGGTGGCGACGGTCTCGACGACCATGACGCACACGAGGACGAAGATGACCGTGTTGGAAGCACCAACCGCGAAGCCACCGGAAATAATCTGGAACTTGGAGAAGAACGTGCTCATGGGGGGGCACGCCGGCGATAGCGGTCGCGGCGACCGCGAAGCCCACGCCCGTGACCGGGTACTTCTTCATGAGGCCCTGGATCTTGGGCAACATACGGGTTCCCAGCGTGAAGCTGAGGGAGCCGGCGATGAGGAAGAACAGGGTCTTGGTGAACGCGTGGTTGAAGATGTGCTCGACGGCGCCGTTGAACGCCATCTGGCTTCCGAACACGGAGAGGCCCAGGCCGAAGAACACGTAGGCGAGCTGCGCGATCGTCGAGAAGGCGAGCAGGCGCTTCATATCCTTCTGGGGCAGGTACATGAGGAAGCCGAAGAGCATGGTCACGACGGCGTCGATGATGGCGACCCAACCGACGATCTCGGGGATATCGCCGGCACTCGCAAGAGCGCGGGCGAACACGCACACGCCGACCTTCACCATGGACGCGCCATGGAGGTAGGCGGAAACGGGCGTGGGGGCCTCCATTGCGGAGGGCAGCCACATGTAGAGCGGGAACTGGGCGGACTTGGCCCAAGCGGCGAACAGGATGAGCAGCAGCACGACGGTCTTCATACCGGAATCGAGCTGGGAGATCGCGCTCAGCGCGAACGTGCCGGTTCCGGCGAACAGGAAGGCCGCGCCGATGTAGAGTCCCAGAGCGCCGATATGGGTGATGATGAGCGCCTTCATACCGGCCTTCTTGGCCGTGGGCGTCATGTAGTAGCTGATGAGGCCCCAGGAGCACACGCCGGTGATCTCGAAGAAAACGAGCTGGCCGACGATGGTGGAGCTGTAGGCGAGACCGGCCATGGCGCCGATGAACGTGGAGAAGTACACGTAGAAGCGGCGACGGGGCGCGTCGGGATGCTCCTTGTTCTTATCGCTCATGTACGGGAACGAATAGATGACGACGAGCAGGCCGATAGCGACGAACGCGGGTGCGAGCAGCGTGCTCATCCGGTCGAATATGAAGCCCATGACCAAGGTCTGGCCCATACTCGCCCAGGTTACATCGACCGCGTTCATGCCGTTTCCGGCAAACGTCGCGGCCAAGCCAACGGAAGCGACCGTGGCGAAGCCGCCGGCAAAGGCGCAGATCCATTTAGCGTAGGGACGCGGCAGCATGACGATGAGCAGGGAGCCCAGCATGGGGACGGCGATCGCCACCATGGCAAAGAGGGACAAGCTCGATTCGATTGACATAGTTTCTCCCTTCTCCCTACACGCCTACGACGACGAAGACGAACGCGAGGACCGCGATGCCGACGACGGCCCAGGTCTGGTTACCAAGCACCTTGAAGCGCGAACGGGAAACGGAGTTCTCGAGCACGCCGCAGACAACGAAATCGACCAGGCACTTGACAAGGAAGACGACGGCGCCCACGAGAGCGGTGACGCCGATGGTCGCGGGCTCTCCCCAGGGGATGAAGATGGAGGTGAACCAAGCGACGACCACGACCTGCTTCATGCCCATGGCGAGCTTCATCATGGCCAGGGACGGGCCGGAGAGCTCGGCGAGCGGGCCCTCCTGGAGCTCCTGTTCGGCTTCGGCCTGATCGAACGGAAGCTTGCCGAGCTCCATATAGCAGGCGGCCGCGAAGGCGACGCCGGCGAGGATGACGGCGACGACGCTCGAGACGTTGCCCGTAACGATGTGCTGACCCATGGTCGCAATGTCCGTGGAGCCGCACACGATGGCGACGGTAAACAGCGCGATGAGCATGGACGGCTCGATGAGCACGCTCATGAGGAGCTCGCGGATACCGCCGAAGCCCGCGTAGGCGTTGGAGGAATCCACGCCGGACAGCGCGAAGAAGAAGCGGGACAGCGCGAGCGCGTACATGATGGTGATGGCGTCACCAAAGACGGGCATGGGGCTCTCGAGCGTGAACATGGGCAGACCCATGGCGAGCAT
Source organism: uncultured Collinsella sp. (assembly GCA_905213265.1). Classification (GTDB taxonomy): domain Bacteria; phylum Actinomycetota; class Coriobacteriia; order Coriobacteriales; family Coriobacteriaceae; genus Collinsella. The sequence continues at coordinate 5,049 of CAJMHR010000055.1, forward strand.
GAACGACACCGCGAGGAACAGCGGCGGCATGATGCGCAGCACGAAGCTCGAGTCGGAACTCACGGACTCGGGACGCGCCATGAGCTTCGCGAGGTCCCGGTAATCCTGAAGGATGGCCGGACCGCGGCGATTGTGCATCTTCGCGCGAATCACACGGGCGAGGCCGGAGAAGAAGGGCGCGACCAGCATGACCACGAGGCCCTGCGCTATCGCAAGAACGATGTTCATAATATCCTCTCCCCTCTCTAGACCATGACCACGGCGAGCACGAGGAAGACCACGAGCGCCGCGACGATGTAGCAGATGTATACGGAGTAGTTGCCGCCCTCGATCTTGGAGGCGAGGCCGGCCAGCTTATCGGCACCCTCGCTCGGTGCATCGACCAGGAAGCGGTCGGGCAGGGGCTCAACGCCCTGGGCGACACCGGTGAGCTTCTGGAACACGTGCGCGATGGACCAGCAGATCTTGGTGCATACCTCGCGCAGGGTGTAGAGCGGGCCCATGAAGAGCTCTACGTCTGACGCGAAGCTCGTGGCGACGACGGGCATGTGCTCGTTGGGCTCGTAGCCGCACGCCCAAGGGTCGGTCTTCTTAGCGGGGACCTTGGTGCCGAGGTAGGACCTCAACGCAAACGCGAGGCCGGTGAGGACCACGAGCGCGATGGCGATCGCGGGGGTGGAGGTGGCGGCACCGGAAATCTCGTTCACCAGAGACACGCCCGAGGTGGCTGTGACGGCGGAACCGGCAAGCACGCTCTGGGCGACGTCGCCCAGAACCGGGGCGATGACGGGAGAGCCGATTCCCAGCACCACGCAGATAGCCGCGAGGAGCATCTGCGAGAACAACATCGGAGCCGGGGACTCCTTGGCGTTCGCGGCCTCCTGGGAACGAGGGCTGCTCGCGAACGAAACGCCGTAGGCCTTCACGAAGCACGTGACTGCCAGGGCACCGGTGATGGCGAGCGCGGCCGCGGAGGCGACGGCGAACACCATGACGACCGGGTCGGAGAGCATCGAGATGTTGAACAGGGACTGGTAGGTGAACCACTCGGAAACGAAGCCGTTGAGCGGCGGGATGGCCGAGATGGCAAGGGCACCGATGAGGAAGCAGACGGCCGTGACCGGCATGCGACGGAACAGACCGCCCATCTTCTCCATGTTGCGCGTACCCGTGGCATAGAGCAGGGAGCCCGCGCCGAGGAACAGCTCGCCCTTGAACATGGCGTGGTTGAGCGTGTGGTAGAGGGCGGCCATGAGCGCGATCGTCGCGATGACGTCGTTGCCCAGGGCGTGCGCCGTCATGGACGCGCCGACACCGAGCAAGATGATGCCAATGTTCTCGACGGAGTGGTAGGCCAGCAGGCGCTTGATGTCGTGCTCGTGGAGGGCGTAGACGACGCCCAGGACCGACGAGATGGATCCGAAGACCAGGACCATGAGGCCCCACCAGAGCTGGACGCCCGAACCCGCGAGCAGGTCGAAACCGACCTTGAGGATTCCCAGGATGCCGATCTTGATCATGCCGCCGGACATGAGGGCGGACACGTTGGACGGCGCCTCGGGGTGCGCCTGGGGCAGCCAGGAGTGCAGTGGGATGATACCGGCCTTCGCGCCAAATCCGAAGAACGCGAGGACGAAGCACGCGAAGGAGATGGCGGGTCCAAAGTCATGCGTACGGAAATCACTGAAGCTGAAGGAACCGCCCACGCCGTTGGTCATGAGCAGGAAGCTCGCCATGATAAGGACAAAGCCCACGTGCGCGATGACGAAGTAGAGCCAACCGCCCTTGATGGAGTTCTTGTTCTCCTCGATGACGACAAGGAAGTAGCTCGTAAGCGACATGAGCTCGAAGGCGACCAGGAACCAGAACACGTTGTCGGCGGTGATGACGAGCATCATCGAGGCGACGAAGGTGTTCATGAAGAAACCGGCGCGCCCGACCTTGCCCGGGTACTCGTCGAAGTAGGACAGACCGTAGATGAAGCCCGCAAAGGCGAGGATTGAGATGAGGACCACGATCAGGCCCGCAAGGCCGTTGAGCAAGAGCTCGAGACGGGCGAACGGGAAAAAGAAGACCGTGTTGAGGGACGAAACGTCGCCAAGCACGGCCTCGAGGCCCGCGATGAACGACAGCACGGCCGCGACGGCGCCGATCAGGCAGCCGGCGGTCTTGGCGGCGTTATCGGCCTTAATCAGCAGAACCGAGGCGAGCGCACCGATGCACGAGACGGCAAGCGATGCGATAAACAGCGTCATGCTATCCATTGTTTACGCTCCCTTCTGCTTTCTCGGACAGACCCTGGGCCACAGCCGCCACGTCGACGGCAGGGCCGTTCTGAATCGAACGCAGGCGCTTGGCCTCGTCGAGTTCGCGATCTGCCGCGCCGCCCATGACGGTGAGCGCCTTGGTGGGGCAAGCCGCCACGCAGTGCGGACCCTCGGGGTCGAAGGCGCACAGGTCGCACTTGACGGCACAGGTGTACTGGCCGGGCGCCCACGTAAGCAGGCTGCTCAGGGACTTAGGGTACGAAGGCGTCGGGTCGCACATGCCTGCGACACCGGCAATAGACGTGCCGTCCGGATGGATGGCGCCGAAGGGGCACACGATGGCGCACAGCCTGCACCCGATGCACTCCTGCTCCTTAACGTGGATGCGGTCGCCATCGTGCTCGATGGCGTTCACCGGGCAGACCTCGGCGCAAGGGGCACCCTCGCAATGGTGGCAGGCCAGGGCGGCCGAAATGCCGCCGGTCTTCACGAGCGCCAGACGCGGCGTGTCCTGAAGACCCAGCATCCGGTGGGCATCTGCACAGGCGGACTGGCATGTTCCGCAGCCGATGCACCTCTCCGGGTTGATATCGATGAAGCGGTTCATCCCCACTTCCTTTCAAAATAACGGGCCGGGCGTCCGATGCGCTTGGACGCCCGGCCCAAATAGCCAACGAGAACGGGACTACACGATTTGATTCACGTGCGTCTCGTCGTCGAATTTGGCGGCGCCGGGCTCAACGTCCTGGGGAGCGGCGGCGTCCACCAGAGCCTGCTTGAGCTCGGTGTACTGACGCTCCACCTCGCCCTCAGCCCAGACCTGGTCGGCGATAGCGTCGACCTGGCAGGCGGAGAACTTGTCCTCGGGCGTATGCGAGACCGGGTCGACCTTGTGAATGGTCAGCTCGTTGCACTTGCCGATCCACCACTGGTAGGTCATGTAGACCGTGCCCTTGTTGATGCGATCGCTCACGTCGGCGCGGCTGTATACCTGGCCGCGGCGGCTGTGGATCGAGACGATGTCGCCGTTCTTGATGCCGCGCGCCTGGGCGTCCGCGGGATTCACGCGGACAAAGCCGGGCTCGTCGGCAAGCAGCGCCAGCGTCTTGCAGTTGCCGGTCATCGAGCGGCAGCTGTAGTGGCCGACCTCGCGGACGGTGCACAGGATGAGCGGGTACTCATCGTCGGGAAGCTCGGAGGGCGCCTCCCAGTCGTGCGCCATCAGGTTGGCGCGGCCGTCCTTGGTGGTGAACTTGCCACCAGCGAACATGTCGGGCGTACCGTGGTCGTTCACATCGGTGCTCTTGACCGGCCACTGGGCGTAGCCGCCCTCGGGAGCCATCTTCTCGTAGGTTGCACCCACAAAGTTGGGGCACAGGCTAATGCACTCGTTCCAGATCTGCTCGGTGTTGTCGTAGTGCATGGGGTAACCCATACGCGTGGACAGGTCCGCGAAGATCTCCCAGTCGTGACGGCACTCGCCCTTGGGCGGAACGGCCGCGTCAAAGTGCTGGAAGCTACGGTCGGATGCGGTAAAGACACCCTCGTGCTCGCCCCAAGAGGTGGCGGGCAGGATGACGTCGGCGAGCATGGTCGTCTGCGTCATAAAGATGTCCTGGCAAATGAACAGATCCAGCTCGGAGAGCGTCTTGCGCATACCAGCCGAATCGGGCTCGGTCTGCACCGGGTCCTCGCCGTAGTTGTAGAAGCAGTGCACCTTGCCCTCGTCGACCAGGTGGCCCAGGTCGGTGAGCTTGTAGCCCTCCTCGAGCGGGAGCTTTTCCTCGGGCACGCCCCAAGCCTTGGCAAACTTGGCACGCACTGCCGGGTCGGTGACCTTCTGGTAGCCAGGGTACAGGTTGGGCAGCATGCCCATATCGCAGGAGCCCTGGACGTTATTCTGGCCACGCACGGGCGCGAGGCCGGAATTGGGTTTGCCGATCTGGCCGGCAACGCAGGCGATGGAGGCGATGGTATGCACCGTCTTCAGGTTCTGCTTCTGCTGGCATACGCCCATGCCCCAGCCAATGATGGCAGAGGGCTTCGCCGTGGCGTACATCTCGGCAGCTTGGTGGATCAGCGCGGGCTCGACACCCGTGATGTCCTGTACGGATTCGGGAGTGTAGTTCTTGATGGTCTCCCACCACTCGTCAAAGCCGTTCGTGTGCTCGGCGACGAATTCCTTGTCGTAGAGGCCATCGTTGACCAAGCAGTTGGCAAAGGCGTTGAGGAACGCGACGTTGCAACCGTTCTTGATCGGAAGGTAGAGATCGGCGATACGCGCGGTTTCGATATGGCGCGGATCGGCGACGATGATCTTGCAACCCTTTTCTTTGGCTCGCACGATACGCCTTGCGACGATGGGGTGCGAATCGGCAGGGTTATAGCCGAAGAGGAAAATGCAGCCCGCATCCTCCATACCGGGGATGGAGCATGACATGCAACCTGAACCAACCGTGTCCATCAGACCGAGGACAGTAGGGCCGTGTCAAGTACGGGCGCAGTTGTCCACGCTGTGGGTGCCGATGCACGCACGCGTAAACTTCTGCATGACGTAGTTCGCCTCATTGCCGCCGCCTCGCGAAGAGCCGGTGGTCATGACAGCGTTAGGACCATATTCGTCAATTATGGCCTGCATCTTAGATGCGGTGAAATCCAGTGCCTCGTCCCAGCTTACGCGCTCAAGATCCGCGCCCTTGGTGCGGCGGATCATCGGGTGCAGTACGCGAGGAGTCAAGATCTTGGTGTCGTTGATGAAGTCGTAGCCGCTCATGCCCTTAAGGCACAGCTCGCTCTGGTTGGTGATGCCGTTGAGCGGTTCGGTACCCACGACCTGGCCGTTTTGGACCAGGAGGTTAAACTGGCAACCGGCGCCGCAGTACGGGCAGATCACTTTATGCTTCTCCATGACACCCTCCTTCCTTTCTCTGCTACCGAATGCTCGGTACTTATTTGACAATCATTGGGCCTGTATGGCCGCCCGCCTACGCCTCGTTTTCGATGGTGGCGCGGGCACGCTCGGCAGTCAGTTCTGCCAAACGTTCCTCGTCTACCAGGGTGAGGCCCTTGGTCGGGCACGCCTCGGCACACGCCGGACCGCCGGGACGGTCCACGCACAGGTCGCACTTGAGCACGAAGCTCTTGGTCTGCGAACCCACGCGAACGTCGCCCATCAAGACCGGAACCTGCGTGGTCGCCACGCTCACGGCGCCAAAGGGGCATGCCATGACGCAGCTCTTGCAGCCGATGCAGTTGTCCTCGTTGACGCCGATGCGATGGTTCTTTGGATCAAAGAACAAGGCGCCCGTAGGACAGGCCTTCGCGCACGGGGCATCCTCGCAGTGATGGCAAGCCACCGGTGCGGAGATCTCGTACGTACGCGTCACGCGCAGGCGCGGCGCGGCGATGTTACCGGGGATGTCGTGCGCCTCGATACACGCCGCCATGCAGGTTTGACACCCAATGCAGCGCGAAGAATCGGCTACGACTCGCTTATTACCCATGTTGTTCACTCCCTCCTGAATCCCTTGCCGGAGAGACCCTGTCGACATTGACCCAAGCCGCCCGTGGCCTGGCATCGACGAATCGAATGCATGCGGCGAAACATGCACTCGGTAGAGTTTCTCCAACGATATACAGGTTAAATATACGCAGTTGCAGGGGGCAAACTTGAGCATAGGCCCTGCAATACGGGTGTATTGCAGGGGTTTTGGCAGGTTGGAATTATTCTCTAGAAGCTATAAAGGTGAGTGTATTACATGCGTACGCCTCAGAGATTTTTATGCGCTCTCATTTTGGATGTACTACGCTTGTATTCGTGTTTATGGTTATCAACTTGAGTGAAAAAAAGTAATCGTTATAAGATGCTCAAGTATCGGCACATGCCGCATTTGACCGACTATATTGCACGCTCATTAAGGGGGCCAGTGATGTCATCGACTCAAAAAAGAGCCATCCTGCAGGTGCGCATTCGCGA
>CAJMHR010000056.1 GCA_905213265.1 uncultured Collinsella sp.
GCAACGGTTTTGAGGACCGCGGAGCCCACCGGAGCCCATCCGTTCCCAAGTGCGGAGGTATTTTACCAAACCGAGCAGCCAATCTAGCGCAGGGAGCGCAGGCCGCCGGCATCCTTGTCGAGCACCGTAAAGCGCACGGCATCCAGGTGCTCCAAGATGCTGATGGCGCGTTTGCGCGACACGCCCAGGGCCTCGCGCAGCACGCTCGTGGTGGCAGCGCCGCCGGCTGCCTCAATGGCGGCGGCGACGAGTTCGCGCGCATGGGCCTCGGCGGCAGCGGACAGGGCAACGTCGCGCTCGACCTTCACGATCGAGCGGTTGAGCGAAAGCTCGCGCAGGGCACGCGTCATGGTGTCGCGATCGAGCTGCAGCTGCTCGCCCACCTCGGGCAACGTCGGTGCATCGAGGCCAGCTTCGTCCAGCAAGGCAACGATACGTTCGCAAGCCTCTCGCACCACGCGTGCCGCCGCGGCGGCCGAATGCGGATCGAATACCTCGGCGCCCTCGGCGGCGCACACGCCACGCGAGCAGCCCTCGGCAATCAGAGCCGCGGCAACGCCTTCATCAGCGGCAGGCCACGCAGCATGGGCAACGGCGCCGGGCGTAAAGCCCGTCTCCTTGGGAGCCGCCGCGTGCATGGCTGACAGGGTCGCCGCCAGTGCATCCATCGCGGCGTCGAGCGCGGAAGAATCTGCATACAGCGAGCCATCCGAGCCTGCAAGCGCGCAAGCAGCGCCCTGCGCCACCAACCCGCGCAGTGCGGCATCGACCTCGCCGATACCAAGATCCAAAGCCTCGGCAACATCAACCGCCGTAACCGGCAGCGTCTGCAGCGCCAGCCATGCGCCCACACCGCCCGCGATATCGCCGGACTCGAGCGCCGCATACAGTGCACGCTCTCCTTCGACAAGCTCACGCGATCGACGGCAGCGCGAAAGCAGCACGCGCCCACCGCCAATAAGCATCACGGGCGAATAGGACAGCACCACGGCATGGTCTCCGGCTCGCAGCGGCAGCGGCTCCTCCACGCGCACCTGCACGGTACGGGTCTCGCCCACCGCCATGGGGGCCTCGCCCTCCATGAACATGATGCGACCGACCACCTCGGCCGTACCCGCCATCACGTGCACACGCGCACCCGACTCGAGCACACGCGGCTTGGCTCCCTCGCGACCCAAATACGTAAACGTCATCATAAAGCGCATCGTCTGCCCAAAGCGGCCCGCCACGCCGAGCATCTCACCGCGATCGAGCGCGGCGACATCATCGCCCACCAAGTTGAGTGCCACGCGCTGTCCCGGCAGTGCTCGCGGCGTATCGCCATGCACCTGAATCCCGCGCACGCGACAGACTGTACGCGACGGCAAAGCCATCAGCTCGTCGCCCACCGCAACCGGCGCATCGTGCAGCGTTCCCGTCACGACGGTGCCGACGCCCTTGATCGTAAAGCAGCGGTCGATGGGCAGACGCGGCGCGGCATCGGTGAGCTCGGAACGGTCGCGGCAAGCATCCCAGCAGGCACTTACCTGCTCGTCGAGCACCGCAAGCAGCCCGTCAATCCCCTCGCCTGTCTTGGACGACACAGGCACGATCGGCGCGCCCGCAAACACGGTACCCGACAAAAAGTCATCGACATCAAGCTCGGCAAGCTCGGTCATCTCGGCATCGGCCAGGTCGCACATAGTCAGCGCCACCACCATGTGTGTGACGCCCAGCAGCTCCAGCACATGCACGTGCTCGCGGGTCTGCGGCATCACGCCCTCAACGGCAGAGACCACCAGCACGGCAACGTCAATGCCCGTGGCACCCTGCACCATGGCGCGCAGGTAATGCGCGTGGCCCGGCACGTCGACCAGGCCAACGATCTTGCCACTCGGCAGCGCCAGCTCGCCAAAGCCCAGCTCAACGGTCATGCCGCGGCGACGCTCAACCTCCAGACGGTCGGGATTCTTGCCGGTCAGTGCCTCGATCAGTGCCGACTTACCGTGGTCAACGTGGCCCGCCGTACCAACGATAACGGGACACTCCACCAGCGACTGAAACTCACTCATCGAGCAATCGCCTTCTCAACGCACGCGACGAGCGTCGACGCCGCCGTCTCGATATCGCGGTCGCCCACAAGCGTACGGACGTCAAACAAAATGCGATCGTGCGAGGTTCGCGTGACGACCGGCGTATCGAAGTCTTGAACGAGCGAGCGCTTGAGCGCGTCGACAGACAGGCGCCCGTCGACCGGGCAGACGGCCACGCACATGGTGGGCAGCTCGACGGTGGGCAGCGAGCCGCCGCCGGGAGTCGACGACTCCTCGACGATTTCCACCTGCACGGCACACGGGCAGCCAGCCTTATCGAGGCCCGCCACCATCAACTCGCGCAGCTTGCGTGCGCGACGCTCCAGATGAGCCTGCGGAAGCGTGAGCATGTTGAGCACCGGCACCTCGCGATGGGCCACATCCGCCCCATCCATGTAAATGCGCAGTGTGGCCTCGAGCGCCGCCAGCGCGATCTTGCCCGGGCGCAGGGCGCGCATAAGCGGATGTGACCCACAGGCCTGGACCAGATCGCGACGGCCCATGATAATGCCCGCTTGTGCGGCACCGAGCAGCTTATCGCCCGAGCACGACACGATATCGAGCCCCGCCGCGACCGAAGCCGGCGTGGTTTCTTCGCCGCCGCGCACCAAGATGTCGTCGGGCAACAGCGCGCCCGACCCCTGGTCCTCGTAGAACAGCAGACCATGCTTGTGGGCCAGGGCGGCGAGCTCCCTTGAGCTCACTTCCTCGTGAAAACCCTCGATGCGATAGTTGGAAGGATGAACCTTGAGGATCATTGCCGTTTCGGGCGTGATGGCGCGCTCATAGTCGCTCAAATGCGTGCGGTTGGTGGCCCCGACCTCAACGAGCTTGGCACCCGAGGCCTCCATAACATCGGGGATACGGAAACTGCCGCCGATCTCGACAAGCTCGCCGCGGCTGACGATAACCTCTTTGCCCGCGGCATGAGTCGCCAGCACTAGCAGCACCGCGGCGGCGTTGTTGTTGACCACGAGCGCGTCCTCGGCACCGGTAAGCGAGCGGATGAGCTGCGCGGCATGTTCCTTGCGCGACCCGCGCGAGCAGGTGTCCACGCTGTACTCGAGCGTGCTGTAGCCGCGCGCGACCTCGGCCACGGCCTTGGCGGCCGACTCCGCGAGCGGAGCACGGCCCAGGTTGGTATGGATGACCACACCCGTGGCGTTGACGGCGGGACGCAGGCTCGGCAGCGCGGAGCGATGCGCACGCCACTCGATGGCCGAGGCCAGCTCGCGCCTGGAACGCGGGGCGGCACCGGCGCGAATGGCGGCGCGCTCCTCGTCGAGCTCGGCCGTGACGGCAGCATGGACCACCGCGTCGCAGGTCTCCCCCGCCGCCTTCACCACCGGCCACTCGGCAAGCAGCTCGTTGACGGAAGGAATGGCGCGCAGGCGGTCGCGCACCTCATCGGACATGTTCTGGCTATCGCTCATGTGCAGCCTTTCAAAAGAAACGTGGATCAGTCGAATACATCAGCTGAGTCAATTACTCGTCATTATCCCCGCGCGCGACAATCTTTTCCACGCGAACGGCGTTTTCCTGAGTAAGCGCGGCACCCGTCAACGGGTCCCAGCGCAGCGGTGTGTGGTCGAGCGGCCCGACGCCCAGGGCCTGCCGGCCACCACTCTCAGCACCCAATGCGCGCCCACCGGGAGCAGCCGACGTAAAGATGCACGCCGGATGCAGATACGGCGTCGTCTCCACACGCACGCGGTCGCGGCCCATATCGCTCACGAGTTCGACGATCTCGCCGTCGGCGATGCCCATATGCGCAGCAGCATCGGCATTCATCTGCACGGCATCCAGGTCCGACCCAGCCTCGGCGGCACCTTGGGCTGCAAGCCTTCGCGAGGTGTGCGACTCAAAGGGACGGTTGCCGCTAATGAGGCGAAACATCCCCGGGCCAGGCTCCACCATGGGAGCGATCCAGTCGGGTACACGGCCCAGGCCGGCACGCCCCCATACGTCACTTGCCAGCGTAATTTTGCCGCCATCCAAGGGAATCGCCGGCTCGCCCGTACGCGACGGCAACGCAACACCCGTGTCGGCCCAGCCGCGCTCCTTGAGCTCGTCCAGATCAATCCCAAAAGGCTCCACCTGGGCAGCCGCCAGATCGTCAGACGTAAACTGGAAGTACTCGCCCACGCCACACGCCCGCGCCAGACCGGCAAAAATCTCCCGACCGGGACGTGTGTCGTCATGCTGCACGGGCAGCACAGCGTTGCGGTAGAACACGCGCGCATCGTTAGCGCCCACGACCGTGCCTACACCGCGGTCGGCCTCCAGATACGTCACGTCGGGCAGCACGAAGTCGGAAGCGCGCGCCGTCTCGGACCAGCGAATGTCAATCGTCACGAGCAAGTCGAGCTGCTGCAAAATACCCAACCAAGCCTGTGCATTGCCATAGCCCGCACCGGGGTTACTGGCATAGACGATGAGCCCACGCAAATCGCCGGCAAGAATCGACTGACCGATGGTCGTGCACAGGCCGCGCATCGGATCGACCAGTGGATAGCGTTCGGACCCCAACTTGGGCTCACGCGGCATCGACGGCGTCGCGAAACGCGTAGGGTCCAAATCGCCCAACACAAGCGGCGTGGGCGGGTTGAGGGCACCGCCCTCATGCCCGATGCAGCCCAGCAGCACATCGACCAAGCAGATAGCGCGCGCGGTCTGGGTGCTATTGGCATACGCGATGCCGATGCCACCATGAAAGCCTGCATCCACCACAGCGGCAGGCGCGGCGGCAGCTAGCTCGCGCGCCGTGGCGACAATCTCTGCGGCCGGCACGTCGCACATCGACTCGGCCCACTCGGGCGTCCAAGCACTGGCCGCCTGCGCCAGCTCGTCAAAGCCTGTGGCGTAGCGGTCCACGAACTCGTGATCGTACAGGTCCTCGGATACCAGCACATGTGCGATACCCAGCAGCAACGCCAGATCGCATCCAGGACGTACGCGCAGCCAGCGGTCGGCAAGCGCGGCCGAGCCGCTGCGCCGGGGGTCAACCACGATGATCTTCGCCCCGCGCCGGCGCGCATCGTTGAGCGCGTCAACGGCCCCCATCGTCGACGAATCGACAATGGAACGCCCCAGGTACATGATGCAGTCGGTATGCGCAAGGTCGGAGGCGGGGCTATAGCCCAGGCTGTGCTCCCAACCGGTAAGTCTGCTTACCTCGCAGGCGCCATCGGCACCGTACACGTTGGGCGAGCCCAGCGCATGCATAAAGCGATAGGCCCAGTAGCGGTCGAACGAGGGCGCACCAAGTGTCATGCCCAGCGCACGGGGCCCGCGCTCGTCAACAATTCCCAAAAGACGCTCGGCAATCTGAGCAAACGCCTCGTCCCAGGTAATCGCATCAAACCCCGAGCCATCCCAGCGGCGTCGCATGGGGTGCAAAATCCGGTCGCGCTCGTCAAACGGCATTGCCAGGCGATGGCGCCCGCGGGCGCACAGGGCACGCGCCGCGCACGGATGTCCCGGCACCGGCAACTCGGCCACCACGCGACCGTCCTCAACGCGTGCCGCAAAGGCGCAATCGGCATAGCATCCCCCGCATGTCGTCACCACGGAGCGACCGTCATGCATAGCTCTCGATGCCATCTCGATTATTCCTTCCAGCTCAGGGGTTCATGCCCCGCCGCACCACAGCCCTGCCACCAGCTGCCGCGACGCAAAGCCCGCTGCATCTACCGCAGCAAGACACGAAGAGCCTCCCAAAAGGCAAACGCCCCTCGGGAGGCCCGTACGTCATTCCAGCTTATTACGCCTCGGACTTCTTGGCGTAGACAAACCAGTAGCCGAGCGCGATCAGAACCGCGCCGCCCACGATGTTGCCCAGCGTGGCGGCAGACAAGTTAAACGCAATGCCCGCAGCGTTGAGCGCATCGGCGCCGGCGACGTCGGCACCATAGCCGCACGCGTGCATCACGGCACCCATAGGCAAAAAGTACATGTTGGCGACGCAGTGCTCAAAACCGCAGGCCACAAAGGCGGCGATGGGCAGCAGAATGCCCACAACCTTATCGACCACGGTCTTACCGGCGGTACCGATCCACACGGCCAGGCACACAAAGATGTTGCACAGGATGCCGCGGAAGAAGATCGTCACCCAGTCGATCGTCACCTTGCCGGCGGCGACGCTCACCATGGAGTTGGCGACCGCCTCGCCGTTAAGCTTATAGATGCCGGCCATGTACACCAAAAAGACGATGAACAGGGCACCGACAAAATTGCCGACCCACACGACGACCCAGGCCTTAAGCATCTGAACCAGGGTGATCTTCTTGCTCTTGAGTGCGCAGACCATAAGCGAATTGCCGGTAAACAGCTCGGCGCCGCACACCAGCACGAGCACCAGGCCCAGGCAAAAGCACAGACCGCCCACGACGCGCTGAGCGCCCCAGCCCAGCGTGCTGTCGCTCAAGAACACCGTAAAGAACAGGCCGCCGAAGGCGATAAACGCGCCGGCGAACATTGCCAACAGAAAGGCCTTAGCGACCGGCAGGTTAGCCTTGGTCACGCCGGCGGCCTCGGTCTTGGCCTCGATCGCGGCGGGCGCCAGGCAATCGGGAGAGGGGTACTCCACCTTGGAATCTGCCATGTCAATCACTTCTTTCCTAATCAGCAGGAACAAGCGCTCCTATTGCTCTTGCCCCAAGCGGACAAAGTGGGAAAAGTCGTTGGCGGCCACGGCGTCGTACACGGCGTCGACGGCCTCAAAGACTTCCGGGGACATGGGGTTGTAGAACTCCGTGTCGCCCGGCTGAATCCCGACGAAGACGATATCATCACACGATTGCTCAATCTCTTCGATCAGAATCGACAAAGGAAGCGAATGCGTGGTGAACATCGATTTGCGCGCGACGTCGGTCTTATCGAGCAAGCGGATGGCGCCGACGGGCAGCGCCATGTCGGCGGCATCGACCAAAACCAAACGCGGCGGACGCTCGCGCTTGACCTCGATGATGTCATCCTCGGGCGTCTGACCGCCGTCGATGGTGTACCAACCGGCGATAGGCGTGTCCTCCATCTTTTTGGAGAGCACGGGGCCGGCGGCATCGTCGGCACGCAGCACGCTTCCCGCCGTGAGTACGATACCCTCAAACGGGGCGCCGTTCACGCGGCCATCCACAACGCGACCCATTACTGCAACCTCCCCGTCAGATACACGCCCGACACATCGCGCACGCGCTCAACCAGATCGCGGAACTTCATCAGAAACGCGACCTGCTGGGCATGCAGGCCAAAGTCGTCGTCGAACACCGAGATGCCGGCCTTGGCCGAGCCGCGAAAACCGCGCTCGTCGAGCAGCGTGTCGCAGGCCTCGAGCAGCGACGGCACCGCCGCCTTGTCAAGCTGGCACTCGCCAAAGGAGCGGATGGCCTCGAACTTGGTCTTGGCCTCCCCCTCCGGCAGCGCGTCGACGAGCGAATAGAAGACATCCACCGGCACCGACAGGCGCGGCTCAAAGCAATCGAGCACGCCGGTGTGGTGGCCCACGGCGAGCGTGTAGTACAGCACGTCGCAGGCCTCCTGGGGAACGTCTTCCTCGGTCTCCACAAACTTACGCGTGAGCTCATAGAAGACCACCTGGTCGGGCGCATGGCCCAGGCAGGGGTCGGCGACGCCCTCGGCAGCCTCGTCGCTTGCGCGCGAGGCATCGCCAAAGGAGCCGCCGAGCATACCGGGGCCCGCAAAGTAACCAGAGCGGTCCGTGAGCTCCATCTAGTGACCTCCGGCCAGCACCAGATCCTGCAGCGCCGAGTAGACCTCAACGCGGCGCGGATCGTCCTGCTTGTCGATGAGCAGCGCCATAGCACCGCGGATATCACCCTTGGGCGCGTCCTCGAGCGTATCCATAAACTCGTTGGCCAGGTCGCGGCCGTAACGGTAGCCGCTCATGGCGCGAGCCTCGCGCTCGATGGCAACGCGCAGCTTGTACGGCACGCCGGGGTGCAGGATATCGGCCTGCTCGCCGGCAGCCTCCACCGTAGTCTCGGCATGGAGCTTTTGGTCCAGCAGGCCAAGTGCCATGGCAAAGCCGTAGACGGTCTGCGCGGGGCTGGGCGGGCAGCCGGGGATGTAGACATCGACCGGCAGAATCTTATCCGTGCCGCCCCAGACGCAGTAGTTGTCGTAGAAGATGCCGCCGGTGCAGCCGCACGCGCCATAGGACACCACGATCTTGGGATCGGGTGCGGCCTCAAACGCGCGCAGGGCCGGCATGCGCATGGCACGCGTCACGGCGCCGGTGTACAGCAGCACATCGGCGTGACGGGGCGAGGGCACGACCTTGATGCCAAAGCGCTCGACGTCAAAGACGGGCGTGATGGAACCGAAGATCTCGATCTCGCAGCCGTTGCAGCCGCCGCAGTCGACACGGTAGACGTACACCGAGCGCTTGATCTTCTTAAGAAGGGTCGCCTTGGCCTTCTCGATGCTCTCGTCGAGCTCGATCTTGGTCGGGCGGTACTGAAGCCGCTCGGGCAAAAGCGTGGGTTCGGCCATGGTTACTCCTCCTTCGTTTCAAAATCCATGATGATGCCCTCGACCGGCGCCGGACCGGCGGGAATCTCGGGCGCATCGGGGTTGAGCTCGCGGTCGATATACTCCGGGTTCACGCCGTGGCCGCCCAGATACTCCATGCCGGGGCCCTGGGGCTCGCCGGACGCAAGCGTCTCGTTGGCAGCCATGCCGTGCGCGTTGCCGGTCTTTACGGCCGAGGCGGCGCGCAGGGCGTCGAGCTCGCGCTTGCACTCCTGGCACATACCGACGGTACGGGCGGCCTGCTCGGCCTCCATGCCGCCGGCCTTTTGCAGCAGGCGCTTGGCATAGTCGATCTCCTTGTGCGGGGCAAACGGCTTGCCGCAACGCGAGCAGTGCTCGAGCGCATAGACGCTCTTGCTGGTGAGGTCGTCCTTGCTCATGACGGCCAGCTCAAACTCCTCGGTGAGCTTGATGGCCTCCATGGGGCAGGCTTCCTCGCAGCGGCCGCAAAAGATGCAGCGGCCGTAGTCGATTGACCAGGTAATGGTATCGGCCGCAAGGTCGGTGTCCATGCGAATGGCATCGGCCGGGCACGCCACGCCGCAGGCACCGCAGGCGATGCAGAGCTCGGCATTGTGCTCGGGCTTGCCGCGCATGTCCTTGTTGGTGGGGAACGGCGCAAACGGGTACTTGACCGTCGCGTCGCCGGCCTTGGCGTTAACCTTCCAAAGCTTCAGCATATTAGAGCGCCTCCTCATCGAGCGGAGCGGCCATGGTGCCCTCGCCCGCGAGCGGCGACTTGTCGCGCCAGACGTTCTCGAACTGCTCCTTGTCGAGCACGTGGTCGCGCTTGGCGGCGACATCGGTCACCGTCACGCGGTCGGTGCAGGAATAGCACGGGTCGAGCGAGCCAACGATCAGCGCCGCATCGCCCACGGTGTTGCCGCGGAACATGTAGCGCAGGACCGGCCAGTTACTGTACGTGGCGGCCTTGGCGCGCCAGCGGTAGCACTTCTGGTTATTGCCGAGCA
>CAJMHR010000057.1 GCA_905213265.1 uncultured Collinsella sp.
GGCCTGGGCGCGCCTATCGCAAAACAGTTGGTCGAGCTTATGGGCGGAACCATGAGCTTTACGAGCGTCTTGGGGCAGGGGACGACGTTTACCATCCGCCTGCCGTTTGAGAAGTGCAAGCGCTCCGAGATTCCTCAGGCAGTTCGCGTGGGTGCGGGCAATGGCGATGCACTCCAGGGCCTGCGTGTTTTGCTCGTAGAGGATAACGATTTGAATGCCGAGATCGCGCAGTTTACACTCAGCCGTGCCGGTGCGGTCGTGACGCATGCCAAGGATGGTGAGTCTGCCGTCGAGATGTTTGCCGCGAGCGCGCCGTACGAGTACGACGCGGTGTTGATGGACATCATGATGCCTGGCATCGATGGCCTTGAGGCCACGCGTCAGATTCGAGCACTCGATCGCGAGGATGCCGCGACCACGCCGATTATCGCTGTGAGTGCCAACGCCTTTGCCGACGACCGCAGGCTTTCGCGTGAGGCGGGCATGGACGCGCACCTGAGTAAACCCGTGAGCTCGCAAGAGCTCGTCGAGGCGCTAGCGCACATCGCCGCCGACGCTTCATAAGCATATGGCCCGGTTCCAAGGTGGGTTGGAACCGGGCCATATTGTTATTGATGAGACCTGCTGAGGGGCTTACTTTTCCTGAATCTGCTTGCCGCAAAGATGCTCAATCGTAATCTCGTAGAGCTGGACGCCCTTAATGTCCTTGGCGATTTCCTCTTCGACTTCCTCGGCAGAAGGGTAGTACTTAAGTGCGAGCTGGCGGACTTTATCCTCGATAAACGCGGGAGTGTCATTCGCCAGGCGACAGCGGCCAAAGACCACGGTGCTCATAACGTAGGGAGCCCAGTCACCGTCCTTGTACCACTCGTTGCCGTAAACGGTAAAGCAGACCTTGTCATCGCGCTTGAGTGCGTCGACCTTGTGGCCAGCTTTGGCGCCATGGAAATAAATCTTGTCGTGCTCGGTGTCAAAGAAGTAGTTGACGGGAATGGCGTACGGGTAGCCATCGTCGCCGTTGACGGCAAAGACGCCGCGCTTGCAGGTAGCGAGCAGTTCGCGCGCTTCCTCGTCGGTGATGGCGCGTTTCTTTCGACGTAAGGGCCTAAACATCGTTGGCTTCCTTTCTGGTCGTGCGTGGTGGTTGAGCACAAACTATAGCGAAACGGATCCGTTTTTCTTGATGCGGGCGAGTATGTTTTTGAGCTTGTTAAAGTCGAGCGGTTTGGACAGATGAGCGTTCATGCCGGCGTCGTGTGCCGCCTTGGCGTCCTCGGCAAAGGCATTGGCGGTGAGCGCGATGATGGGGATATCGGCTGCATCGACCTTCTCGCTCAGACGAATCGCGCGGGTTGCCTCGTAGCCGTCCATGTCCGGCATCATAATGTCCATCAGGATCGCATCGAAGCTGCCGGCGGGACGGCCAACGTATAGGTCGACTGTTTCGTTGCCGTTGGCGGCACGAGTTACGACGATGCCTTCGCTTTCGAGCAGAGCCTGGGCAATCTCGGCATTGAGCTCGTTATCTTCTGCCAAAAGGACGTTCATGCCGGCAAGCGAGCAGCTGTTTGCCTGGCCGTCCGCACGTTCTCTTGCCTGAGGGTTCTTGTCGATATCGAGCGGAATCTGGACGTTGAACGTACTCCCCACGCCAACCTCACTCGAAATCTCAATCGTGCCGCCCATCAGGTCAATAAGCGACTTGACGATTGGCATGCCCATGCCGGTTCCTTGGAACTTGCTGCGCGCATCGTCACCTTCTTGGGCAAACGGCTCATAGATATGCTTTAAAAACTTGGGGGCCATGCCAATGCCGGTATCCGAAACGCTAAAGCAAAAGAGCGCGCGCTCGTTATCGAGTGGCTTGGTCTTTGAGCTAAAGGTGACGGAGCCGCCGTGCTTGTTGTACTTAATGCTGTTGTCTAACAGGTTGATCATGATCTGTCGGATATGGGTGGGACTGCCGATCATGTATGGCCCCGTGGCGTACGGCAGACTATTGTCCTGCATTGTGATGCCGTTACTGGACGCGCGGAGCTTGCACAGCACCAGTGTATCGTCACAGAGCTCTTTGAGGTTAAAAGGCGCATGCTCCAGTGTTAGCTTGCGGTCTTCGATTTTGCCCATCTCGAGGATGTCGTTGATCAGCGAGAGCAGGTGATTGGCGGCAACGCGCGCCTTGGCACGGCTCTCGCGGGCGACTTGCATATCGCCTTCCTTCAATTCCTCGATCTCGATAAGGCCCAGGATACCGTTGAGCGGCGTACGGATGTCGTGGCTCATGCGCGTGAGGAATGCCGTCTTAGCGGCGTTGGCAGCATCGGCTTTTTTGCGCTCGGTTCGAGCGCGCGCGAGCGCCCAGATGAGCAGGACGATGCCGACCGACAACATACCGATGAGGGTAGCTGCAATGGCGGTGCGGTTGCGATAAAGGAATTGAAGCGTGTTGGATTCCTGGGCCGTGTACGACGTGGAGGAGAAATTGCTTGCGGAGAGCGATTCTCCGGCATTGATGATGCCCTTGTTGATGATTCCCAACAGCTCGGGTTTTCCGCGCGAAATCCAGCACGAGAGCTCACAGGTGTCAGGGAGCTCGGTCGTCTCGCAGTCCTCGAGATCGTAACGGTCACCGATGGTTTTTACGCGTGAACTGGGAGCGACGATGCAGTGCGCCGTTCCCTTCCTGAGGGCGTCGAACGCTTCATCGTCGGATTGGTATTCGGTTACGGTCGCTGTGGGGAACAGACTTTCAAGTGCATTTTTGTTGACAAACGATGATTTGGTACAGGCGATGTTCTGAAGGTCTTTGTTCAGGTTGCTGCCGGTGTGGATGGCGGTGAGGGATATGGTTCCCAACGATACCGACTGCACAACGCCTGTTTGCTCGGCAAACCAGTAATCTCGGTATACCGGCAGCGCAACGTCTATGCTTTCCTTTGACAGGGCCTTTGACATCATCTTGTAGCTATCAAAGGCGACGGTTTTGACCGTAATGCCAAATTTATCGTGTAGCGTCGTCGCAAGCGATGCGAGCGAGCCTTCCATTTCGCCGTCTTCGTTCTCGTTGCAGTAGGGGAGTTTGCCCGTAATGTAGCCGAGCGTGATGGTGTTGTCATTTGCTTTGAGCCAGGAACGTTCGGGTCCGTTGAGCGATGATGAGCCGCTGTTTTGGGTCGAGTAGTGAGATTTTACTTCGTCGTTATAGCGTGGGTTGACGCGGGCGATTGCCGTCATGGCAGCATTGATGTCGTCCATCAGGTCGGGGCGGCTTTTGGGAACGGCAAAGTAGTAGTCGTTCGAACCAATGTAGAACATGGGGGAGGCATTGGGCGACGAGATTGTGTCGTTCATGATGACGGCATCGACTTCGTCGTTTGCGAGCGCGTCAAAGAGATCGGATCCTCCGTCATACTCCTTGTATGTGCAGGCGATTCCTTCGCTGGCGAGCCATTGCTGGCCAACGAAGGTTTGCATGACGTCGGGGTTGCAACCGATAGTGAGACCCTGGAGTGCTTGAGGGTCACCCTTTGCAAGGTCGTCACGGTCGGGCCTGGCGTAGATGTAGTAGCGCTCGGTGCCCTCGGGGTTCGAGGAAAAGAGCAGCTTTTGGGCACGTTCCTCGGAGTAGGAGATGTTGGGCATGAGGTCGATCTCGCCTGCCTCGAGCATGTCCATAAGCTCGGTGAAGGTGCCGGAGACGTATTCGTACCGCCAGCCGGACGTGTAGTACGACAGGGTCTGGAGGTACTCGTAACCCCATCCCGAGAGACGCTCGCCGGGGGTGCCGTCCTGGAAGCCCTCGTTGCTGACGAGCCAGCCGACGCGGACCGTCTTGACTTGCTGATCGGTATTGGCGGCATAGGCGGGGGCGGGCATGATGGTGCTCAGTACGGCGAGCGCGGCAAGCGCGACGGCCAGGGTGCGATATATAACTGAACGAAGGACAGTGGCAGCTCTCACATGCAATCCTAACGAATCGAGACATTACCGCATAAGGATACCAGCTCAGCCTGCCCAGTCGGCAGCTGTACCGCTAAACGCTCCCGCCCGGCAGTTGGGGACAGTCCCTTTCTGCCGGCACAAAAGGAACGTCCCTAACTGCCGGTTGTGGGACAATACCGAGCGAACGAGATTGGGCGTCTGGGAAAGGGGTCGCGATGAACAGGTTGAGGACGCTTGCCGACGTACTGCGACAGGCTGGCTTTGCGCGCATCACGGGCCTGTTTCTTATCTTCTATCTGCTGTGCTCGACGGCCGTCTGGCTGTCCGAGCCCACGACCCTCACGTTTGGCGATGGACTTTGGTTTAGCTTTGAGACGGTCTCGACGATCGGCTTTGGCGATATCCCCGCCGAAACGCCGGTTGCCCGCGGCATTACCGTTATCCTAAGCGTCATCAGTATCTTCTATATCGCCATGCTTACGGGCGTGGCGGTGAACTACTGCAATACGCTTATCAAGATGCGTCAAAAGGACACCATGGCGCGCTTTATGGATGATCTGGAGCATTTGGAAGAACTCGACCGCGATGAGCTCGCCGATTTGTCGCGCCGCGTGCGCGAGTACCGTCGCCGGCAACGATAGAACGGGTGCCGCGCGTCACGACGAGGGGGATTGCATATGAACATCACGGTGTACCTGGGCGCGAGCGTCGGCAACGACCCGGCGTTTCTGCCTGCAGTGCGAGAGCTCGGCACGTGGATTGGCTCCAATGGCCACGCGCTGGTATACGGCGGCTCCAAGTCGGGCCTGATGGGCGCGCTTGCCGATAGCGTGCTCGATGCCGGCGGGCATGTGACGGGCGTTGAGCCGAGCTTTTTTATCGAGGCAGAGTTTCAACACGACGGTATTGACGACCTTATCGTGACGAGCGACATGGCCGAGCGCAAAGCCAAGATGATCGAGCTCGGCGATGCGTTCATCGCATTTCCGGGCGGCACGGGCACGCTCGAGGAGATTGCCGAGGTCATATCCGCCGTGTCGTTGGGGCATCTGAGTGCGCCGTGCATTCTGTACAACCTGGATGGGTACTACAACGACCTCAAAGCCCTGCTCGGGCACATGATTGATAAGGGGCTTTCGAGCTCGAAGCGCCAACTCGGCATCTACTTTGCCGACGATTTGCGCGAGATTGCCTCGATTATCAACGGATAAGTCTTGAGCCTGCCCCACTATGACTCCCAATGGTGCCGTTTGCGGCGCAGATGGTTGGCTCGTTCGGACAACGCTCGCTCTACAATAAAACGTATCTATGTCGACTTTGATCGCGGGAGGACCCGATGGATAACCTTGCCAAACCCACAAACCGCGCGCTGTTTTTAGTTAGCGTTGCCGTGACCGGTGCGTTCGCAGGTGCCGCGGTCTGGCTGTTCTTTTTTGCGATGGAGCACGGTATCGACTATCTATGGACCGAGATTCCACACGCGCTGGGCGTCGCTTCGCCCGAGCTTGCCAGCGGCCCGTTTGGCTTTCTGCCGTACCCGTTTTTTGTCTGCCTGCTGGGCGGCCTGTTAATCGGTCTGTACGAAAAGATGACAGGCACCAAGACCGATGACCTCAACCAGGTGATGGCTAAGGTTAAGCAAGACGGGCGCTACCCGTACGACAACCTGGGCAAGCTTTCGCTCGCGGCATTGCTGCCGCTGCTGTTTGGCGGAAGCATTGGACCGGAGGCCGGCCTGACCGGCGTTATCGCCGGTCTGTGCAGCTGGGTCGGCGACCGCATGCGTCGCTTTGGCGCCGATTTTAGGGAGCTCACGTTGCTGGGCACCCAGGCTGCCCTGACGGCGCTCTTTACCGCGCCCGTCTTTGGCTTTGTGGCGCCGCTTGCCGGTAGCACCGACGGCCAGGGCGAAGACGCCGACGATGAGTCCGCGTCCGGCGAGATCACCATCAAGCTCCCCAAGGCGCAAAAGGCCGTGGTCTACGGCATTGCGATTGCCGGCGGTCTGGGCACCTACCTGCTGCTCGGCCAGCTTGTGGGCGGCGGCATGGGCATGCCGAGGTTCGAGGCCGCCGTGGTGGGCAACCTGGAGCTTACCTGGCTCATTCCTCTGTCGCTGATCGGAACAATCTGCGGCTGGCTGTACTTTGTTTCTGAGCACGCGAGCGAAGCGCTTGCCCATGCAATAGGGGAGCGCCCCGTCGCCAAGGCCATGCTGGCCGGTCTGGTACTTGCCGCCTGCGGTACGGCTCTGCCCTTCACCATGTTTGCCGGCGAGACGCAGGCCGACGTGCTCATGGAAACCTATCTGACCATTCCCGCCGGCGTGCTTATTGTGACCGGTCTTGTTAAGGCCATGCTGACGCCCGCCCTCATCAACCTTGGTTGGCGTGGCGGCCACTTCTTCCCGGTTATCTTCTCGGGTGTGAGCCTGGGCTATGGCCTTGCCATCCTCACCGGCGCCGATCCGGTCTTTTGCGTCGCTGTCTGCACGGCATCGACGATGGGCGCCGTCATGCGCCAGCCCATCATGGTCGTGGGCCTGCTGCTCATGTGCTTCCCGCTCAAAGGCATCGTCTGTATGATCATCGCCGCCGCCATCGCCGCCGGCATTCCGCTGCCCAAGCCGCTGCGCAAATAGCACGGTGACGCACGCCGGGGATATGCCATTTGTCACGGATTTGCGGGAGGGGGGCGATCGCGTCCTTCGTGGATTGAGACTCGCGTGGCTACAGATCGCGTTCTCGATAAACCTTGGTGCTGACAGCGCAGCTGATTGCACATAGTGCGAGCGCCAGTACTGCAATTCCTGCACACAGACAGCCAAGGACGGCGGGATCGGGATTTGCCCCGGCAATCGACATGAGCCAGTTGCTGATGGGGTTGGAGGAACTCAGCATTGCCATGGTGCCGCAGCCAAACAGGGCAAACAGGCCAAGGGAAAGGCGCAGCGCCTCCATGTGCCCAAAGCGAAAGAACAGCGGCTGTGTCAAGAATACCATCATGAGGGAGATGAGCATCGATGCCGCCGAGGCGGTTGCGATTTCAAAGATCGTCTGGCATGTCGAAGGGATGCCCATGGGGTCGAAGAGCGGAAGGGCGAGGATGTTCAGAAGCGTAGCCGCGCATGCCATGACGACCGAGAAGACAACGATGCACAGGTAGCGTGCGCAAATAATGTCTTTGCGCGAGAAGGGCAACGTTGCTCGATAACGTTCCCAGCCGTTTTGGTTATCGTAGCCAGCTAGTGAGTTCATGATTATGATGGGCGACATTGCGCTGGCCGCACAGGCGCCGGCGCTCATGCCGGAATCGCCGTCTGTCGCGTTGGCAAGGGTCAATACGACGAATATGAACAGGCCGACGCCCGCGATGCTCGGGATGAGCGTGCGAACGATGGCGAGCTCGGATATAAAGGCACGTTTCATTTCGAAGACCCTTTCAGTATGAGGCGTAGATAGTCGTCAATGGTTGCCCGATCGCAGGGAATCTCGGGAAAGGCCTCGAGCGTATCGCGGCGGTTGGGCACGAGCACGTCCACGCTATAGGCGTGGTGGACGGCACGGGCGCCTTCGACGCAAGCCATAAGCTCGGCAGCCTGCGATTGGGTGCAGTGGGCGATGCCGGCGCGGTCGGTAATGTCCTCGCGCGGCAGGTCAAACACAATCGAGCCGTTATCGATGCAGATGACGCGATCAGCGGTGCGATCGAGGTCGGACGTAATGTGGCTCGAGAGCAACACGCTGTGCTGCCCGTCGGCGACAAAGGCAAGCAGCTCATCAAGCAGTTCCTCGCGTGCCATGGGATCGAGGCCCGCGGTGGCTTCGTCCAAAACGAGCAGCTTGGCCTGGTGGCTGAGCGCGCAGGCAAGTTGCAGTTTCATGCCCATGCCGCGGGAGAGGTCCTTGACCTTTGCCTTGGGATCCAAGCCAAATCGGTCGATGAATCCGGCGAACGTTTCGCGGCCCCACGTGGGGTACGCCGGGCCTACGAGCGACTCGATCTGGCCCACCTTGAGTGTGGAAGGGAAAGGACACGTGTCCAGCACGAGACCGACACGGGTGCGCAAGCAGCGCTGCGCTTCACCGGGTGCGTCGGCGCCACAGCGCTGCCCAAACAGGTGCACCTCGCCGGCATCGAGTTTGATAAGCCCAAGCGCGGCTCGAATCGTCGTTGTTTTGCCGGCACCGTTGGCACCAACAAAGCCGACGATCTGGCCGGGCTCCACGGCAAGCGTGACGTCGCGCAGCGAAAAGCGGTCGCTTACAGTGTGTGAGATGCCTTTGAGTTCTAGCAAGTTTTGCATGGTATAGCCTTTCTTGCAGATGGCTACTGCATGGTTTCGGGGGCCACCAGGTCGAGCATCTCGTGCAGTTTGTCGCGCGTGACGCCCAGGGTTTCGGCTTGGCTTGCCGCTTTCGCAAGCAGGTCTTCGATATGGCAGAGCTGGTTTTCGCGCAAAAGCTCCTGGTTGCCCTCGGCGACAAAACAGCCCTTGCCCTGCACGGTGCAGATAAACCCGAGCTGCTCCAGGTCGGCGTAGGCGCGCTTGGTGGTGATGACGCTCACGCCAAGATCGCTCGCGAGTGCACGGATGCTGGGGAGTTTGGCTCCCGCAGCGAGCGTGCCCGAAAGGATCTGGGCTTTGACCTGCGAGGTTATCTGCTCGTAGATGGGCTTGTCGCTCGAATTGGATAGGATGATGTCCACAGCGGCTCCTTAGCTGATGGGCTACACGTGTATATAACCGGTAAGCACAGTATATATACACTATATACAGTTATGCAAGAGGTAAATAGGGATTGTCCGCTCGTTCATTCATCTCAATCTGTAACAACTGGAGAAGTTTTTGGCTGCTAGATGTTACAGATCGAGATCTTTCTGGGACGTCCACCTGTTTGTCTAAATCTGTAACAGGTAGAGGTTCAAAAACCGTCTAGATGTTACAGATCGAGACAATACTGCTGCGGAGTGCCGCCATCGACTGCTACCCTAGGCCCTAACTGATGAATTTGTCCTGATAGGCGCCCTAGAGCGGGATTTCGCGGCTACAATAGTGCGGTTACAACGACGTAATGCACTCAATGCA
>CAJMHR010000058.1 GCA_905213265.1 uncultured Collinsella sp.
ATCGATCGCAGGCAGCGCGCCTTTTTGCGTAGAGCTCTCTTGAAGGGCGAGGCCGAAGTCTGCGACCTTTAGGAACGGGCGGCTCCGTCGACGGGGAGCACGGCGCCCGTGACATAGGAGGATATGTCGCTCGCTAGGAAAACGAAGGCGTTGGCGACGTCCTCGGGCTCGCCCATGCGGCCGAGCGGAATGGTGGCGATGATGGGCTTGATGACCTCTTCGGGAAGGTTGGCGACCATATCGGTCTTGGTCACGCCGGGAGCGACAGCGTTGACGCGAATGCCCATGGGGGCGAGCTCGCGCGAGAGCGACTGGACCATACCGTTGACGGCGAACTTGGACGTGGGATAGCCAACGCCGGAGGGCTGACCGTACTTGGCGACCATCGAGCTCGTGGTGGTGATGGTGCCGCCGTGGCCTGCCTCGGCCATAATCTTGGCAGCGGCTTGGTGGCCGTTAAAGACGGCGACGACGTTGAGGTCCATGACCTTGGCGAACTCTTCGGCCGTGTACTCCAGAAGCGGCGAGCGCTGGGAGATGCCGGCGTTGTTAACGACCGTGTCCAGGCCACCCATGTCGGCGGCTGCCTCGGTAAAGGCCTCGGTTACGGCCTCGAGCGAGGTGAGGTCGCAGGTGCGGCCCCAGACCTTGGCCTCGGGATAGGCTGCGGCTAGCTTTTCAACGGCGGCGTCGGCAGTCTCCTGACGCGAGCCAAAGACCGTGACGGCGGCGCCCTCCTCGATAAAGCGACAGGCGATGGCATAGCCGATACCGCGCGTGCCTCCGGTGATGATTGCTTTCTTGCCCTCGAGCAACATGGTGCCTCCATTCTTCGGGGGTTGGACATACGCAGCACAGCATAACGGTAGTCAAAAACGGCTCTGGTTGCACATCGGTGAAGGGCTCCCCGGTTCTCAGTGAACGGTCAAGTTGTTCAAACGTGGAGCATGCCAATGCGCCTCGAGTGCGCAAGCAAAAGGGCTCCCGTCCAAAATTGAACGGGAGCCCCGCAGACACATATGTCGTATGTCGAAGACCGGACTAGTTCGCCATGACGCCTTCGGTCCAAGCCTCAACGTCCTCGATGCGCAGGATGTTGGCGACCTCGGCCACGCAGTCGACGCTGGCAAGCTCGGCGGTGGCAGCCTGGACGTCCTTCTCGAGCGCGCGGTGCGTCAGGAAGATGACCGAGCAAGTATCGCTGGCGCCCGACTTGCCGTCCTCGACCTGGTTGATGAGCGAGATCGAGATGTTGTGCTTGGCAAAGATGTCGACCGTCTCGGACAGGGCACCCACGCGGTCGGCGACCTTCAGGCGCACATAGTACTTAGTCTGGAGCTCGTCCATGGGCTTAAAGGCGAGGTTGTGACCATAGGGCTCAATCTCGGGCAGCGGAGCCACGCCGCGGCTGATCTGCTCGGAGAGCGACAGGATATCGCCCACGACGGCGCTCGCGGTGGGGAAGGAGCCTGCGCCGGCACCGTAGAACATGGTTTCGCCCACGGCGTCACCCACCACGTAGACGGCGTTCATGGCGCCGTTGACCTTGGCGAGCATATGGTCTGCCGGGATGAGCGTGGGATGCACGCGGACGTCGACGCCGGCGTCGGTGTTGCGTGCGATCCCCAGCAGCTTGATGGTGTAGCCGAGCTCGCGGGCCTGGGCAATGTCCTCGGCGCCGATGGTACGGATACCCTGCTGGTAGACATCGTCGGTGGTCACGCGGGTGCCAAAGCCGATGGAAGCGAGGATTGCCGTCTTGCTGGCGGCGTCGAAGCCGTCGACGTCGGCGGACGGGTCGGCCTCGGCATAGCCCTTTGCCTGGGCGTCGGCGAGCACGTCAGCGTAATCGGCGCCCTCGGCGTCCATGCGCGACAGGATGT
Source organism: uncultured Collinsella sp. (assembly GCA_905213265.1). Classification (GTDB taxonomy): domain Bacteria; phylum Actinomycetota; class Coriobacteriia; order Coriobacteriales; family Coriobacteriaceae; genus Collinsella. The sequence continues at coordinate 1,884 of CAJMHR010000058.1, forward strand.
AGTTGGTGGTGCCGTTGAGAATGCCAGCGATGGTCAGGATCTTGTTGCCCACCAGGTCGTGCTCGAGCGTGCTCACGATGGGGATGCCACCGCCGCAGCTGGCCTCGCACTTAATCTGCACGCCGCACGCGCGCGCCTTCTCGGCGAGCGTCTCGACATGACGGCCCAGCAGGGCCTTGTTGGCAGAGACGACATGCTTGCCGTTCTCGAAGGCAGTGGTGAAGATCTCGGTTGCGGGGTGCTCGCCGCCGATGAGCTCGACGACGATGTCGACGGCGGGGTCGGTGACGACATCGTGCCAGTCGCTCGTAAAGGCCTCACGCTCAATACCGGCTGCCTCGGCCTGCTCCCAGGCAAGCGCGCAGGCGCGGGTCAGCTTAAGGTCGATGCCGTAGGCTGCCAGGTACTCATCGTGGTGGCTCTTGATCAGACGGGCCACGCCGCCGCCGACGGTTCCCAGACCGATGAGGCCGACGTTCACGGTGCGCAGGGGTTCGCTCATAGATAGCTCCTTCGTGCATCTTATGGATGGATTAACCGCTTAAAGGTTGAGTGCATTCTAGCGTGAAGTGCGGGCGCGTGCTTGCCTGGCAGCGGGAGCAGCACAAAACGCCACCCCCGAAACGCTGCGGAAACATTGGAAACACGCTCGCTACAAACGGAACTCCGTAACAAACTGTCAACGTTTGCGCCATAAGGTTTGCTTTACCGATCCCTCCATGGGGGGGCAGCGCCGCGAAGTTCTTGGCCGAGAAGTATGCAGACGCCAAGATCGCCTTGTTCTACAACTCCGGTGATACGTATGGCTCGGGCGTTGCCGACGCCTTTGCCGAGCAGGCCAAGGCGTCCAAGCTCGACATCGTCGATACCGAGACCTTTAAGGACGACTCTTCCACGAGCTTTACCAACCAGCTCACCAAGGCCATGCGCAAGATCAAGATTGAGGGCCTGACGGGCGAGCTCACGTGGAACGACGAGGGCCAGGTCGAAAAACCCGCTACTGCCTATGTGATTCAGGACGGCAAGTACATCTCCGCCTAAGTGCATATAACGAGACCGGTGGGGTCGTTTTATTCAGGGCAAGGGCGCTTGTAACAGAACAGAAACATTACTTTCACACAATAAAGTGGCTAAACTGCATAAACCGATAGGAATACGCACAAATATGGATAAATGGACAAAACAAAAGAAAAGTTGAAATAATCGCCACTTTTCTCAACTAAAGCGTCTACTATTTTGCGAACGCCGAACACGGCGAAGGATGGCCTGTCGGGTAACCGAAACCCGACGAGATTTGAGAGGAGAGCCGCATGTCGAGCCTCACCGGTAAGTCATTGAACCCTGTTATGAATCGCAGGAGCGTTATCGCGAGCGCAGCAGGTCTGGGGGCGATGTCCATTCTAGCTGGCTGCTCCTCCAACGGCGGCGACAGCGGTTCCGCTTCAAGCGACGCTTCGTTTAAGATCGGTACCATCGGCCCGCTGACCGGCGCCAACGCGTCCTACGGCAAGTCCGTTACCCAGGGTGTCGAGCTTGGCTGCAAGGATTTCTCGACCAAGGAGCTGCCGCTTGCCAGCAAGGCCGAGGATGACCAGGCCGACGGCGAGAAGGCCGTCAACGCCTTCAACACCCTGCTCGACTGGGGCATGCGGGCCCTCGTCGGCCCGACCACCACGGGTGCGTCGGTTGCCGTTGCCGCCGAGTGCGGTAACGACCCCAAGACGTTCATGATCACCCCGTCCGCGTCCTCCGAGGACGTCACCGACGGCAAGGATTGCGTCTTCCAGGTTTGCTTCACCGACCCCAACCAGGGTGTCAACGCTGCCAAGTTCCTGGCGCAGAAGTATGCGGACGAGAAGTTCGTGCTGTTCTATAACTCCGGCGACGCCTATTCTTCGGGCATCGCAGATTCCTTTAAGGCCCAGGCCGCTGAGTCCAAGCTCGAGATTGTTGACGAGGAGACCTTTAAGGACGACTCCGCCACGAGCTTTACCAACCAGCTGACCAAGGCCAAGCAGGCCGGCGCCACCATGATCTTTGCGCCGATCTACTACACGCCGGCGTCCGTCCTGCTCAAGAACGCCAAGGACATGGGCTACGACGTCAAGATGATGGGCTGCGACGGCATGGACGGCATCCTGGGCGTTGAGGGCTTCGATACCTCTCTTGCTGAGGGTCTGCTGCTCATGACCCCGTTCTCCGCCGACGACGAGAAGAACGCCGACTTCGTTAACGCTTACAAGGATAAGTACGGCGATACCCCCGACCAGTTTGCCGCCGACGCCTACGACGGCGTGCACGCGGTGGCCGAGGCCGTCAAGGAGGCCGGTCTTGGTGTCGACGCCGATCCGACCGAGGTCGCCGAGAAGCTGTCCAAGGCTATGCTCAAGATTACCGTTGACGGTCTGACCGGCAAGCTCACCTGGAACGATAAGGGCCAGGTCCAGAAGGAGCCCACGGCGTACGTCATCACCGACGGCAAGTACGTGCAGGCCTAATTGGCCGCCTTACATAGAGCGGTTTTGATCCCAAGCAGGGGAGGTTTTGGCCTTCCCTGCTTGCTTGGTATCTAGGGACAGTGTAACGTCCCTGTTTCATACATTAACTGGAAACCTATTCGAAAGGGGGATGTGGAACATGACGGTCTTTATCCAATACCTGGTCAACGGCCTGTCCATGGGCAGCGTCTACGCCATCATCGCGTTGGGCTACACCATGGTCTACGGTATCGCCAAGATGCTCAACTTCGCTCACGGCGATGTCATCATGGTCGGTGCCTATGTCTCGTTCTGCGCCACGTCGTATCTCGGCCTCCCGGGCTGGGCATCTGTAGTTCTCTCTTGTGTGGTCTGCACGGTTCTCGGTGTTCTCATTGAGGGTCTGGCCTATAAGCCGCTGCGCCAAGCAGGCCCGCTGGCCGTTCTGATCACGGCCATCGGCGTGTCTTACTTCCTGCAGAACGCCGCGCAGCTTCTGTGGGGCGCCACGCCCAAGAACTTCACTTCGCTCGTCACCTTCCCGGTGCCGGAGTTCTTGGCCAAGTTTAACGTAAGCGCCGTCTCGCTCGTCACCATCGTCGCCTGCCTGGTTATCATGGCCGGCCTGATGTTCTTTACAGGTAAGACCAAGATGGGCAAGGCCATGCGCGCTGTGTCCGAGGACAAGGCCGCCGCTCAGCTCATGGGCATCAACGTCAACCGCACCATCTCGATGACGTTCGCCATCGGCTCCGCCCTTGCCGCCATCGCCGGCGTGCTCCTGTGCTCCTACTCGCCGGTGTTGCAGCCCACCACGGGCGCCATGCCTGGCATCAAGGCCTTCGACGCTGCCGTTTTCGGCGGCATCGGCTCCATCCCCGGTGCCTTTGTCGGCGGTATTCTCATCGGCATCATCGAGGCGATGGCGCAGGCTTACATTTCCACGAGCCTTGCCAACTCCATCGTCTTTGGTGTTTTGATCATCGTCCTGCTCGTCAAGCCTGCCGGCCTCTTGGGCAAGTACGTTCCCGAGAAGGTATAGGTGAGCGTTATGAAGTTTCTTAAAGACAAGCAGACGCGTCACGACTTTGTCACGTACGCCATGTGCGTTGTGGCGTTCGCCATCGTCTTCTTTATGCAGTCTAACCACATGATCCCGCGCATGATCGCCGGTCAGTTGGTTCCCATCACGGCCTATATCGTCATGGCAATCTCCCTTAACCTCGTCGTCGGCATCGCGGGCGACTTGTCGCTGGGCCACGCGGGCTTTATGAGCGTCGGTGCCTATACGGGCATCGTCACTGCCGTCGCGCTGGAGAGCACCGTTCCGTCCGATCCGATGCGTCTGATCATCAGCATTGTGGTCGGCGCTATCGCCGCTGCCATTCTGGGCTTCTTGATCGGTATCCCGGTCCTGCGCCTGAGCGGCGACTATCTGGCCATTGTGACCCTGGCTTTTGGCGAGATCATCAAAGAGGTCGTCACCTGCCTCATTGTGGGCGTCGATTCCCGCGGCCTGCATGTGATCTTTAACATCACGGGTAACTCCACGATCGACGACCTGCACCTGCTCGAGGACGGCACCGCCATCATCAAGGGCGCGCAGGGCGCATCGGGCGTGTCGACCTATTCGACCTTCCTTGCCGGCGCAATTCTGGTTATGGTCGCGCTCGTGATTGTGCTCAACCTGGTTCGCAGCCGTACCGGTCGTGCCATTATTGCCGTGCGCGACAACAAGATCGCTGCCGAGTCCGTGGGCATCTCCGTTACCCAGTACCGCATGATCGCCTTCGTGGTTTCCGCTGCCCTCGCCGGTGCTGCCGGAGCCCTGTTCGGCGGTAACTTCTCGCAGCTTTCCGCCACTAAGTTCGACTTCAATACGTCCATCCTCATTCTGGTGTTCGTGGTCCTGGGCGGCCTGGGCAACATGCGCGGCTCCGTTATCGCCGCGGCGCTGCTCACGGTGCTCCCCGAGCTGCTCCGTCAGTTCTCGGACTACCGCATGCTCATCTACGCCATCGTGTTGATTCTGGTCATGGTCTTTACCAACAACCCACAGCTCAAGGCGTTCTTCGCACGCATTAAGGACCGCTTTGCTTCCAAGAAGGAGGTGGCAGCCGATGCCCAGTAAGTTTGAGTTCAACAAGGGCAAGATGGTCCCGTATCCTTCTGGCGCCATCGTTCCCGACCGCGACCTGGGTCAGCGCCCGGCACTCGAGTGCATCCACCTGGGCATTGAGTTCGGTGGCCTTAAGGCAGTCGACGACTTTAGCCTGACTATCGGCAAGACCGAGATCGCCGGTCTGATCGGCCCCAACGGTGCCGGTAAGACCACGGTCTTCAACCTGCTCACCAAGGTGTATCAGCCCACGCACGGCACCATCCTACTCGACGGTGAGGACACCTCGGGCAAGTCGGTCTATCAGGTCAACCGCATGGGTATTGCCCGTACATTCCAGAACATTCGCCTGTTCAACACCATGACGGTGGAGGACAACGTCAAGGTCGGTCTGCACAATCAGGAGCGCTACTCCGGTTTTGAGGGCGTGCTGCGCCTGCCGACGTACTGGAAGCACGAGAAGGCTGCTCACGAACGCGCCATGGAGCTGCTGTCCATCTTTGATATGGAGCATCTGGCAAACGAGCAGGCCGGATCGCTGCCTTACGGCGCTCAGCGTCGTCTGGAGATCGTCCGCGCGCTTGCCACCAACCCCAAACTGCTGCTGCTCGACGAGCCTGCCGCAGGCATGAACCCGTCCGAGACCGCCGAGCTCATGGCGAACATCGTCAAGATCCGCGACACCTTCGGCATCGCCATCATGCTTATCGAGCATGATATGTCGCTCGTCATGAACATCTGCGAGGGCATCTGCGTGCTTAACTTTGGTAAGGTCATCGCCAAGGGCACGGCAGAGGAAATCCAGAACAACGACGCCGTTATCGAGGCGTATCTGGGTAAGCAGGATAAGGGGGAGAACTAAATGGCAGAGCCGATGCTTTCCGTCTACAACATCAACGTCTGGTACGGCGCTATCCACGCCATCAAGGACATCTCCTTTAACGTTAACGAGGGTGAGATCGTGGCCTTGATTGGTGCCAACGGTGCCGGCAAGTCCACAACGCTCAAGACCGTCTCGGGCCTGCTGCGCTCCAAGACCGGCTCCATCAAGTTTATGGGCGAGGACATTACCCATACGCCCGCTGATAAGCTGGTTGGTAAGGGCCTGGCTCAGGTTCCCGAGGGTCGTCGCGCCTTTTTGCAGATGACGGTCGAGGAGAACCTGGAGATGGGTGCCTATACACAGCCCAAGTCCACGGTGGCTCCGGGCCTGGAGCGCGTCTACGAGCAGTTCCCGCGCCTAAAGGAACGTCGTCGCCAGGTCGCCGGCACCCTTTCGGGCGGCGAGCAGCAGATGCTCGTTATGGGGCGCGCCCTTATGAGTAACCCCAAACTGCTTATGCTCGACGAACCTTCCATGGGTCTGGCACCGATTCTGATCGAACAGATCTTCCAGATTGTCGAGGACCTGCACAAGGCTGGCACCACGGTGCTTCTGGTCGAGCAAAACGCGCAGATGGCGCTTTCCATCGCCACACGCGGTTACGTGCTCGAGACCGGCAAGATCACCATGACCGGCACCGGCCAAGAGCTCCTGCACGACGACAACGTCCGCAAAGCCTACCTCGGAGGCTAACCCACCTAACAAAAGGGGCGCTGACTATCTCAGTCAGCGCCCCTTTTTAAGTTGCGGTGAAATAGGGACTGAATAGGGGGTGCGGACAGAAAGTTGGACCGCGGGGCGGTCCGGACTGGAGGTTCGCATG
>CAJMHR010000059.1 GCA_905213265.1 uncultured Collinsella sp.
GGCTTTATCTGAACGACTTTGCGAAGCAACCGGAGTGAAGATAAAGCCTGGCCCGCCCGCGAAGCGCCACAAAGACCGCAGGGACGGGAGCAGCTATACTACTCTCAGTAGTTAAGGGTCGCGGATCCGCCGCGTCACCGCTCTCAACAGGAGGTCTTTGTTTATGGCAGATCAAAAGCCGGTTGTCGGGATCATCATGGGTTCCAAGTCCGACCTGGGCGTTATGGAAGGCTGCACCGCCGAGCTCGAGGCGCTAGGCGTGCCCTATGAGCTTGTCATTGCGAGCGCACACCGCACGCCGGCGAAGGTCCACGAGTGGGCTTCGACTGCCGCCGATCGCGGTATCAAAGTGATTATCGCCGCCGCCGGCAAGGCCGCTCACCTGGGTGGTGTCGTGGCTGCCTTTACGCCGCTGCCGGTCATCGGCGTGCCTATGAAGACGAGTGACCTGGGCGGCATGGATTCGCTGCTGTCGATGGTGCAGATGCCTTCGGGCGTGCCCGTGGCCTGCGTTGCCATCAACGGCGCCAAGAACGCCGCCATCTACGCCACGCAGATTCTAGGCGCTTGCGACCCCGAGTACCGCAAGGTTATCGAGAAGATGAAGCAGGAGATGGCCGACGCCTAGGCGTTCCGCCGTTTCATCGCAGTATAAGGAGAGCCATGTCCGACTATCAGGGAAAACGATTCAAGGCTTCTCAGATTCCCGATCCATCGAAGCCGGGTGCTGCCCATGCGGCGCAGCAGGGTCGGGCATCCTCTCCTCAGCAGCCGCGCGCGCCGCGCCCCGTGACACCGGCGACGCATCGTCGACAGGACGCGCCGGCCGCATATCGACCTTCATCTTATAGCACCGCTAAGAAGCCGCCCCGGTCTTCATCGCATGCCACGCCGTCGGACTACACCGAGCCGCCACGTAAAAAGCGCCGCTCCATCATTCCTATTCTGCTTATTATCGTGGGCATCGGCCTAATCGTTGCCGCTGCAGCCATCTTTATCAACGCCCAGATTGGCTACAAGCAGGCGAGCGAGTCGTATCAGAAAATCGAGAAGCAATATGTAAGCGATAAGGACGCCAGCGGCGTGCCGACTATCGACTTCGATGCGCTTGCTCAGACAAACCCCGAGATTGTGGGTTGGATTTATGTGCCGGGAACCAACATCAACTATCCCGTGGTGCAGACCAACAACAACTCCAAATACCTCAACACGCTGTTCGACGGTACGGCCAATGCATCTGGGGCCATTTTCCTGGATAGCGATGACACCGCGCCGGGAATGATTGACCAGCAGACCACGATCTACGGCCACCATATGAACGATGGGTCGATGTTCAACGTGATTTCGGATACGACTGACCAGGCAACGTTCGATAGCATTGAATATGTGTACTACATCACACGGGATGCTACGTATAAGCTGCGTCCGCTGGCGACCAAGGTCGTTGAGGATACGTACTCCAAGGCGCGCACGCCCAATTTTGAGGGCGACGACGGGCTCAAGAACTACCTGTCCGAGATGCTCGACGGTGCCTCTGCCGTGGCGAGCGATGCCACTGATCGTGCTGCTTCGGCAACCAAGGTCGTAACGCTTGTGACCTGTCGTTCGTTATCGCTGAGCAACACGCGTGCCGTCATGGTGCTCACGCCGGTCGAGGAATAAGTTGTTCGAGAATAGCTAAAAAGCCACGTCCCAAATTGGCTACTCAATGACGGTGAAAGGAGAAATGATGCTCGAGAATGGCAAAACGATGCCTTCGGTTGATGCTTGGCTGCGCGAGGCCAAGGCCGATTCGTCGGCACCTGCGTGCGGTATGTATTTGACACATAACGGTGTGGTGCGTGCGAAGCCCAAGGCCGAGGCGCGCGGTGTCGAGACCGATGGCGTGGCGCCGGGCCACAAGGTGGGCGGCATGGTGTTTGGCTACGACGCCAGCAAGGTGCAGGCCGCCATCGAGGCGACGCGCGCGATGCCGGGTGTCGGCTATGTGCGCGTGTGGCTGGCAAGCGGCGAGCTTGCCGTAGGTGACGACATCATGCTCGTGCTCATCGGCGGGGACATTCGCCCGCACGTGGTCGATGCGCTGCAGGCGCTCGTTGGCACCATCAAGAATGAATGCGTGAGTGAGGTCGAGCGCGAGGCGTAGAGGCTTGCGTCGATAGAAGGCTCGTTTATAAAAATGCCCGCCGGTACGTGTGATACCGGCGGGCATTTTGCGTTTTGGGCGCGGTTGGCGCTACACGCGCGTCGCATCCTTGGGGCTCATGGTCATGCTCTGGAAGCGATTCTCCATAAAGTCATTATCGAAATACTTGCCGTAGAACTGCGCAACGGGAATATCCGGTTCCGTGCCGTTGACGCGCTGATACCAATAATCGAGCGACTGCAGCGTCATAACGCCATCGACCAGCATAATGATGGTGAAGATGACGGTAGCCGAGTAGCGGCTCTTCCACGGAATCATGTTGATGAGCTTGAGCAGCCTCGGCAGCAGCAGCTTGATCCAGATGAGGCCGCCCAGGCCCCACAGACAGGCGAAGCCCGTGCAGGTGCGTCCGCCCGTGAGGACCACGAGCGGGTCGGGCATACCGAACAGCGTTATGTGCGAGTAGCTCCACGAGACCACGCCAAACGCGGTCTGCATAAACCAGCCCACGAACACCTCAAAGCTGGCGCCGAGCAGGGCGCTCACCAGGAAAATGATGATGGGGTTCTTTTTATAGAAGCGGTTGAGCACCATGGTCATGAGCACGGCACCAAATCCGTAGATGGGGCTGAAGGGGCCAAACAGCATACCGGCGCGGTCCTGGTAGACACCCGGATCGTTGACGGTCATATGCCAGATATCCTCCAGGACCAGGCCGAGTATGCAGCAGACAAAGAATACCCAGAACAGGTTGAAGTAGTTGAGCTTGATGTAGCCTTCGCCGGTTTCATCGCGCCCGAGCATGCCCTCGGCGGCGGCGTCGCGGTCGAGCATCTCCTGCAGGCGGCGCTGCAGCTCGCGCTCCTGGCGCAGCGTGGGGTCGACGGTGGCCGAAAGTGCGACGAGGATGCCGAGCTGGATGGCAGGGCGCAGCAAGAAGGGCCCGATGCCCTGGAGCATCACGTCAACCAAAAGCTCGACGACGGTAAACGCGATAAGGATATAAGACAGACGGGCGGCATTGCGGCGCTGGTTTTTGATAAGGTCCAGGCCAAAGATGATCAGGATGACGGCGCTTGCCGCAGAGAGCATGATGCCGGCGACGATAAGGCCGACCGCGACGAGCGTGTTGTCGCCGAGCTTGGCGGCGGCGTTGCCGTTGATGAGCGCGGTGATGACCTGCCACATAAAGGCGCCGACCGAAGGGAGCGTGCCCACGCCGGACAGGATGCATAGGACGGCGTACACCTTAATGATGAGGGGGATCTTCTTGACCTCCGTGGCGCTGGGGACGCTGGGGTCGAGTTCGTTTCGATCCATACATAACCTTTCTCGTTTTGCTGTAGGTACAAGGATACGCCGCCGACCTGCCAAAAGACAGGACGAACGTCCCAATTGCAACAATGCAAGCCCCAACGGCGGGCGAGACGCGTCGCAACGGAAGTATGCGGGATCGTCGGCCCCGAGGCGGTTGCCCAATAAAATGTTTGGCTGCAAAACGGATTATAAGCTCGGTGGGCTTTTAAAAAGCGCTGTTCATGCGCGGGAGTGCTTGTCTTGCCGTGCGTATAATAGGGCAGGTAACGCCAAATAACGAGGCTCTGAGGGGATGCCATGTCTCAAGAAACCATCCGCGCGGCCGAGCGTGCCGCGGGACAGGTGAGGACCATGTCGACGTATGATCCGGACTCCGACCAGCTGCATGAGGAATGCGGCATTTTTGGTGTGTGGGCACCCGATCGCGATGTGGCTCGACTGACGTACTTTGGTCTGCGCGCGCTGCAGCATCGCGGCCAGGAATCGGCGGGAATCGCCGTGGGTGATGGCGGCACGGTTATGGTTCGCAAAGACCTGGGACTGCTCGATCGCGTGTTTTCCAACGCCGACCTGTCGACGCTCTCCGGTCAGCTGGCCGTGGGTCATGTGCGCTATGGCACCGCCGGTGCCAAGAGCTGGGAAGCCTCGCAGCCGCATCTTTCTACTATCAACAGCGTCATTATCGCGCTTGCTCACAACGGCACTCTGGTCAACACCGACGAGCTGCGCCGCCAGCTGATCGAGCTGGGCGTGCCGTTCCTCTCCAATTCGGATTCCGAGGTCGCGACCAAGCTTATCGGCTACTTTACCCAGCGTACGGGCCACCTGCGCGAGGGCATTCGCAAGACCATGGAGCTCGTGCGCGGCGGCTACGCCATGACGCTCATCAACGAGCAGGCGCTCTACGCATTCCGCGATCCGCACGGCATTCGCCCGCTCGTGCTGGGCAAGCTGGTGGACGAGGGTCTGGACCAGGCCGATGCCGCATCCGTTTCGCAGTTGCCCTCGCAAGACGGCGCCGCGACGGTCGACTCCGCCGTCCATGTCACGCGCGCCGGCGGCTGGGTCGTTGCTTCCGAGACCTGTGCGCTCGACATCGTGGGCGCCGAGTACGTCCGCGACGTCCGTCCCGGCGAGATCTTGCGCATCAGCGCCGAGGGTCTGGTGTCCGAGCAGGGCGTGCCTGCCGCCGAAGAGCCTGCTAACTGCATCTTTGAGCAGGTCTACTTTGCCCGCCCCGACTCCATCATGAACGGCAAGAGCGTCTACGCCTGCCGTTACGACATGGGCCGTCAGCTGGCACACGAGGAGCCCGTCGAGGCCGACCTGGTCATCGGCGTGCCCGACTCCGGCCTGCCGCCCGCGGAGGGGTATTCGCACGAGAGCGGTATTCCCTTTGGCGAGGGTCTTATCAAGAACCGCTACGTGGGCCGTACGTTTATCGAGCCTACGCAGGAGCTGCGCGCCATGGGCGTGCGCATGAAGCTCAACCCGCTGCGCGACAACATCGAGGGCAAGCGCCTGGTCGTCATCGACGACTCCATCGTGCGCGGCACCACCATGGTGCAGCTCGTCAAGATGCTACGCAACGCCGGCGCCAAGGAGATTCATATCCGCATCAACTCGCCCGAGGTCATCTGGCCGTGCTTCTACGGCATCGATACCGACGTGCAGTCGCAGCTTATCAGTGCCAACAAGACGGTCGATGAGATTTGTGAGTATATCGGCGCCGATTCGCTGGCCTTCCTTTCGGTCGAGGGCCTGCTTAAGGTCATGCCCAAGGGCGGTTACTGCGATGCGTGCTTTACCGGCCGCTACCCCGTGGCGATTCCCGAGAGTTTTGGCCGCGACAAGTTCATGGAGGGCTTTAAGCCCCGCAACCTGGACAAGCCGCTGCACTTTGACGACGACGCCGTGGTCGAGAAATACGACGACCGCAGCTGGGAAGAGGAACACGGCGAGGCCTAAAACCTGCCATGTGGGGACAGGTTTATTTTGGTAGGTTTTACCTGCTGTTTTGTTGATATGACGGCGCGCGTTGTTATGGCGCGCGCCGAAATGAACGCAACTATGAGCACCGTTTGGCGCCCGGGCGGCGGACGGTAGTGGGAGAGGAAGGCTCAGATGAGCGACAGCAAGCATGTGACGTATGAGGATGCCGGCGTCGATACCGCCGAGGGCGGCCGCGCCGTCGACGCCATTAAGCAGATGGTCAAGGACACCAACCGCCCCGAGGTCATCGGCGGCATCGGTGGCTTTGGTGGCCTGTTCTCGGCCGCTGCGCTCAAGGATATGGAAGACCCGATCCTGATCAGCGGTACCGACGGGGTGGGCACCAAGCTCGTGCTCGCCCAGATCATGGACCGTCACGAGACGGTGGGCCAGGACCTGGTCGCCATGTGCGTCAATGACATTTTGGCTTCGGGCGCCGAGCCGCTGTTCTTCCTGGATTACGTTGCCATCGGTCACATTGAGGCCGAGCACATGGCAAAGATCATCAAGGGCGTGGCCGACGGCTGCAAGCTCGCGGGCTGCGCGCTCGTGGGCGGCGAGATGGCCGAGCACCCGGGCGTCATGGCTCCCGCCGATTACGACCTCGCCGGCTTTACCGTGGGCGTCGTCGACCGTCCCAAGATGCTCGACCCCGCGAACGTTCGCCCCGGCGATGTGATCCTGGGCCTGCCCTCCACCGGCGTGCACTCCAACGGCTACTCGCTCGTGCGCAAGGTTATCGGCGTTGACGGCATCAAGCCGGGTACGCCCGAGGCTGTCGCTAAGGCCGAGGAGCTAAGCCGTCCGCTCGAGGAGCTCGGCGGTGCTTCGCTGGCCGACGCCCTGCTGGCCCCCACGCGCATCTACGTCAAGCCGATTCTGGAGCTGCTCCGCGGTGGCGCCAACGTTCATGCCATTGCCCACATCACCGGCGGCGGTATTACCGAGAACCTCAACCGCGCGCTCGCCGACGACGTCGATGCCGTGGTCACCCGCAACGGCGCCGAGATGGGCTGGGATGTTCCGCCCGTCATCACCTACGTGTCGCGTCAGGCCGAGCTCGCGCCCAACGAGGCATGCAAGACCTTCAACATGGGTGTCGGCCTGTGCCTGATTGTTGCCCCCGAGGACGAGGCTGCCGTGACCGAGGCGCTGGTCGCGCTGGGCGAGAAGCCGTTCCGCGTGGGCGAGTGCGTCGAGGGTTCCGGTAAGGTCGTGTACTCTGATGAGCGCTAACGAGCAGATGGCTGCTGCCGAGGGCCTGGGCTATGTGCCCTACACCCGTCCGACCGGCACCGATACGGCCGAGCCGCTCAAGATCGGCGTGCTTATCAGCGGTTCGGGTACCAACCTGCAGGCGCTGATTGACCTGATCGCCGCCGGCAAGCTCAACGCCTCGATTGAGCTTGTGGTGTCGAGCCGTCCTTCGGCCAAAGGCTTGCAGCGCGCCGAGCGTGCGGGCATCCAGACACTCACGCTGTCCAAGGATGTCTATGCCGACTCCATCGCGGCTGACGAGATCATCGCGCATGAACTGCTCGAGCGCGGCTGCGAGTATGTGGTGATGGCCGGTTATATGCGCATGGTGCACACGCCGCTGCTGGCGGCGTTCCCCAATCGCGTGGTCAACCTGCACCCGGCGCTGCTGCCGAGCTTTACCGGCGCCCATGCGATTGACGATGCGTTTGCTCGCGGCGTCAAGGTGACCGGCGTGACCGTGCACTTTGCCAACGAGATTTACGACAACGGCCCCATCATCGCCCAGCGTGCGCTGGCTGTTGAGGAGGGCTGGGACGTCGACAGGCTCGAGGAGCACATCCACGCGATTGAGCACGTGCTGTATCCCGAGGTCGTGCAGATGCTCGCCGACGGCCGCGTCCACGTGCTGGAGAACGGCAAGGTCGCCGTGGATCCTGTGAAATAATTGAGGCTTCGGTAGTTTGTGTGACAAGGGGCTAGCCTAGGCAGCAACGCTCTTC
>CAJMHR010000060.1 GCA_905213265.1 uncultured Collinsella sp.
GCCTTCTCGGGGTCCTTCGGGGAGACGGCGACGCCCGTGTCGCCGAGCATGGTCTCGGGGCGCGTGGTGGCGACAACGATGTAGTCCTGGCCGTTGACCGGCTCGGTCAGCGGATAGCGCAGGTGCCACAGGTGGCCCTTCTCGTCCTTGTACTCGGCCTCATCGTCCGAGATAGCAGTAGTGCAGTTGGGGCACCAGTTGACGATGCGCTTGCCGCGGTAGATCAGGCCGTCGTGGTACCAGTCGCAGAACACCTTGCGCACGGCCTGGGCGTAGTCCTCGTCCATGGTAAAGCGCTCGTTATCAAAATCGACGGAGCAGCCCATCCGCTTAATCTGCTCGACGATGATGCCGCCGTACTCGTGGGTCCAATCCCAGCACGCGTCGACAAACTTATCGCGGCCGATCTCCAGGCGGCTGATACCCTCGCTCTTGAGCTTCTTGTCGACCTTGGTCTGCGTGGCGATACCGGCGTGATCGGTGCCCAGCACCCAGCGCGTGGACTTGCCGCGCATGCGGGCCATACGGATGATGGCGTCCTGGATGGAGTCGTCGGTGGCATGGCCCATGTGGAGCTTGCCGGTCACGTTGGGAGGCGGAATGGTGACGGTGCAGTCGCCCACGCCCTCGCGGCGCTTATAGTAGCCGCCGTCGAGCCACTTCTGCAGAATCGCCGGCTCGTTGGTCGACGGATCGTAGTTCTTGGGCATCTCTTCCATATATCTCTCCCTTGCCCGTCGGGGAGGAATGTAGGCCCGATTTTCGCTCGGTCAGGTCCTGGGATCGCTCGAAGACCACATTAAGTGGTCTTCGGCTCGTGCGGAATCTACGAAAATCGGGCCTACATTCCTCCCCTTAGGTATCGATTACTTCAGTCTGATATGACTTCGCTGAGGCTTAAACAAACACACAGAATAACACAGGTAGTTGGGGTTATTGCGTATATATAAAATAGCCTCCGACCGCGGGTGGTCGGAGGCTATTTGCAAGCACGTTTTTAGCTGGTTTACCCGTAGATGCGTTGGGGCTGCTCTTCGCCCTTTACGGAGGCTTCGGTCACGATGACCTTAGCGACGCCTTCCTCGCTGGGCAGGTCGAACATCGTCTGCTGCAGCACGTCCTCGCAGATGGAGCGCAGGCCGCGGGCGCCGGTCTTGCGGGCGAGCGCCATGCGGGCGATCTCGTGCAGGGCCGCGTCCTCAAACTCAAGCTCAACGTCCTCGAGCTGGAACATCTTGCGGTACTGGCGCACCACGGCGTTCTTGGGCTCGGTCAGAATCGACACCAAGTCGTCCTCGTCAAGCGCCTGCGTCTGGGTGACGACGGGCGTACGTCCCACAAACTCGGGGATCATGCCAAAGGCGTTGAGGTCCTGCGGGAGCACCTGACGCAGCAGGTCGTTCTCGTCGACCGAGGTGGGGCCGGCGATCTCAGAGTTGAAGCCCACGCCCTTGTTGCCCACGCGATCGGCAATGATCTTGTCCAGACCCACAAAGGCACCACCGCAGATGAACAGGATGTTGGTCGTATCGATCTGCAGCAGCTCCTGCTGGGGATGCTTGCGGCCGCCGGTGGGCGGAACGCTTGCCACCGTGCCCTCAAGAATCTTAAGCAGTGCCTGCTGAACGCCCTCGCCCGAAACATCGCGGGTAATGGAGAGGTTCTCGGCCTTACGGGCGATCTTGTCGATCTCGTCCACGTAGATAATGCCCACCTGAGCGCGCTCAATATCGCCATCGGCGGCGTTGATGAGCTTGAGCAGGATGTTCTCCACGTCCTCGCCCACATAACCGGCCTCGGTAAGCGCGGTGGCGTCGGCGATCGCAAACGGCACCTCGAGGATGCGCGCGAGCGTCTGGGCGAGCAGGGTCTTACCGGTACCGGTGGGACCGAGCAGCAAAATGTTGGACTTGGCGAGCTCTACCTCGTCCATATCGTCATCGAACTGCGAGCCCATGTCGTCATCAAAGGCAGACACCGCAGCGCCGCCCTCAATCACGCGGCGATAGTGGTTGTACACGGCCACCGACATGGCACGCTTGGCGTCCTCCTGACCCATAACATAGGCCGAAAGCTCGTCATAGATCTCGTGCGGCGTCGGCACGTGCGTGATGACCTGACGATCATCCTCGAGCTCAAAGCCCTCGGTCTCGGGATCCACAGCGGGCTGGGATGCAGCCTGGCCGTGGTCATTGAGGAAGCCCGGCAGCTTGCCGTTGCGGGCAGCGTCCATAAAGTCCGAAGCCAGCGACTCCTCAAGAATCTCGGAGCAGGCGGCGACGCACTCGTCACAGATAAAGATGTTGGTCGGGCCCTTTACGAGGCGACGGACCTGGCCCTGCTCTTTTCCGCAGAAGGAGCAGCGGATGGGGTTGCCGTTCTCGTCAAAGTTGTCCTGCATGTTACCGGCCATCCTAGGCGTCCTTCGCGGCGAGGTCGCGCGAGGTGACGATACGGTCGATCAGGCCGTAGTCAAGGGCCTCAGCAGCGGTCAGGTAGTTGTCGCGCTCGGTGTCGGCCTGGACCTTCTCGATGGGCTGGCCCGAGGCGTCGGACAGGATCTGGTTGAGCTCGCGGCGAGTCTTCTTGATTTCCTCGGCAACGATCTCAATCTCGGTTTGCTGACCCTGGGCACCGCCGCTGGGCTGGTGAATCATGACCTTAGAGTGCGGCAGGCAGAAGCGCTTGCCCTTAGCGCCGGCCGAAAGCAGCACGGCGGCCATGGACGCAGCCATACCGACGCAGATGGTGGAGACCTGCGGCTTAATGAAGTTCATGGTGTCAAGAATCGCCAGGCCGGAGTAAACCTCGCCACCGGGCGAATTGATGTAGAGCGAGATATCCTTCTCGGCATCCTGGCTCTCAAGATGCAGCAGCTGGGCAACGACCAGATTGGCGCTGACGGAGTTGATCTCCTCGCCCAAGAAGATGATGCGGTCGTTGAGCAGGCGCGAATAGATATCGTAGCTGCGCTCGCCGCGCGGCGTCTGCTCGATAACGTATGGCACGAGGGCGGAATCGAACTTAGCGATCATACGCATCTCCATTTCTCTCTTGCGGACCAAATTGGTTCTAGATAAACGTACGGTGCCCGCATGCTATGCATTGGCTGGCACCGTACGAAGCAACCGGATAACCGGCTTATAACTTTACCCCATCACGGGCGCGTGCATGCGCTCGCGGGCAAGGTGGCGAGAATTACTCGGCGTCCTTGGCGGTCTCGTCGACCTCGGTCACCTTGGCGTTCTCGACCAAGTGGTCGACGGCCTTGGAGCGACGGATGGACTCGCGGACGGCAGGCATGCGGCCATCGGCGATGAACTCGGCCTTGGAAGCCTCGACGTCCTTGACGCCGGCCTTCTCGAACTCGGCGTTGATGTCGTCCTCGGTGACCTCAATCTTGAGCTCGCGGGCGAGGGCGTCGAGAGCCAGGGACTCACGGGCAACGTCGTTGGCCTGCTTGTGCAGGTCGCCGATGAACTGCTCCATGGTCAGGCCGGAAGCCGGCAGCCAGGTGTCCAGGGTCATGCCGCGGGCAGCGAGGTTGGACAGGAAGTTCTGGCCAAGCTCCTCAAAGACGGACTGCTCGTAGTCGGCGTCCATCTCGTCGAGCTGCAGGCGCTCGGCGAGAGCGGAGACGCAACGGTTCTCCTTCTCGGCCGGGAGGCGGGAAGCCTTGTCCTGCTCGATCTCAATCTTGATGGCGTCGCGCATGGCGTCGATGCTGTCAAAGCCGAAGTCGGACTTGACGAGCTCGTCGGTGAGCTCGGGGGTGTTGCGGACCTTGATGCCCTTGACGGTGACCTCGACGGTGTGGGTCTCGGCCTCCTCGCCCTCCTCGACCTCGTCGGTCCAGGTGACGGTCTTAACGTCGTCAACGTTAGCGCCGATCAGGGCCTCGTTGAACTCGGCGGGGTTGCTGTCGCTACCGGCGATGAGCATGCGGCCCTCGGCGGCAAAGTTGTCGGCGTTCTCGACGGCCTTGAGGTCGACGGTGACGTAGTCCTCGGCCTCGACGGCGCGACCCTCGACGTCCTCGAAGGTGGCACGGTAGTTGAGGAGCATCTCAACCTGGTTGTTGATCTCGGACTCGGTGACCTCCGCGGGAGGCATCTCGATCTCGACGGCGTCGAAGGAGGAGAGCTCGGCAGCAGGACGCAGGGAGAACTCGACGGTGTAGGTGTAGTCCTCGTGATCCTTGGCGAGGTCGAGCTCCTTGTAGTCACCGCTCTTGGTGGGGACGATGTCCAGCTCGTTGAGGACGGCGGGCTCGTTGGCGGCGATCAGGTCGTTGGTGGCCTGAGCGAGGGTAGCCTCGGCGCCAAGAGCGGAGTCAATGACCGGACGGGGAGCCTTGCCGGCGCGGAAGCCCGGGAAGCGGTACTTCTTGGCGGTGTCCTTGTAGGCCTTCTTGATCGCGGCGTCGACGTCGGCGGCCGGGATGGTGACCGTAGCGGTGAGCTTGGCGTCCTTGACGTCAGAAGCGGTGATGTTCAACACGTTCCTCCTCATACTGCCCAGCTTATCTGAGGTGCTGGTACCTTTATGCAACAAAGAGTCGCGACGGCCGAAGCCGACGCAGATGCGTTGGTGCGGGCGAAAGGACTCGAACCTTCACGGGAATCCCACCAGAACCTAAATCTGGCGCGTCTACCAATTCCGCCACGCCCGCATGAGCGCACAGACTAGGAATGATAGCAGATACGAACGACAAGCGCACGCACACGTTTTACAGGCTCACGACCTCACCACGAGTGCAAAAGGCGGGGCGAGTTGTCCCGCCCCGCCAATTACGACTTGTTCGCTGACCTGTTACTCCCCCAGCAGGGCCTTCTCGGGCGTGATCGGCAGCGAGCGAACCTGGTGGCCGGTGGCGTGTGCCACGGCCGAGGCCACGGCGGCGAGCGGCGTGTTGATGACGACCTCACCGATCGACTTGGCGCCAAACGGGCCCGTCGGCTCGTAGCTCGGCTCAAAGGCCACGCGAATACTGCCGATATCCAGGCGCGTGGGCAACTTGTAGCTCATAAAGTTGCCGGTGCGCAGGCGGCCGCGGTCGTCGTGCTCGACGATCTCGTAGAGCGCGTGGCCAATGCCCTGGGCAATGCCGCCCTCGGCCTGGACGCGCGCGAGTGCCTCGTTGATTACAGTACCGCAGTCCACAGCCGCCGCATAATCCACCACGGTCACCTTGCCGGTGGCCTTATCGACCTCGACCTCGGCAATGCCGGCCATAAACGGCGGAGGCGAAACGGGCAGGCAGGCAGAGGCATGCGAGGTGAGAGCGTCTCCGCCCGCGATGTTCTTGACGCACAGGTTGGCAAAGTCGCGCAGCGTGAGGTAGCGGTTCTGCTCGCGCGCGGCACGTTCGTCGGACAAGCGCACGTACTGACCATCAAAGACCACATCGGCGGCGTCCACGTCCCACATCTGGGCGGCCTTGGCGCAGATCTTCTCACGCAGCTCGGTCGCGGCGTTCTTGGCGGCAAGGCCCGTCACGTACGTGCCCGAGCTCGCGTACGAGCCGGCGTCGAACGGCGACACGTCGGTGTCCACGCCGCGCACCACGATAAGCGAGCTCTCCACGCCCAGCTCCTCGGCGGCAATCTGCGCCAGAATCGTGTCGACGCCCATGCCGTTATCGGTGGCGCCGGTGCCGATGGTAATGAAGCCGTCCTCTTCCAGGCGCATGTCGATGCCGGCGATGTCCACGTTGGAGATGCCCGAGCCCTGCATGGTGAGCGCACAGCCCAGAGCACGCACGCGGTCGCCCAGGTCCACGGCCAGCGGCTTGTCGCGCCAGCCGATCATGTCCATCGCGCGCAGCAGGCAGCGGTCGAGCGCGCAGGCGTTGAGCTTCTCGTTGTAGTACTGCGGCATAATCTCGCCCTCGTGAACCATGTTCTTAAGACGCAGGTCGGCGGGATCCATGTGCAGCATGTCGGCGAGCTCGTTGACGGCACTCTCCACGGCAAACTGGCCCTGGGTGGCACCGTAGCCGCGATACGCACCGCCGCGGTTGGTATTGGTGTAGACGGCGTCCCAGCTAAAGCGGCTCGCCTTCACATGGTTGTAGATGGGCAGGCTCTTGTGGCCCGAAAGGCCGATCGTCGTGGTGGCATGCTCGCCATACGCGCCGGCGTTGGACAGCGTATGCAAATCGATGGCCGTGATGGTGCCGTCGTTCATGGCACCCAGCTTGACGGTCATCTGCATCTGATGGCGCGAGTTGCCCGCGGTGATGGTCTCCTCGCGGGAGTAGCAGCAGTAGCTCGGACGGCCGGTCTGCTGGGTGACGAACGCAACGAAGATCTCGCAGCAGCCCGTCTGCTTGGAGCCAAAGCCACCGCCGATGCGCGGCTTAATGACCTGCACCTGCGACTGCGGAATGTCGAGCGACTGCGCAACCATGCGGCGCACGTGGAAGGGCACCTGCGTAGAGGTGGTCACCGAGATGCGCCCAAACGCGTCGGTCGTCGCGAAGGCGCGGAAGGTCTCCATGGGCGCGGTCTGCGTGGCCTGGCTGGTGTAGGTGCGGGTGAATACGATGTCGCTCTGGGCAAAGGCCTCGTCCAAGTCGCCAAAGTCGCTCGTGCCGCTGCATACCAAGTTGCGCGGGACGTCGCCGCCCTGCGGAAACATAAAGGTCACGTCGCCCTCGGGGTGAACCACGATGTCGTTATCGAGTGCCTGGGTAAAGTCGAGCAGCGGCTCGAGCACCTCGTAGTCGACCTTGATGAGCTTGAGCGCCCTGTCGGCGGCCTCCTCGGTCTCGGCGGCGACGATCGCCACCTCCTCGTTTTGGTAGCGCACGAGGTTCTCGAGGATCAGGCGGTCGTAGGGCGAAGGCTGTGGGTAGCTCTGGCCGGCGATGGTAAAGCGGCGCTTGGGCACGTCCTCGTAAGTGTAAACGCCCACCACGCCGGGCACCTTCAGGGCACGCGACGTATCGATGGAGCGGATCTTGGCGCGGGCATAGGGACTGCGCTTGAGCTTGACGATGAGCGCGCCGGCGGGTACCAGGTCGCCCGTGTAGACGGGACGACCCTCGAGCAGGGCCTTCGAGTCCTTCTTGGGTTGCTTCTTGGTGATCTGCTTGTACGCGACACCGTCGGAGCTCGTCTCGTTGACGGGCAGCTCAGGCATCTCAAAGCCCAACTGCACGCCGGACTCGTTGAGGAAGCGCACGATAGCGCGCAGCTGGCTCTCGTAGCCGCTGCAGCGGCAGAGGTTGCCGGCGAGCTGGCGCGAGAGTTCCTCGCGCGTGGCGACAAGGCTCGGGTCCTCCTTGGCGGCACGGGCGAGCGCCAGCACGTTCATGATGAGGCCGGGGGCGCAAAAACCGCACTGCTCGGCGCCTTCGGCAGCCAT
>CAJMHR010000061.1 GCA_905213265.1 uncultured Collinsella sp.
TCCACGGCCGTACGCTCGAGACCATTGCCGCCACCATGCAGGATTGGCTGCAGGACAGCTTCCGCCCGCTGCCGGGTGGCTTTGTGGCCTGCACGCCCAACGATGTCGATGAACTGCGTGCGATCTTTAAGCAGCTGGGCAGTGAAATTTGCGCCGTGATGCTCGAGCCGATCCAAGGTGAGAGTGGCGTGTACCCTATGACCGAGGAGTTTATGGCGGCAGCGCGCGACCTGGCACACGAAGTGGGCGCCGTGCTTATCGCCGACGAGGTCCAGTGCGGTATCTTCCGCACGGGTAAGCCGTTTGCGTTCCAGACTTATGGCGTGGAGCCTGACATTATGAGCCTTGCCAAGGGCATTGCTGATGGCGTGCCCATGGGTGCCGTCGTGGCAAAGAAGGAGATTGCCGACGTGTTTAAGCCGGGCGACCACGGCTCGACCTTTGGCGGTAGCTGCTTGGCCGTCGCGGCGTGCGCCGCGACGCTCTCCGCGCTCGTGCGCGGCGATTATGCCGACCATGCTGCCAAGGTAGGCGCCTATATGGAGGCAAAGCTCGCCAAGCTGCCGCTCGTGACCGAGGTGCGTGGCCGCGGCTTGATGCTCGGCTGTGATTTGGATGATGCCGTGGGCGACGCGCATGATGTTGTTGCCCGCGCGCTGGCCGCCGGTGCCGTGATCAACGCTACAGGTGCGCATACGCTGCGTTTCCTACCGCCACTTGTCTGCGAAGAAGCCGACGTGGACAGCCTGATCGAGATCCTGTCGGATGTCTTGGGCTAACGCGGCGCAATAACTCAATTTGGACCGGGTTCCGGACTGCTGGGTGTGTCATATGCGGCATGATTTGGCGATCCGGAGCCCGTTTTGCCTTAGATTTGCTAAGGCAGGGAGACCTGCTGGTCAAAAAACATCAAATATGAGTACTGTTACCGATTTGGTAGCAGCAATTTTGGACTAATAAGGCCAGATAGCAAGTCGAAATGGCGATGAAAGCACGATTTTGAGCCAACTGTTAGTCCTTATAATGGACATATGTTGCGTAACTTAAGCAAATACTGTCTATTTATATGTTGCAAACAAAGTAGCAGTACTCATTTTTGCCATTTTTTGACCACGGCCTTTGTGACAGACGTGCTGGCGGGTTCGAATCCCATGCGCTGGGCCTGAAAAAGGAAAGGCCTCCATCGCTGGAGGCCTAACAATTCAGTGGTGGGCGATGAGGGATGTCCGCGTGCGGCTGGCGCCGCCCGCGTCCCGCTTCGTCGCTCCGCTCCTCGCGTGCTGCGCTGGAAAACGCTTCGCGTTTCCTCAGCTCCGCACCCTGTCGGGTTCGAATCCCTCTGCGATGGGCCCAAAAAAGAAAGGCCCCCATTGCTGGGAGCCTATCAAATCAGTGGTGGGCGATGAGGGATTCGAACCCCCAGCCTTGTGCGTGTAAAGCACCTGCGCTAACCGTTGCGCCAATCGCCCGTGCGGAGAGAGTATAGCAAAACAATCGCCCCATTCACCTCATATCCATTAAAGGTAACCGGCGCGTGTCACAGCGGAGCTGATTCAGTTGAGATTGCCTGAACATTCCGCCCCTCTTTACGCCCTCGGGTATACTCAAAAGCTACTGATTCGATTTGATGCCCAGCAACAGCAGAGGGGATAGTATATGTGCGGTTTTGTCGGTTTTGTCGGTGGGACGGATAACCAATCCGAGGTGCTCACCAAGATGATGGACCGCATCGTCCATCGCGGTCCCGACATGGGCGGTCAGTTTATCGACGGCCGCGTTGCGCTCGGCTTCCGCCGCCTGTCGATCCTCGACCTGACCGAGGCTGGCGCCCAACCCATGGCCAACGAGGACGGTAGCGTCGTCATTGTCTTCAACGGCGAGATCTACAACTTCCAAGAACTCCGTTCCGAGCTCGAGGCCAAGGGCTACAAGTTCCACTGCGGCGCCGACACCGAGAGCCTCCTGCACGGCTACGAGGAGTGGGGCGAGGCCGTACTCGATCGCTTGCGCGGTATGTACGCCTTTGTCATCTGGGACAAAAAGAAGAACAAGCTTTTTGGCGCCCGCGACATCTTTGGCATCAAGCCGCTTTACTACTATCCCATGGCCGATGCGGGCGACGGCGCTCCGGGCGTGCTCTTTGGTTCCGAGATCAAGAGCTTCCTGGACTACCCGCACTTCCACAAGGCGGTCAACAAAAAGGCCCTGCGTCCGTACATGACGCTGCAGTATTCGGCAACCGAGGAGACCTTCTTCGAGGGTGTCTACAAGCTGCCGCCGGCGCACTACTTTACCGTCGATATCCCGACCGGCAAGATGAACATCGAGCGCTACTGGGATTGCGATTACTCTGCCGTCGAGAAGCCGTTCGAAGAGTATGTCGATGAGCTGGACGAGGTCGTGCACGAGAGTGTCGAGGCCCATCGCATCGCCGACGTCAAGGTCGCGTCGTTCCTCTCCGGCGGCGTCGACTCCAGCTATATTGCCGCTTGCCTCATGCCCGACAAGACCTTCTCGGTGGGCTTTGACTACAAGAACTTCAACGAGACCAACTACGCCAAGGAGCTTTCCGATAAGCTCGGCGTCGAGAACGTCCGCAAGATGATTACCGCCGACGAGTTCTTCGGTGCGCTTGAGGATATCCAGTATCACATGGATGAGCCGCAGTCCAACCTGTCTTCCGTGCCGCTGTGGTTCTTGGCCGAGATGGCCCGCAAGGACGTCACCGTCGTGCTTTCGGGCGAAGGTGCCGACGAGCTCTTTGGCGGCTACGCCTACTACGAGGACACGGTCCCGGTCCGCAAGTACAAAAAGATGGTGCCGCTGCCCATCCGTCGCGCGCTCGGTAACCTGGCGCTGCATATGCCGTACTTCAAGGGACATAACTTCCTGGTCAAGGGTGCCGAGATCCCTGAGAAGTCGTTCCTGGGACAGGCTCTGGTATGGCCGGAGCGCGAGGTCGACGGCGTGCTCAAGCCCGAGTACAACACCGGCGATGGCGCCTTCGAGCTTGCCGCTCCCATCTATGCGCGCGTGAAGGGTCAGCCCGAGCTGGTCAAGAAGCAGTACCTGGACATGAACATGTGGCTCCCGGGCGACATTCTGCTCAAGGCCGACAAGATGTGCATGGCGCACTCGCTGGAGCTGCGCGTGCCCTTCCTGGACCGCAAAGTCATGGAGTTCGCCGAGCACATTCCCGACCGCTACCGCATCAACGAGAACGGTAACAAACAGGTACTCCGCCACGCTGCCAACAAGTCGCTGCCCGATGAGTGGGCCACCCGTCCCAAGGTGGGCTTCCCGGTGCCGATTGTCTACTGGCTGCGCGAGCAAAAGTGGTACGACTATGTCAAGGAGTACTTCACCGCGCCGTGGGCAAGCGAGTTCTTCAATACCGACGAACTCATGCACCTGCTCGATCTGCACTTTGCGGGCAAGGGCGATTTCCAGCGCAAGATCTATACGCCGCTCGTGTTCCTAGTGTGGTACAAGCGCTTCTTTATCGACGAGGGCCAGCCTTCTGTTCAGGCTGCCTAGCCTCGGCTTACGAACGCCTGCGCGTAACGGCTCCTCCGGGAGCCGTTTTTGCGTGGGTGCGTTTCAGTTACTATAAAAACCGTCCCTGCCAAATGGCTGAGAAAGGTGAAAGATGCACCATTCGGATTCCGCGACCGTGACCACGGTCGATACGCTTGCCAAGCTTCTCGACGTGTGCGGCGAGCTGCGCGCATCAGAGCAGGTTGACGAGCGTGCCGTGACCGGCTGCTCGTTTGATTCGCGCGCGGTCTCGGCAGGTGACGTGTTCTTTTGCAAAGGTGCTGCCTTTAAGCCCGCGTTTTTGAGCATGGCGCTCGATGCGGGCGCCGTCGCATTTGTGTGCGAGGAGTCACTGGTCGAGTCTCTGGAGCCGCTGGCGCAGGAGAGCGGTGCTGCGATGCTGGTTGTTGATAGCGTTCGCACGGCCATGGCCCTGTTGCCGCCGGAGGTCTACGACCGTCCCGACCACGACGTCAAGATCGTGGGTATCACCGGTACCAAGGGAAAGACCACGGCCGCTTTTATGCTCCAGTCGATTATCAAAGCGGCGGGCGAGTCCTGCGGCATGATCGGCTCGGTGAGTACCGACGATGGCATCGAGTGCTACGAGAGCACCAATACTACGCCCGAGGCCCCCGAGGTCTGGCGCCATATCGCCAACTGCCGCACGTCCGGTCGCCAGTCCATGGTCATGGAGGTTTCGAGCCAGGCGCTCAAGTACCAACGCGTCGAGAATCTGCCGTTTGACGTGGCGTGCTTCCTCAACATCGGCCGCGACCACATCTCGCCGATCGAACACCCCACGTTTGAGGATTATTTTGAGAGCAAACTCAGGATCTTTGACCAGGCAAAGACCGCCGTGGTGAATCTAGGCACCGAAGAGGTTGACCGTGTGCTAGAGGCAGCGTCGACGGCCGAGCGCTTGGTGACCGTTGGCGTCGAGCATCCCGAGGCAAGTCTGTGGGCGAGCGACGTACGCATGGTCGGCTTTAGCATCGAGTTCAACTTGCATGGCTTGTGTGCCGACGAGTCCGAGGCGGGGGAGAAGGTCCTGCTGGGTATCGCGGGCGACTTTAACGTGGAGAACGCGCTGGTCGCTATCGCCGCCGCGCGCGAGATCGGCATCGGTATCGAGGCTATCAAGAAGGGCCTCTCCAAACTGCGTGTGCCGGGCCGTATGGAGGTCGTGGAGTCGAAGGACGGCCGCGTGATTTGTGTCGTCGACTACGCGCACAACCAGCTTTCGTTCCGCTCGCTTTTCTCGTCGGTCAAGCGCGCGTTTCCCGCCAGCCCGGTCATCGCAGTGTTTGGCGCTGCCGGCGGCAAGGCGCAGGAGCGCCGCGAGCAGCTTCCGCGCGAGGCCGCACCGTATTCCGACCTGATGATCTTTGCCAATGAGGACCCGGCTCACGAGGACCCGATGAAGGTCTGTCGCGAGCTTGCCGAACATGTTCCCGACGATACGCCGAACAAGATCATCCTCGATCGCGAAGCCGCTGTGTATGCGGCGTTCAAGGCGGCGCGCGAGGAGTACGTCAACCCCGATGCTCCCACCATTGTCTTGCTGCTGGCGAAGGGTGACGAGGAGCTCATGCACGTGGGCGACGAGTTCGTGCCCATTGAGAGCGACCTTTCGTTGGCCAATCGCCTGATCGATGTTATCCAGTTTGACTAATGATCCATGATGGCGGCGGCGCCCTGAGTGCGCTGTCGCCATAAGCGTGTTCCCTCAATCAAAACATGCCGTCCAAGTCCAAACCCTTCTACGTAAACGGAGTAACCATGTCCCACAATACCCTGCCGACCGTCGCTGAGCTTTCGGGCGAGATGCGCGAGCGCTTGGCCAAGGTCAAGTACGTCTTTACCGACCTAGATGCCACGATGCTCGCACCCGGCTCGTGCGTGCTGCGCGACAACGACGGCAACCCCTCGACCAAACTCGTCGAGGCCGTCGTGGCGCTCGCTCGCGCTGGTATTCAGGTGGTTCCCACCTCGGGCCGCAACCGTACCATGATCCACGAGGACGCGCGCGTGCTCGGCCTCAACTCCTACATTGGTGAGATGGGCGGCCTGGTCATGTACGACCTCAAAGCCAACGATTGGGAGTATCTGACCGGCGACATGCCTTACGACCCCGCCTGTGGCCTCACGCCGCACCAGGTGATCGAGCAGACCGGCGTGTGCGAGAAGATCATCGCCCGCTGGCCGCACAAGATCGAGTATCACAACGACATGTCGACCGGCTACAAATACCGTGAGGTCACCGTCGGCATGCGCGGCGATGTGCCCGATGATGAGGTTCAGGCCATCCTGGACGAGGCCGGCTGCGGTCTGATCTGGGCTTGCAACGGCCATCTGACTCACCTGTCCAAGCCGACGACGCTCGAGCTCGATCGCGTCGAGGACGGTCGCGCCTTCAACATCAATCCGGCGGGTCTTAACAAAGGCGTTGCCATTGCGCGCTTCTGCGAGCACCTGGGGATCGAGCGCGAGGAGACGCTTGCGCTCGGCGACTCCGAGTCCGACTTCTACATGGCCGACCATGTTGGCATGTTCTGCCTGGTCGAGAATGGTCTGACGAGCGCCGGTGCCCCGGAGTTCTTGGACGCCTGCGACAATGCCTATATTACGCGCGGCAAGATTGTCGACGGTTGGGTGGCAACGGCCGAGCTGCTGGTCGCAGCCCGTTCGTAGCGCGACGCATCACGATTGGTCGCATTTTTCGAGAGAGAATCTGGTGAGGTAATGTCCGATATCGATAATATGGCCGGGGACACGCGTCCGATCGGCGTGTTCGACTCGGGCCTGGGCGGCTTGACGGTCGCGCGCGCGATCGCAACGGCACTTCCGCACGAGTCCGTCTACTATTTCGGTGACACTAAGCGCTGCCCTTATGGCACCCGCACCGAGGACGAGGTTCGCTCGTTTGCGCTGCAGGCGGGCCGCTGGCTATCGAGGCACGACGTTAAGATCATGGTCATCGCCTGCAACACGGCGACCGCCGCGGCCTTGCGTTTGGCTCAGCAAGTGCTCGACGTTCCCGTGATCGGCGTGATCGCCCCGGGCGCGCGCGCCGCCATCAACAGCACGCGTACGCGTCGCGTGGGCGTGCTCGCCACCAATCTCACCATTCGCTCGGGCGCCTACACGCGCGCCATCCAGGATTTGGATGCTGGTGTCGATGTGTATGGCTGCGCGGCTTCGAGCTTTGTCGAGGTCGTCGAGCACGAGCTCGCCTCGGGCGCGCATCTGCAGGAGCAGTGGCTCGAGAACGAGGATATTTTTGATACGCCAGCCGTTCGCGCGCTGGTTGGCGCCACAGTCGAGCCGCTGCACGATCGTGGCATCGATACCGTGGTACTCGGCTGCACGCATTTCCCGCTGCTCGTGGGGCCTATTCGCCATGCGCTGGGTCCCGGAGTGCGCGTGGTGAGTTCCGCCGAGGAGACCACGCGCGAGCTGACCGATATTCTCACGCGCCGCGAGCAGCTGGCGGGCGACGCAGCCGAGCCGCAGCATCGCTTTGCCACCACGTCTGACAACATTGCCGAGTTTGCGGTGGCGGGTAGCTTTATCTTTGGCCAGCCGCTCAAAAGCATCGAACATATCGATATCGATGAGCTGAAATAGATGTAAGGCAGCCGTCAAGGCCTTCGCCACATCTTTTGCCGAAAGGATATTTCTATGGAGTACATGCAGGTCAA
>CAJMHR010000062.1 GCA_905213265.1 uncultured Collinsella sp.
TCGACACCGCCGAGTTCGCGATCCCCGGCCTTGACGACGAGTTCCGCGTCATCGTCTCCCCGTGGATTTTGACGGTGCTTGTGACCGACCGCCTGGCTCGCTACTACGAGACGGTCACCAAGCACAACCTCAAGTATCGTCGCTACTATCACCAGTTCGACTACTAAAGAAAACGGGTGCGGGAACGTGCCGGGCTATTGAGAGGAACACAGAATGAGACAGTACATCATCGCCAGCCATGCGCACTTCGCTACCGGCATCAAGGAGAGCGTCGAACTGCTCTCGGGCGCTCGCGACAACGTCCACGATCTTTCGATGTTCGTCGATGGCCGCATGGACGTGGCCGAGGAGGCCCAAAAACTGCTGGCAGGCATGTCTGCTGACGATGATGTCGTTGTCTGCACCGACCTCTTTGGCGGCAGCGTCAACAACGAGTTCACCAAGATCGTCCAGACGCGTCCCCGCACGTACCTCGTTACCAACATGAACCTTCCTCTCCTCATCCAGCTGCTGTTCTCTGACGAGTCGGCGCCGGTTGAGGAGACGATTCGCGCCATCGTCGCTGCGGACGATACGCGCGTGAAGTTTGTCAACGATCTTTTGGTCGATGACGACGAGGAAGAAGAGTTCTAATCCGCAGCACCTACTGACACGCCGTAAGACGGCACAAGACCTTTGGGGGGTCACATTATGATTCAGCTACTTCGCGTTGACCATCGCCTGCTTCATGGCCAGGTCGCAGTTTCCTGGGTTCAGGGCCTTGGCTCCAACTGCATCTTCTGCGTGGGCGATAAGGTCGCTAACGACCCGGTGTGGAAGACGACGCTTAAGATGGGCAAGCCTGCCGGCTGCAAGCTCGTCATCAAAGATATGGAGCATGCAATCGAAGCTATCAACTCGGGCGTGACCGACAAGTACAAGATGATCATCTGTGTCGCCACTATTGCTGAGGCAAAGCAGCTTGTTGAGGGCTGCCCGCAGATCAAGTCGGTCAACCTGGGCAACACCAAGCCCAAGGACGAGAAGCGTCCCGATGCTCGTCAGGTCTCTCGTCAGATCTTCCTGACCGCGGCCGAGGAAGCCGATGTGCGCGAGATGCTGGATCGTGGCGTTGAGGTCGAGATTCGACCCCTGGCCGATGAACCCAAGGTTGACTGCGCCAGCGTGCTCTAGGCGTTCAATTTCGAAGAGTCTGAGCTCTTCGTAGTGTCCTATTAGGAAAGGGGGATATATGCTTACCCAAGCAATCCTCATCGGACTTATCGCCGCATTTGGTAAGTTCGACTTCCAGCTCGGTACGCTCTATGCGTTCCGCCCCATTGTCCTGTGCCCGCTCGTGGGCCTGGTGCTGGGGGACCTGCAGTCCGGCCTCGCGATCGGCGCCAGCCTGGAGCTGCTGTTCATGGGCTCGATCTCCATCGGCGCCTACGTGCCGCCTGATGAGACGATCGGCGGCGTGCTCGCCTGCGCCTTCGCTATCCAGCTGGGCCAGAGCACCGAGGCAGCCATCGCGCTCGCTATGCCCATCGCCACGCTGTGCCTTGCCATCAAGAACATCCTCAACGCCGCCCTGCCGATTCTGGTTGACCGCGCTGATGTCTTCTCCGGCCAGGGCAACCTTAAGGGTGTCTATGCGATGCACTTCCTGATCGGTTTGACCGGTATCATCATGGCGTTCCTGCTGTGCTCGCTGTCGTTCTATCTGGGTGCTGACGCCATCCAGGGCATGCTCGACTTCATCCCGCCCTTTGTCCTTGCTGGCTTTGGCGTTGCAGCCAACATCCTGCCGGCCATGGGCTTCGCCATGCTCGGCCGCCTGGTGCTCACCAAGCAGCTCGTGCCCTTCTACTTCCTGGGCTTCCTGCTGTGCTCCTACGCCAACGTGCCCGTCCTGGGCGTCGCCCTGATCGCCATCATCATCGGCATCGACAAGTTCGACCTGCTCGGCCTGGGCGGAGCCCAGCCCCAGCTCTCCGCGGAAGGGGATGAGGACGATGACTTCTAGTCCCGAGAACAAGATCACGCGCTCCGACCTCGTCAAGAGCGCCGTCAACGTCGGCGCCCTGGGCATGGAGTTCTCCTGGACCTACTACAAGCAGATGAACATCGCCTTCTGCCTGATGGTCGCCAACATGCTCAAGAAGATCTACGCCGGCCGCCCCGACGACTACGCCGAGGCCCTGCACCGCCACTGCGCGTTCTTCAACATCACCGTCCAGTTCGCCCCGTTCGTCGGCGGCATCGCGATGGCCATGGAGGAGAAGGTCGCCCGCGGCGAGATCGAGCCCGAGAGCGTCAACGACGTCAAGGCCGCCCTCATGGGCCCGCTGTCCGGCATCGGCGACTCCATCTTCCTGTCGACGCTGCGCGTGGTCGCCGCCGCGGTGGGCATCAGCCTGTGCCAGGCCGGCAACCCCTTCGGCCCCATCGCCTTCCTGCTCATCTACAACGTCCCCGGCTTCGCGCTGCGCGTCTGGGGCGCCGTCAAGGGCTACGAGCTGGGCGTGGGCTTCCTGGACGAGGCCCAGAGGACCGGCCTCATGCAGAAGATCATGACCTGCGTGGGCATCGTGGGCGTCATGGTCGTGGGCGCCATGTGCAAGGACATGTTCTGGGCCAGCATCCCGGTGGCCATCGGCTCGGGCGACGACGCCCAGACCCTTCAGGACATCCTGGACGGCATCATGCCCGGCATGCTCGGCATGATCGCCTTCTGGCTGTACTACTGGCTGCTGTCCAAGAAGATCAACCCCATGGTGCTGATCGTGGCCACCATGGTCGTGGGCATCATCGGCGCGTTCTTCGGCGTGCTGGCGTAGACTCTTGCGTTCTATTCTGCCCCCAAGGGAAACGGCGACCCATTGCGGTCGCCGTTTTTTATTACCGAAAGCTAGCTGGAGGTGCTTCGTGATTCGATCTGACAATCCACCCGATAATGGCGTGAGCGGGGCGATGTATCTATTTGGCACGGCGCTCTTGTGGAGTTTTATCGGCATCCTCGTTCGCGCCAATTCGCAGTCAGCTCTTTTGATCGGTGCCGTTACGGCAATATTTATGGCGCTATTTATCCTGCTCGTCGGCAGGCCCATCCTCCGCGTCAGCCGTCTTATTGTCCTTGTGGCCGTCTGCAACTTCGTGACGGGCACCACGTTTAACTTTGCCAACCAGCTCACGACGGTCGGCAACGCGATCGTCCTGCAGTACACCTCGATGATTTTCGTTATCGTGTATCAATCGCTCGCAACTCGCACGTTGCCCTCGCCTGCGAAGATTGCCTCCGTGGTGGTTGCTTTTACGGGTATGGGACTTTTCTTTTTAGGCGATTTGAGTGCCGAGGGCATGCTCGGCAACCTGCTTGCCGTCATTTCGGGCGCCACCTTTGGGCTGTGTTTCTTTTTGAACTCTCGCCCCGATGCGTCGCCCATGGTGTCCTCGCTCATCTCCTGCGGTATCTCGATGTTGCCGATCGTCTATTTTGCCGGTGCCCTAGACTCCGTGAGACCATTTGAGTGGGGGCTTATGCTGGTGCATGGCCTTTTTTGCAGTGGCCTTGCGAGCGTGCTGTATGCCAAGGGAATTGCGCGCACTAACGCGTTTGCGGCCAACTTGGTCTGCATGAGCGAGGTCGTGCTCGCTCCGTGCTGGTCGGCGCTCCTCTTTGGCGAGGTCTTTCGCTGGAACGAGTTTTTGGGCGCGGCGATAATCGTTTTGGTGATTGTAGGCAACTTGGCATACGATGCCTTTGGCGATGGCTTTCTGGTGGCGCTTGTCCGCCATCGAAACAAAGAGCGCGCCTGATGGGATACGTCTGCCGTTTACGGTAAAAAACACTCCGCTGAGCGAGTGGTATTAAATAGTAAGAACCTGCATACCTATAATTGGTATCAAATCATTTGTACCTGGCATGGGTGTTAGCAGCACACCAGGTACGCTTCGAGCCGTGGAATCGAACTCCCGGAATTGATATCAACAACGCGCGCGACGGGAGTGACGACGGTTCGAGATTCTTAATTGGGAGGAACTATGCTTGTCCAAGCAATCCTCGTCGGCTTAGTCGGAGCGTTTGGATGTCTCGACTACCAGCTCGGCACCCTTTACGCGTTCCGCCCCATCGTCCTGTGCCCGCTCGTGGGCCTGGTGCTGGGGGACCTGCAGACTGGCCTTGCCGTTGGCGCCAGCCTGGAGCTGCTGTTCATGGGTTCGGTTTCCATCGGCGCCTACGTACCGCCTAACGAAACCATCGGCGGCGTACTCGCCTGCGCGTTTGCCATACAGCTCGGTCAGGGTACCGAGGCAGCCATCGCGCTTGCCATGCCCATCGCCGTCCTTTCGCTGACGTTCGACAACATTACCAGTGCCTTGTTCCCCGTGTTTGTCGATATGGCAGATAAGTTCGCCCTCAAGGGAAATCTCAAAGGCATCTACGCCGTCCATTGGGGACTTGGAATCTGGGGCTGCGTCGAGTACTTCTTGCTGTGCGGCGGCGCATTCTACTTGGGGTCCGACGCCATCCAGGGCCTGCTCGACTTCATCCCGTCCTTTGTGATTGATGGTTGCGGCGTTGCAGCCAACATCCTGCCGGCCATGGGCTTCGCCATGCTCGGCCGCCTGGTGCTCACCAAGCAGCTCGTGCCCTTCTACTTCCTGGGCTTCCTGCTGTGCTCCTACGCCAACGTGCCCGTCCTGGGCGTCGCCCTGATCGCCATCATCATCGGCATCGACAAGTTCGACCTGCTCGGCCTGGGCGGAGCCCAGCCCCAGCTCTCCGCGGAAGGGGATGAGGACGATGACTTCTAGTCCCGAGAACAAGATCACGCGCTCCGACCTCGTCAAGAGCGCCGTCAACGTCGGCGCCCTGGGCATGGAGTTCTCCTGGACCTACTACAAGCAGATGAACATCGCCTTCTGCCTGATGGTCGCCAACATGCTCAAGAAGATCTACGCCGGCCGCCCCGACGACTACGCCGAGGCCCTGCACCGCCACTGCGCGTTCTTCAACATCACCGTCCAGTTCGCCCCGTTCGTCGGCGGCATCGCGATGGCCATGGAGGAGAAGGTCGCCCGCGGCGAGATCGAGCCCGAGAGCGTCAACGACGTCAAGGCCGCCCTCATGGGCCCGCTGTCCGGCATCGGCGACTCCATCTTCCTGTCGACGCTGCGCGTGGTCGCCGCCGCGGTGGGCATCAGCCTGTGCCAGGCCGGCAACCCCTTCGGCCCCATCGCCTTCCTGCTCATCTACAACGTCCCCGGCTTCGCGCTGCGCGTCTGGGGCGCCGTCAAGGGCTACGAGCTGGGCGTGGGCTTCCTGGACGAGGCCCAGAGGACCGGCCTCATGCAGAAGATCATGACCTGCGTGGGCATCGTGGGCGTCATGGTCGTGGGCGCCATGTGCAAGGACATGTTCTGGGCCAGCATCCCGGTGGCCATCGGCTCGGGCGACGACGCCCAGACCCTTCAGGACATCCTGGACGGCATCATGCCCGGCATGCTCGGCATGATCGCCTTCTGGCTGTACTACTGGCTGCTGTCCAAGAAGATCAACCCCATGGTGCTGATCGTGGCCACCATGGTCGTGGGCATCATCGGCGCGTTCTTCGGCGTGCTGGCGTAAGGGCCCGGCTGCATAGATTTTCGTTGCAACCTGGAAAGGGGATGGAGCAGGCCTATGCCCTCCATCCCCTTTTTGTATAGAAGGAGTTCGTATGTTCGCGAAGGATCGCGAAGCAATGCGCCTGACGCCGGCAGAGGTCAAGCTGATTCTTATTGAGTCCCTGCAGTGGTGCGCCAACAACGCGGTCTACTTTTTGGGGCTTATCGGTGCGGCCACGTATGATCTGGCCGGCACGGCCTTTTTGGTTGCCGCCATTACGCTCGTGCGCAATCTTATGACGTCGGTGGGCAATATGGTGTCGGGTTCGGTCATCGACCGCTTTGGACCGCGCCGGACGTCGTTTGTGACGTGCGTGATTACGGCAGTGCTATCGCTTGGTGTGGGGTTAGCGCCGTTGTCTGTCCCCGGGCTTTTGTTTGCCGCGTGCGTCTTGGGACTTGCGGGCGGCTTTATCAACACCTGCACGCATGCGTTTCCGGGATACCTGGAGTCGACCACCGAGGGCCGTACCCGCGTGAACGGCCTCATGGTGTTCTACAGCAATATTGCCTATACCGCTGGCCCGCTGCTCGGCGGTGCCATCGTGAGCTGTTTTGCCACGCAATCGGTCTACCTGCTCATGGCGGGCATGATGGGTGTGGCGGCCGTGCTCTCCTTGGGCTGTCACGAGTGCGTTGTTCCCGCAAAAGGGGAAAAGCCGAAGGGCGGTATTCTGGGCGGCATGGCCGAGGGTGCGCGACTTACGTTTCGCGACCACGACCTGCGCCTCATCTTTATCTCGGGCTTTTTGGGATTCTTTGCGTTTGGCGCGTTCGATTCGCTGGAGTCGTTGTTCTACCGTGATGTGCTCAACGTGGATATCGTCTGGCTGGGCTGGCTGTCCTCGGTCGTGGGCCTCACTTCCTCGGTGGGCGCGTTCATCCTGACCAAGCTTTCTGCTCGCCATGTCAACCTACGATTGCTGCTCGGCGCGCTCATGGCCGTGGGCATTGGGTCTATGGTGTACGTGGGCACCGATATGCTGGGGGTCGCGATTGTCGGTCAGGCGATTAACGGTCTGGCCTGGGGGTTCCTGGAGCCGCTGCAGATGATCTTGATTCAGGAGCGCGCCGACATCAAATACCTGGGTCGCATTACCGGCTTTGTGCGCTTTGGCCTGATGAGCGCCGGCGTGGTGCCGCTGCTGGCGGCTCCGTTTTTGGCGGAGGCTTTGGGCGTCCAGACGGTACTGTTTGGAGCATCGACCATTATTGCGCTGGTAGGAACGCTGTTCTTTGTCGCACAAGGGAGACGCCGGGGGCGTTAGCTATACATCAAATTCTAATTTAATACCACTCACCAGAGAATTTCGACCGTTCACCGAGGATTGGAACAGATTGAAAAGTGGTATTAAAAACACATTGGGTGTATGTCTATAATTGGTATCGAAAAGAAACGCGATGTATAGATTCGCGTGCAGGACAGAAAGGAAAAGCCATGAAGGAAACCGAGAAGATCGAGATCATGCATTTCGACCAGGAGGGCTATCTCG
>CAJMHR010000063.1 GCA_905213265.1 uncultured Collinsella sp.
CTTACGCTCCTGCGCGTGGTGATGAGCTTCGTTGGCGTATTCGGCTTCTCGGTGATGTTCAACAGCCCGGTAAAGATGGCCGCGGCAGCTGGGTTGATCGGCGCCGTGTCCAATACCCTGCGTCTGACCCTTGTCGATGCGCCGACGATGATTCCCTTCCTGGGCCTCAGCACGGGAATGCCTCCCGAGGCAGCAGCGTTTATCGGCGCGCTGGTATCGGGGCTGCTCGCAAGCTTGGCTGAAGTCAAGCTCACCTACCCGCGCATCGCCCTCACGGTGCCTTCGATTGTCATTATGGTGCCGGGCTTGTATCTGTATCGCTCGATGTATTACATGTGCACCTTCGACACGGTCAATATGCTCGGCTGGTTTGTGCGCGCAGTGCTCATCGTAGCGTTTCTGCCCGTTGGACTGGGTGTGGCGCGTACGCTCACCGACCCTCGCTGGCGCCACACCAGCTAATTGGTACAAGGGGGACAGGTTACTTTGCACCAAATGAGTTGCGGTGAAATAGGGACTGAATTGCTGCTTAAAGGGTCAAAACAGTCCGTATTCCACCGCAACTTATGGGGTCGGGGGATTATCGGTGCCCTGCATCTTCATAAACTCAACGCTTACGAAGCGCATGCGTTTCGTGCTAGGCTGGTTCCACCACATAAGTAGTCGCAGACGCGCGTACCACGGGCGGGCGAGATGAAGTTCCAACAGCTCCATCTTGCCCGCCCGTTTTTGTTGCGTGGCGCCGCGGTACAACACAGAGAGGAATCTGCCCTTTATGCCTATCAACAAACGAGAGAGCCTGCTGTTCACCTTTATCATGTGCTTTTGCATGGTGCTCTGGATGAGCATCTACAACGTTGCCCTGCAGCACGGGGCCATCAACGGCGAGGTCGTTGCCACTGCGTGGCTCGGCTTCCCCGTTGCCTACGTTTTTGCCATGTGCTGCGACTGGTTCGTCGCCAGCCCGCTCGCCAAGGGTTTCGCCTTTAAGTACTTGGTCACGCCGGGCAAGAGCTCGCCACTTGCCATGACGCTCGCCGTCAGTTCCTGCATGGTCGTTCCCATGGTCATCATCATGTCGCTGTACGGTGCCTGTGAGGGTCTGACGCACATGCCCGGCGGCATCCTTGCGAACCTGTATTCCGTGCCCGCGATCTGGATGATCAACATCCCGCATAATTTTGTGATGGCGCTGCCGTGGAACCTTTTGGTAGCCGGTCCGATTTCCCGCTTCGTCTTCCGTCGCGCCTTCCCTGTGGGGACGGTTTTCGAGGAGGAGCATGCCGAGCTCTTGGAGCAGGCTATGGCTCCTGAGTGCGAGTAGCTCGCTTAGGGATCTGCTGAGCGCGGGCGACTTGCTTGGTTGGAGCCCTAAGCGTGGATAGCTCTCTCGGCGACATCGCGGGCGTGAGCGGTGCGCATGACCGGAGGGCCCGTGCTGCTCCGTTGCCCGACGTGCTAGCGCGCAGAACAATCTGTTGGTGCATTCGGCGGCTGCTGAAGCGTTTCGGCAGCCGCTTTTTATACGGAGTTTAAATACAACAGTCTGTTGTATTACGTAGAGTGGTATATCTCTAGCGGGAAAAATGCGAGAGACGGAGCATTATGGCGTTGCTAGTAGGACTGGACGTAGGGTCGACGACGACCAAAGTTTACGCGATGCACGAGGATATGACCGAGGCGTGGTGGGGATATCGCCGCCACGGGGCGTGTCAGACAGCGAGCGTGCGCGCCATGCTCGGCGAGCTCGCCGAGCGCTTTCCCCATGAGTCACTGCGCGTTGCGGTGACCGGCTCGGGTGCGCGCGATATCGCGACCGCGCTGGGCGCCTCGTACGTTCAGGAGGTGGTCGCCAACGCGCTCGCGATCAGCAGGTTCTATCCGCAGACGCGCTGCGCCATCGAGCTGGGCGGCCAAGACGCCAAGATGATTTTCTTCCGCACCAACGATAAGGGAGACATCGAGGTTGCCGACATGCGCATGAACGGCTCGTGCGCAGGCGGTACCGGTGCATTTATCGACGAGATGGCAAAGCTCATGGGGGTCGGCACCGAATCGGGCGAGTTCGAGCAGCTCGCAAGCCGGGGAACGACCGTCCACGAGGTCTCGGGCCGCTGCGGCGTGTACGCAAAGACCGATATCCAGCCGCTGCTCAACGAGGGCATTCCTACCACCGACCTGGCGCTTTCGGCGCTTCACGCGGTCGCCCGCCAAACGATCGGCGGTCTGGCCCAGGGTATCGACATCGAGCCGCCGGTAATCTTCGAGGGCGGTACGCTCGCCTACAACCCCACACTGGTCCGCGTGTTCCGGGAGCAACTGAATCTATCGGACGATCAGGTTATCGTCCCGCGCGATCCGCAGATCATGGTCGCGCGCGGTGCCGCCCTGTCGCTGACCGACATGTTCGCATCGTCTCAACCGATCGACCTTCCCGACGCTTTTGTCCGGCTGGATAAGCTCGAGACGGTCGCGCCCGCAAGCGGGGAGGGACGTCTTGCCCAGCCCTTTTTTGCCACACCTGCCGAGCAGGCGGATTTTACGGCACGCCATGGCAAAGAGACGCCGGCAAAGGGTCCGGATGCGTATGCGCCCGGAGAGACGGTGCGTGTGGCGCTCGGTATCGATTCGGGGAGCACGACGACCAAGTTCGCCCTGGTCGATGAGGCGGGTGAGCTTGTCGATTCGTTCTACGCGTCTAATAACGGCAGACCGCTCGACGTCGCCCAACAGGGTCTTGTCAGCTTGAAGAACCGCTGGGAGACAGCGGGAGTCACGCTTGCGATCGATGCCGTGGGCACCACGGGATACGGCGAGGAGCTTTTCGCGCGCGCGTTCCACGCCGACTACCATACGGTCGAGACGGTCGCGCACGCCCGCGCCGCGTGCGCATGCGTTCCCGATGCGACCTTCGTGCTCGACATCGGCGGACAGGATATGAAGGCCATCTGGCTCAACCACGGCGTGCTGACCGATATCGTCGTCAACGAGGCGTGCTCTGCGGGCTGCGGCTCGTTCCTCGAGGGTTTTGCCAAAAACCTCGGAATAGCCGTTGAGGATATCGCGACCGAGGCATTTTCGTCCAAAGCCCCCGCCGTTCTCGGCAGCCGCTGCACGGTGTTCATGAACAGCAGCGTCGTTTCCGAGCAGCGGCGCGGTAAGGGTCCGGGCGACATCATGGCCGGTCTCTGCCGTTCGATTATCGAGAACGTGTTCACCAAGGTCATTCGCGTTTCAAATCTCAACCGTCTGGGCGACAAAGTCGTCGTCCAGGGCGGCACGTTCCGAAACGACGCGGTGCTGCGCGCATTCGAGCAGTATCTGGGCAAACCCGTCACGCGTGCGCCCCACCCGGGGCTGATGGGCGCTATCGGTATCGCCCTGCTCGCGCGCGAGGAATGCCGCAAGGGCGACGCCGGCACGTCGTTTATCGGGCTCGATGCCGTGGAGCGCTTCGAGCATCGCGAGTTCGGCGGCGTTACCTGCCGTCGGTGCAACAACCGCTGCCAGCGCGCGGTCGTGGCATTTGGCGACGGCTCGCTTTACGTCACGGGCAATCGCTGCCCGCGCGGCGGCGCCATCTCATGGGATGAGCTCGTGCGCGAGGTTCCCGCGGCGGAGGAGCTGCGTCCGCAGGGTGCTTGCGAGGCACAGGCACCCGGCACGGGGCGCGACCGGACCGCGGCTGCCCCCAATCTCTTTGTCGACCGCGAGAAGCTGCTGTTCGAGTCGTGCCCCACGGTTCCCGTCAGCGGGGGGCGCGATGTCACGATCGGCATTCCCCGTGTGCTCGAGTTCTGGGACACCATGCCGTTCTGGTCGACGTTCTTCAGCACGCTCGGCTTTAAGGTGCGCGTCTCGGGACGCAGCACCAAGGCGATGTACGAGCGCGGTCTGGCGCACGTCACATCCGACACCGTGTGCTTCCCGGCCAAGCTCGTCCACGGGCACATCCGCAATCTCGTCGACGCCGGCGTCGACCGCATCTTCATGCCCATCATCACGACGGTGCCCACCGAAAACACCGCCTCTACCAGCGAGTGGATGTGCGCCGTCGTAAAGGGATACCCCTACGTGATGCGCAATTCCGATAACCCGGAGGAGCGTTTCGGCGTTCCGTTCGATACGCCGCTGTTCCACTGGTACGACGAGGGCGACCGAAACCGCCAGCTCAAGGCGTGGTGCAAGGAGACCTTCGATATCGATGCCGACCTGGTTGCCAAGGCGACCGAGCAGGCGGACCGCGCGCAGGAGACGTTTGAGAACCAGCTGCAGCTGCGCGGCAGGCAGGTGCTCGAGAACGTGCACGAGGACGGCGGCTACGCGGTGGTGATCGCTTCGCGCCCGTACCACAACGACCCGCTGGTCAACCACGGGCTGCCCAAGCTCTTCTCTGAGCGCGGCATCCCCGTGCTGACGCCCGATGCGGTGCCGGGGGTCTGCAACGTCGATCTTTCCAACAGCCGCATCGACATCGTGAACAACTACCATGCGCGCATGCTGTCGTGCGCGGTCATCGTCGCATCGACGCCCGAGCTCGAGCTCGTGCAGATGGGCAGCTTCGGCTGCGGCCACGATGCGTATCTCACCGACGAGATCGCGCGCATGATGGGCGAGATGGGCTCCAAGGTT
Source organism: uncultured Collinsella sp. (assembly GCA_905213265.1). Taxonomy (GTDB): domain Bacteria; phylum Actinomycetota; class Coriobacteriia; order Coriobacteriales; family Coriobacteriaceae; genus Collinsella. The sequence continues at coordinate 4,633 of CAJMHR010000063.1, forward strand.
CCGATGATGATCAAGCTCGATGAGAGCGACGTCGCCGGTCCCATGGGCATTCGCGTGCGTTCGTTTATCGAGTCGGTCAACCGTCGTCGCGCGGAGGAGCGTGCCGAGGGCGCCCGGGTGCACGCGGTCCATCCGCTCGACGACCCGTATAAGGTCAAGTACACCAAGCGCGACCGGCACGACAAGATCGCGCTGTTCCCCAACACCTCCCATGCGTTCTGCAGGCTCATGACCGCGGCGATGCGCAATCAGGGCGTGCGCGCCGAGGCCCTTGATATCGGGCGCGAGGATGCCATCCGCCTGGGCAAACGCTATGTGCACAACGACATCTGCTTCCCCGCGCAAATCGTGATCGGCGAGGCGCTCGCGGCACTCGAGAGCGGTAAGTACGACCCGCACGACGTCGCCGTGGTGACTGGCAAGTATATCGGCGACTGCCGCCTGACGCACTACATGCCCCTGCTGCGCCGCGCGCTCGACGACGCGGGATACGACTATGTCCCGGTGCTCACCAACGACGACGTCGATGCCCACAATGCGCATCCGGGCTTCAAGCTCGGCCTTGGCCCGAGCATCCAGATCGCCTACGGTCTTCCCATGATCGATGCCCTCGAGGCCATGCTTAGGCGCATCCGTCCCTACGAGCTCGAGAAGGGCGCGGCGGACGCTGCGTTCGACCGCGCGCTCGATGAGGTTATCGAGGGCATGGAGCGCTCCGGGCTGAGAGGCCAGGCGACGGGCTTCAAACGCGCGCTTGCGATCATGGACGCCGTTCCGTACGACCGCTCGAACCCGCATCCGACCGTTCTCATCGTGGGCGAGTACCTGCTCAATTTCCATCTCGGCGCCAACCACGAGATCGAGCGCTACCTCGAGGACAACGGGCTCGAGGTCATCGAGGCGCGCATGACCGACGTGATCCGCAAGACCTATTTCTACAAGCATGCGCAGTCGCGCGAGTTCCACGTCGACCTGTCGCTGCCCGAAAAGGCCTGGTACGCCACGGCGGACAACCTGTTCGAGCTCGCGCACGACCGTTGCGACCGCCTGGGCGCGGCGAGCCCGCTCTACGAGCCGCCGACGCGCATGCCCGAGCTCGTGCGCGCGAGCGATAAGATCCTGCACCATACGTTCGATGCGGGCGAGGGCGTGCTGATTCCGGCGGAGATCCTCGAGCACGCCAAGCGCGGCTGCCGCAACTTCGTGATCCTGCAGCCGTTCGGGTGTCTGCCCAACCATGTCGTGGGGCGCGGGCTCATCCATGCGCTCAAGGAGCAGTATCCCACGGCGCAGTTCCTGCCGCTCGACTACGATCCCGACGTGAGCTTCGCCAACGTGGAGAACCGTCTTCAGATGCTCATCATGAACGCCAAGGCGCAGGGGTGCGGTGAGGCGCATGGCGAGACCGCGTAAGGACGCCGATGCGCCCGATGCACGCACCCGTATCATCGAGGCGTTTTGGGAGCTCATCGAGAACAACAGCATCTTCGAGTTGTCGGTTGGCGAGGTGACCCGCGCCGCCCAGTGCAATCGCGGAACGTTTTACTACTATTTTCACGATTTCGATGAACTCGTCGCCATCGCCATAGCCCAGCTGCTGCAGGATAACGAGCTCATCACCGATGTCCTCTGGCATTTTTCGAGCGAGGGCGACCTTTCGGCGTTCGACCGGCGCGACGTCCGCTGCCTGCTGCGGCGCATCGTCATCACCATGAGGGCGGGTGCCGCCGAGCAGGTCGTGCAGGGCATCCATACGATCATCATCGACCGCGTGAGAGAGATCGTCCACCCCGACGGAGAAGAGCTCAAGGCAGATTCGAGCTTTGCGGTGGGCTTTCTGGTCTCGGGCATCATGAGCTTTGTGATGGCGGTCGGCTTTGCCCGGGAGGGCGGCGAGGAGATAGACCTCGAGCAGCTGGGGGACAGCGCGTGCGCGTACCTGAGGGCGGTCGCCATGCAGACGGTGGAAACGGTCGCGCAAGTCGAGGGCGTCGATACATCCGAGCTGCTCGAACGCGTCTCCAAGGAGGCCGATGCCTATCGCGCATCGCGTGCGACGAGTCCCGACGTGGTGAAAGACGCCTAGGGTTTCTCTTGCGGGGCGCCTGTCGCGCATCGCGCGGTGAGTCCCGCGATGCGGTCATAACCTGCATTCATGTGAGCCGGGTTTATAGATATTCCTCCAGCTGTTAACATAGACGACCTGTGGGTAAAGAGACAAAAGCGCCGCCGACGGGCGGGCGTTTTGATTTCGATGAACTCATGTAAGGAAACGAGCATGTTAGATAGATTTACCGATCGCGCGCGTAAGGTCATGTCCATGGCCAAGCAAGAGGCGCTCGATCTTCATTCAAATAAGGTGGGCACCGAGCACCTGCTGCTCGCGCTTGCCAAGGAGGACGAGGGCATTGCCGCCGAGGC
>CAJMHR010000064.1 GCA_905213265.1 uncultured Collinsella sp.
ATCGGCATCGACGAGACGTCGTACAAGAAGGGCCACAAGTACGTCACGGTGGTCGAGTCGATCTACGCCCTGCAGAAGCGGGCGTAGAAAGATGTCCAAGCAGGTGGCCTCAACCGAAAACGGCGTCCCACTCTGAGGCTGTATTCCGGGACACGGTTTCCGCTTGGGACGCCATTCGGAAAGCGTGTCCCGCTCTTTCACGGCATCTTGGCTATGCAAAGTGCTCGAACGTTATTCCTCGTACGCGCCCTCAAGCCGAAGCAGCCACTCCTTGCGGTCAAGGCCACCGGCATATCCGTTAAGCGAGCCGTCGGCGGCAACCACGCGATGGCACGGCACGATAATCGAAATAGGGTTGCGAGCGACCGCAGCCCCCACAGCACGGGGAGACACGACGGGTGCCTCGTTTCCCGGCACACGATGTCGAGCCGCAACACGCTGGGCTATCTCGCCATACGTAGCGACCTCGCCACGCGGAATTGAAAGCAGCTCAAACCAAACCTCACGCTGAAACGCCGTGCCAATCAAATGCAACGGCGGCGTAAACCGAGGCTCCTGCCCCGCAAAATAAGCATTCAACCAAGCCCAAGAACGCTCAAGTACCGACGAGGCAGCACCGTTTGCCGGATTCACCGAAGACATCCCGCCAGCACCAGAAAACGCATCGGAACCCTCGACATGCTCCGTATCTTCTTTGAGCAGCGTAGAGCCAAAATGCTCCTGCCCCTCAAACCAAAGCCCTGTCAAACCGCGGCCATCAGCGGCAAGCAAGATTTCGCCCAAAGGCGAAGCAAACGTCGTCGTGACCACCAGCGGCTCCTTTCAAAACTCCGCAACATAATACCGCGAACTGTGCAGGCAACCCCCGCAGATACGTCCAGGCGGGCTCGCAATTACTTCAGCGAGGCTGTTTTTCCCAATCAAGCGAAGAAGACGCGGGGCTTCGACGCCAGAGCGGTACCCCCGCGAGCTGAGCTCTAATACTTTTCCCGAGAAGTGAACGAGTAAAAACGAAGCCCCAGAGCATCCACACCCTTAGACCGCAAAGCCGCAGGATTCGCACTGCAAAACCGCAGGAAATAGCGGTCAAAATATGCCAATGCTTCGGGGGTCCAAATCAGGTCGTTCACTTCTCGGAAAAGTATTAGACCTCGATTCGCACCAATCCCAAAGTCACCCCAGGCAGCAGGCGCGAACGCGCCGCAGCTGCCGGCCGAGCCCCACAGTCCCCAAAGGCGGCAGGCGCGAAGCGCCAAGGCCGCCGCCGGGACCAGGGCCCGCAACAGCCATGCGCCCCAACATCAGCCCAGCGGCCCCAACCAACAACGGCCCCATCGCAGGCCGCTCGCAGCAGCGTCACCGCAGGCGGGGGCCAGGCTTAGTTTTCAGAACACTCCGCAGACCAGTGTGGCGCCTTGTCCGCGGCTCCGAAGGAGCAGGACAAGGCGCCACACATGGTCGAGGACGTTCTGAAAACTAAGCCCGGCCCCCGCCGGACAGGTCACACTACTCGCAGAGCAGCTTAGCGATCTGGACGGCGTTGGTTGCCGCGCCCTTACGGATTTGGTCGCCGCAGCACCAGAAGGTGATGCCGCGCGCAGCCTCGGGGTTCGAGATGTCGCGGCGCACGCGACCGACCCAGATCAGGTCCTGGTCGGACGTATCCATCGGCATGGGGAAGCGATCGTGCGCATCATCGGCACTCATGTCGTCAACCAGCTTCACGCCCGGAGCGGCAGCCAGCGCAGCACGAGCCTCCTCGACCGTGATGTCACGCTCGAACTCGAGCGTAATGCTCTCGGAGTGCGAGCGCAGCACGGGCACGCGCACACAGGTGCAGTTCACGCGCAGCTCGGGCAGATGCATGATCTTGCGGCCCTCGTTTTGCAACTTCATCTCCTCGGAGGTAAAGCCCTCTTCCTTGACGCCGCCAATCTGCGGAATCAGGTTGCTCGCCAGCTGGGCGGCAAATGCACGCGGCTCGGGAATCTCCTCGCCACGGCCCAGAGCAGCCAGCTGAGCCTCGAGCTCGGCCATACCGGGAGCGCCGGCACCCGAAGCCGCCTGATACGTGGAGACGATCATGCGCTTCACGCCGGCGAGCTGATGCAGCGGCCACGTGGGAACCAGGCCGATGATGGTCGCGCAGTTGGGGTTGGCGATAAGGCCGTGATGCCACTTGATATCGTCGGCATTGATCTCGGGCACGACCAGCGGCACCTCGGGATCCATGCGGAAGGCATGGCTGTTGTCGACCACGACGGCGCCGCGCTTGACGGCCTCGGGCAGCAGCTCCTTGGCGATATCGTCGCCGGCAGCGCCGAGTACGATGTCGCAGCCCTCAAAGGCCTCGGGGCAAGCCTCTTCAATCACAACCTGCTCGCCGCGGAACTCAACGGTCTTGCCCGCGGAGCGTGCACTCGCCAGCAGCTTGAGCTTACCGACCGGGAACTCCCGCTCGTTGAGGCACTCGAGCATCTGGGTGCCCACGGCTCCCGTCGCGCCCAAAATAGCAACCGTGTACTGTTTCATGCTTCCCCCTTTAAAGGTTGTGGCTTTTGCCCGCACGCCGAACAGGCCAATTATTGTTGCCAGTGTATACAAGAACGGGGCGGGCACGAAACCCGCCCCGTCGAAACGAAACCGAAACGAAACGCCCCGCCGTAGATTTTTGAAACATGACCCAAAAATCTACCGAGCAGTCGCTACTTTTTGAGCGCAGCCAGAGCGGGATCGACCGGCGCAGGAGCCTCCAGATCGGAGACCTTCACAATGCCGTTTTTATCGGAGAAGGCACGGTAAATGGTCCGAATCGCCAGGTCGAAGTCCTTCTCCTCGACACCGATAATGATGTTGATCTCGTCGCAGCTCTGCGAAATCATACGCACGCTCACGCCGGCCTGGCCAAGCATACCAAACAGATGGCCCGAGATACCTGCGCGGCCGCGCAGGTTACGGCCGACGGTAGCGATGAGCGCCAGGCCCTCGACAACCTCGATCTCGAGCGGCTCGACCTCCTGCTGGATGTCGCCCACGAGTGAGTACAGCGAATCGTGAACGTCCTGCTCCTGCACCACGGCGCCAAAGCGGTCGACGCCGGTGGGCATGTGCTCGACGGAAACGTCATAGCGCTCAAAGACCGAAAGCGCGCGGCGCATAAAGCCGACACGGGGCTTGGTGCGGTCGCGGGCGACGTTGATGGCGACAAAACCGCGCTTGCCGGTCACGCCGGTAATGATGGGCTCTGCCTCGCCCTCGTCAGCCGTCTCGCTAATGATGGTGCCGGGGTCCTGCGGCGCATTGGTGTTCTTGATGACCAGCGGAATACCAGCCTCACGCACAGGGAACACGGCCTCCTCGTGCAGGACGCTTGCGCCCATGTACGAAAGCTCGCGCAGCTCCTCGTAGGTAACGCGCGCAATGGGCTGAGCCTCGGGCACAATGCGAGGATCGGCAGAATAGAAGCCCGAAACGTCGGTCCAGTTCTCGTACAGGTCGGCGCCTAGGCACTTGGCCAGGATCGAGCCGGAAATGTCGCCGCCGCCACGGTCGAGCAGCTTGATCTGGCCCTCGCGCGTCGCGCCGTAGAAGCCAGGCATAACGAAGCCGCCCTGCTGGCCGTACTCCTGCACCAGCTCGGAGGTACGGTTCATGCTGAGCGTACCGTCGTGATGGAACGCCACAACCGTCGCGGCGTCCAGGAACGGCAGACCCAGGTACTCGGCCATCAGGCGAGCGGTGAAGTACTCGCCACGGCTCACGAGCTCCTCGGTGGAGTAGCCGCCCGAGCGGGCGCGCTCGGCAAAGGCCGCGAACTCCTCACGGATGGGATAGGTGAGCTCCAGCTCATCAGCGATATCAAAATAGCGCTGGCCAATGTCCTCAAGCAGCTCCTCGCACGACACGTGGTACTTAACGTGCGCGTTAACCAGGTAGAGCAGGTCGGTCACCTTGGTGTCGCCCTTAAAGCGGCGACCACAGGCGGAAACCACCACAAAACGGCGAGCCGGGTCGGCATCGACGATGGCCTTGATCTTCTTAAAGTGTTCGGCGTCGGCGACCGACGAGCCGCCAAACTTGGCAATCTTAATCATGGGCTGGAGGTTACCTTTCTAAAAAGCCTCTGCGAACCTATTTTGCGCGCTCTGATACCATGGTTTCACCGATTGGGACCAAGGCATCCGAGGAGCAGTGTTATATGGGAACTTATCATAGTACACGAGGACGCACTTTATCGTGCTCAAGTAAGGTGGCAATCCGCACCGGCATCGCTCCCGACGGGGGTTTGTTTGTCTCGGACGAGCTTGGCACCCAGCAGGTCGATATCAGCTCGCTTGCAGATAAATCGTACTTTGAAATCGCTCAAGATGTGTTGGGAATGTTACTGAATGATTACACGGCCGAAGAAATTTCGGCGTGTGTCGACGAGGCATACCGCGGCACGTTCGCGAGTGAAGAGGTTACGCCGCTCGTCAAACTCGACGCAGCGCCGGGCGCTGACGCCCCTCAGACCTATGTGATGGAGCTCTTTGGCGGCCCCACAAGCGCCTTCAAGGACGTCGCCCTACAGATGCTCCCCCGCCTCATGGCCCGCACTTCCGCCAAGGACGGCGGCGCCGAGCGCATCATGATCGTCACCGCCACGTCAGGCGACACCGGCAAGGCCGCGCTCGCCGGTTTTGCCGACGCTCCGGGCACGGGCATCACCGTCTTTTATCCCGAGGGCAAGGTCAGCCGCGTCCAGAACCTGCAGATGTCCACGCAGGAGGGCAGCAACGTCGCCGTCTGCGGAATCCGCGGCAACTTTGACGACGCCCAGAGTGCCGTCAAGCGTATCTTTGCCGATAAGGAGCTAGCTGAGCGTCTTGAGGCCGCCGGCACGGTGCTTTCGAGCGCCAACTCCATCAATGTCGGCCGTCTGGTACCGCAGGTCGTCTACTACTTTGCCGCCTATGCGCAGTTGCTGCGCGCCAGCGCCATCGAGGCCGGCGACGCCGTGGAGTTCTGCGTACCGACCGGCAACTTTGGCGATATCCTGGCCGGCTACTATGCCAAGTGCATGGGCCTGCCCGTCGCCAAGCTCATCGTCGCGAGCGACAAGAACAACGTGCTCGCTGACTTCCTGACCACCGGCGTTTACGACCGTAACCGCCCGTTCTTCACGACCATCTCGCCGTCGATGGACATCCTCATCAGCTCTAACCTGGAGCGCATGCTCTACTTCCTGTCCGACGGCGACTGCGAGCTCGTTGCCGGCCTTATGGAGCAGCTGGCACAGACTGGTCGCTACGAGGTGCCCGCCGAGCTGCTGGCCAAGATTCAGAGCGTCTTTGGCTGTGGCTGGGCCAGCGAGGACGAGGTCCGCGCTGCCATCAAGAGTTGCTGGGACGCCAACGGCTACGTGATCGACCCGCACACCGCTTGCGGCTATCACGTCTTTGAAAAGGTCGCTCCCGCCGAGGGCGCCAAGGCTCGCGTGCTGCTTTCGACCGCCAGCCCCTACAAGTTCCCGCGCGCCTGCTGCGACGCCCTGGGCCTCGACGTTCCCGAGGATGATTTTGAGGCTATGCGCGTACTCGAGCAGGCCACCAACACGGTCGCCCCGACCCAGCTCGCCGAGCTCGAGTCCAAGCCTGTCCGCTTCGAAGACGTCTGCGACGTAGCCGACATGGCCAACTACGTCGAGTCTGCAGCAAAAAAGATGACTACCAACTAAACCCCTTATTAAGCGCCGGCGAAAGCCGGCGCACCTTCTTTCATTAGATAACCCCCGGGATGATGACGAACTGACATGCGGGTCTGCCTGTTTAGTTCGTCGCGAGTTCCGCACGAGCCGGAAAGCACTTAATGTGCTTTCCGAGCGAGCCAGGACTGCCCGAGCAGCGAACTAAACAGGCAGACCGCCCAGGAGATTCCCATGATCAAGATCACCGTCCCAGCAACCAGCGCAAACCTAGGCATCGGCTACGACACCCTCGGCATGGCCGTCAGCCTCTACTCGCACTTTACCTTTGAGCGCGCCGACAAGCTCACCATCACGGGCTGCCCCAAGGAGTTCCAAAACGAGAATAACCTGGTCTATGTGAGCTTTGTCGATGCGCTGGCCGCATGGGGCGAGCCGGCTTTTCCCGTTGCCATCGATATCCAGACCGACGTGCCCGTCGCCCGCGGCCTGGGTTCCAGCTCCACCTGCGTCGTCGCCGGCATCATGGCAGCCGCCGCGCTGACGGGCCACACCGTCGACCGCGCTGAGCTCGTCCGCATTGCCACCGAGGTCGAGGGGCATCCCGATAACGTCGCCCCTGCCATCCTGGGCGGTGCCGTTTGCTCCTTTACGCCGACTGATTCGCTCCCCCAGTGCCTGCGCTACGAGGTGAGCGATCGCTTGCGTTTTATTACCGTGATTCCGCCCTACGAGGTGCATACGAGCGAGGCGCGCAAGGTTGTGCCGCAGGAGATTCCACTCTCCACCGCCGTATGGCAAATGGGCCGCATCGCCGGCATGACGCGCGGCCTGGAGACCGGCGACCTTGACCTGATTGCCGCCGCCAACGACGACCGCATCCAGGAGCCCTATCGCCGCCGCCTCATCCCCGACTACAACGCCGTGCGCGACACCTGCCTTAACGGAGGCGCCAAGACCATCTGGATCAGTGGCTCCGGCTCGACCCTCATGGCCGTGACTGACGACACCATCGTGGCGAAGTTCCTGCAGGTCAAGCTGCGCGAGCAGTTCCCTAAATGTGATACGCATATTCTGACGTGCGACACGGAAGGCGCCCAGATCGAATACCTGTAGTCGCCGTCCTGTATACTCGCCGGTGAGGCCAGGGGCTTTGCCCCCAAATCGTCCTCGGACATGGCGGGACCCCCGCTGCGCACTTCGTGCGGGGCTTATAGGACA
>CAJMHR010000065.1 GCA_905213265.1 uncultured Collinsella sp.
CCGGCCACATGGTCCGGCGGGGCGCCCTTTTACCTATATGTGGCCGGCACGCAACCCAAGGCTCGCAAGCTCTTATTCAGCCGCTTCGCGCAGGGCCGACATCGTAGCCGCATATTGCCGCTGCAACGCATGCATTCCCTCGCGAGCGCCGTCAACGGCATCGGCGCCGCGCAGCGCTTCGGTTACCACGACCGCCGGCTCGTACAGATTATCGAATCCCAGGTTCTGGCTCACGCCCTTGAGCGTGTGCGCTGCCATAAACGCACCTTCGGCGTCTCCTGCCGCCATGGCGGCCTCCAGCTTGTCCATGCTCTCGTCATCCAAAAACTTGAGGGCAAAGCGGGCAAGCATTTCCTCGCCCATCAGCCGAGCGCACGCGTCATCATAATTAGCGCCGATCTTCTCATACGCCTCACGCATGGAAATCATGGATTAAAAACTCCTTTGGTCAAACTAAATCGTGGGGAACGCGACAACGTCGGCGGGGCGCGCCAACGTCTCGGCAATACGGTCTTGCACCTCGAGCAGGCAGTCGAGCAACAGCGGGTTAAAGGTGCCGCACTTACCGTCTAGGATCATTTGGATCGCCTCCTTGTGCGGGATAGCGTCTTTGTATACGCGCACGCTCGTCAGGGCATCGTACACGTCGGCCACCGAAACCACCTGTGCGGCAATGGGAATTTCGTCGCCCTTAAGGCCATCGGGGTAACCCTTGCCGTCCCAGCGCTCGTGGTGCCAACGCGCAATCTGGTACGCATATTCCATAAGCGCATTGCCGGCGTGATGGCTACCCAGCTCACGCAGCATGTCGGCGCCGATCGTGGTATGCGTCTTCATAATCTCGAACTCCTCGGGCGTAAGGCGTCCGGGCTTGTTGAGAATCGCATCGTCAATCGACATCTTGCCGATATCGTGCAGCGCCGAAGCCAGGGCGATCGTGGAGCGTTCCTCATTGTCGAGGAAGATCGTGCCGCTACGCTGGACCAGACAGCCAAGCAGCAGCTCGGTCAGCTTCTCGATGTTCGTAACGTGCCTGCCGCTCTCGCCGTTGCGAAGCTCCATGACGCCGGCCATGATGTCGATGAGCATGCGACTGTTCTTGACGCGCTCGCTGTACTGCTGGGACAGCAGGCTCGTCAGGCGGCGCTGTTTGGCGTATAGGCGGATGGTGTTGCTTACACGGCGGCGCACGACACGGGAGTCAAACGGGCGGTTGATATAGTCCGAGGCGCCCAGCTCGTACGCGCGCAGAACCATATCATCGGAATCTTCGCTCGAAATCATGATGAAAGGCAGATTGTCGATACCCGATCGGCGCGACAGATCGGCCAGCACCTCAAAGCCGCTTATACCCGGCATGACAATATCCAGCAGCACGAGCGACAACTCATCGCCATAGCGGTCGACCATGTCGAGCGCCGTACGACCGTTGTCGGCCTCGAGGATGCAATACTCGTCCTTGAGCATCTCGTTGAGAATGGCTCGGTTCATTTCGGAGTCATCGACAATAAGCACCAAAGGCTTTTCGCTTTGGAAGGCTTCGATGGAATCGGCATCGGTCACGACCGTACCGGCTTTTGCCTTAGCGCGGCTCAGTAACTGGACAGCGCGGCCAACGCCCTCATCGACCGTCTCGCCATGAATGCGAACGCCACCAACACATGCCGTCAAGCTCACGTACTCATGGCCCGGAACAATCGTGGCATGAACGGCATCGGACACCTGATGCAGGCGACGGGTGAAGTCATCGGAGGGAATATTGGGCATGACGACCACAAACTTGTCGCAGCCATAGCGTACGAGCTCGTCAGTCGAACGAATTCCGCTGCGTATGGCTGTCGCCACAGCACCGAGCGCAAGGTCGCCGGCATGACGGCCACACGTATCGTTGAAGACCCTAAAATCATCAAGGTCGATCACCGCAACGCCGGCATTCATGCGGGCGCTACGGAGCTTTTCCTCGTAATATCGGCGATTACGCACACTCGTCAGCACGTCGGTGTAGACGAGGTCCTCTTCTGCAGCCTCTTGCTCATCGATCGGACGCACCATCAGCAGGACGCGAGGCTCGCCCTCGACCTTCAGAGGGCGCAGGCGAGCGCGGTACTCGGTACCATCATTGAGCAGCTGCTCCGATACATCATCGGAACCTGCCAAGGCCTCAAGACTCGACTGACGCAGACAAGGGCAGCGATCGCCGGCGAGCAAGCAGTTAGGCTCGCTCTTAATCTGATCGGCCGACAACAAACGCACCACGGGGTAGGTCTTCGCGACGCGGGCGACCTCGGCGGCAGCCTCCTCGTCGGTTAGATTGACCTCGTGATTATTGAGCATATGGGGCCCTTCCTATCGTTACGCACGGCAACGGTGCATATCAATTGGTACAAGGGTAGCATCTAACAGCTGAAGGCAAACGCGCGATTATCGTTACATTTTTATGACCTGGCAAACGGCGGTAATGGAGCCGCGGGCGCGCGGTTATGGGCGCATTCGTTAACAATGACGAAACGCTAACAGCCCCTCTCCCCGCAGGTCATCGAGCGTGCTAACGCTCCAAGACATCGCGAACGGCGTTTGCCGCCGTAACGGGGCGATCGCGCAGACCGTTATGCGCGCCCGGGATCGTCACAAGGGGGCAATCGAGATATTCGGCAGCCGCTCGCGTACCAGCCTCGCGAGGTGTATCGACCGAAAGCTCGCCCAAAAACACGGCCGACACCGCCTTTGACGCGCGGGCGCGCTCCCAGTCGGGAGCATATGTCATATTTGTTCCGTATTCATTGGCCATAAAGCAACGACCATTGCGCAGGGCATGTTTGACTTCCGCTTCGGTCGTCCCAGGAGCCTCGGGGTCCAAGTCGCCGAGAGCTCCCAAGAAAAGCCGGAGCGCCCTTGAAACCTTTCCAGCCGCAATCATATCGAGCAAAACCGGAGCTGCGCCCATACCGACGCCTTCGGCCGACACAGCCGGCTCATGCAGAATCGCACGGGCGACGAGATGGGGTTCGGTGCGAAGAAGCTCCAGCGCCACCAACGTACCGGCGCTATGCGCAAGCACATTTGCCGGAGCGCCAACGTGTTCGATCACGGCTTGCAGGTCGGCGGCCTGAGCGGCAAGATCATAGCTGCCGTCTGCCGCATCACTGCTGCCACCGCAGCCGCGGCGGTCGTAGGCAATTACGCGGTAGTTGCGGCTGAGCTCACAAGCGATACCGTCGAAAAATGTGCCGTCGACACAAGCGCCGTGCACGCACACCAAGGCAGGAGTATCAGGCGACACATCCGGGCCGGCATATTCGCGACAGGCAATCGTGGTGCCCGCATTCTCGACCGTAAAATCCATGTTGTGCCCCCATCATCAATGCTCATCCAGTTGCACGTCAGTGCGGTTGGATGGACCCGCATTGCTTTACACCTTGTTAACAGATTAACTTTACCCGACCCGAGGCTTTTCATGACACGGCATAATGAGCGACGTGAAAAAACGAAACTTGTAAAGCAAGAGCCCGCACCCTGCTTTGGAGCCGATGCTATGCTTAGGCACAATTGTCTTGAGGAGCATATGCCTATGTCTACGTTTTTGAATGCCAGCCCCATCTTTGGGCCCGTTCGCAGCCGTCGCCTTGGCCTCTCGCTCGGCGTCAACATGATGCCGGCCAGCGGCAAAATCTGCACGTTCGACTGCATTTACTGCGAAAACGGCCTCAACGCCGAGCGCCCCTGCCATGAGCCGTACAACACAGCTGCCGTGGTACTCGACGCGCTCGAGGCAAAGCTGCGCGAGATGGCAGCCGAGGGCGAGCTCCCCGATGTGATCACCTTCGCAGGAAACGGCGAGCCCACCGCCGCACCGGAGTTTCCCCAGGCGATTGCCGGCGCCGTCGCGCTGCGCGATCAGCTGGCCCCAAACTCCAAAATCGCCGTGCTCTCCAACGGTACGCGCGCCGACCGCCCCGAGGTGCACGATGCGCTCATGATGGTCGACGACAACATCCTCAAGCTCGATACGGTCGATCCGGCATTTATCCAGCTGCTCGACCAGCCTGTTGGCCCCTACGACGTCGAGCACCAGATTGAGACGTTCGCAAGCTTTGACGGTCACGTTATTATCCAGACGATCTTTTTGACCGGTGAGTATCTGGGCAAGCTCATCAACAACACCGGCGAGGAGTACGTCGCCCCCTGGCTCGCGGCGCTTGAGCGCATTCGCCCACAAGAAGCGACCATCTACACGGTGGCGCGCGAGACACCGGTCGCCGGCCTTGCCAAAGCGGCGCCCGAGGTGCTCGACACGATTGCCGCACGCGTACGCGCCCTCGGCATCCCCTGCCAGGTGAGCTACTAGCGCGCAGCTGCCCTGTGAGTGGGCTATACTAGCTGCGGATGAAAGGAAGTTAGCCATGTATGACAAAGGACCCGTACCCGGCCGCAACGACGCCTGCTGGTGCGGCAGCGGCAAAAAATATAAGAAATGTCACAGCGCCTTCGACGAGCGCCTCGAGCGCCTGTGGGAGGAGGGCTGGGAGGTTCTGCCCCGTACGCTCTACAAGACGCCCGCCGATATCGAGGGCATCAAGCGCTCGGCCGCTATCAACGTGGGCGTGCTCGATTACGTAGGCGAACACATCGCCGCGGGCATGACCACCAACCAGATCGACGAGATGATCTACGACTACACCGTCGAGCACGGCGGCACGCCGGCCGACCTTAACTACGAGGGCTATCCCAAGAGCGTGTGCACCTCGATCAACGACGTCGTCTGCCACGGTATCCCCTGCGATGCGGACGTGCTGCACGAGGGCGACATCATCAACGTGGACTGCTCCACGATTCTTGACGGCTACTTTAGCGACTCGAGCCGCATGTTCTGCATCGGCGAGGTCTCGGCCGAGCGCCAGCGCCTGGTCGACGTCACCCGCGCCAGCGTGGAGGCGGGCCTTGCCGCCGTCAAGCCGTGGCTGCCGCTGTCCGTTATGGCCGAGGCCGTGCAAAAGACGGTCGAGAACGCCGGTTTTAGCGTGGTGCGCGAGTACGGCGGACACGGCATCGGCAAGGAGTTCCACGAGGACCCGTTTGTGGGCTTTACCACCGAGGCGCCCGATGTGGACACCATCATGGCCCCGGGCATGGTCTTTACCATCGAGCCCATGGTCAATGCCGGAGCGCCCGACATCAAGATCAGCAAGGGCGACGGTTGGTGCGTGCGCACCAAGGACGGCAGCGATTCGGCCCAGTGCGAGGTACAGCTCGTGGTGACCGAGGATGGTTACGAGCTGCTGAGCTGGTAGCTGTGGATGCGCCGGGCTTTGCGATGGATATGTTAACCATCGCGTAGCCCAGCGTTTTTATAACGTTTTGACTGATACAACCTGCCAAAATAAACCTGTCCCTTTTTGGCAGGTCGAGCGGAAAGGACTGCTTGTGAACATCCTGGTTTTGCTGCCCGTCAACGACCGCCATCGCGCAATTCTTGAGTCGAGCGCTCCGGGCGAGGACTTTATCTACACGAGCTCCGACGCCATCACGCGTGAACAGGTCGCCAATGCCGACGTGATCCTGGGCAACATAGACCCTTCCCTGCTGACCGCATGCGAGCGCCTCCAGCTGCTGCAACTGCAGACCGCCGGCTATGACGACTATCTCGCCGCCGGCACCGTGCCGGCTGAAGCCAAGCTGTCTTGCTCAATCGGCGCCTACGGCCAGGCCGTGAGCGAGCACATGTTTGCCATGGTGCTGTCTATGATGAAGCGCCTGCCCGGCTACCAGGACCTGCAGCGCGAGCATCGCTGGGAGGATTTGGGGCCGGTCACCTCGCTCAAAAACGCCAATGTGCTGGTGCTGGGCGCGGGCGATATCGGTGGCCACTTCGCCACGCTCTGCCGCAACATGGGTGCGCACGTCCGCGGCATCAAGCGCCATCCGCTCGTCTACCCCATTGTGTTTGAGGACATGGACGGCATGGACGCCCTGCCCGAGCGTCTGGCCGAGGCTGACATCGTCGCATCCTTTATGCCCAGCACGCCCGAGACCCGCGGCTTGGCGAACGCCGAGTTCTTCGCTGCGATGAAACCGGGCGCCTTCTTTGCCAACGGCGGCCGCGGCGACCTTGTGGTCGCCGACGACTTGGTTGCCGCCCTGGAGTCGGGTCATCTCGCCGGCGCCGCGGTCGACGTCACCGACCCCGAGCCGCTGCCTGAGACAAGCCCACTGTGGGATGCGCCTAACATGCTCATTACGCCGCATATCTCGGGCTGGCTCCATCTGGCCGCCACGCTCAACAATGTGGTCGACATTGCCGCAGAGAATCTGCGTCACCTGCAAGCCGGCGAGACCCTGCGTTGCTGGATTGAGCATTAGGTTGTTCCGGCGTTTTACCAAACGCCGGAACCCCTCGACGCTGCGCGCCGCCCAGAGCGACAATTTGGGCTTATAGGACAAAATGTGTGTCCCGATAGAACACCCGTTTCCATCCATTAATC
>CAJMHR010000066.1 GCA_905213265.1 uncultured Collinsella sp.
AACGACGCCGGCATCATCGGTGCCGCCTACGTAGCCCTGCGCGCCGCCGGTAAATAGCTGGTGCAAGGGGACAGGTTACTTTGCACCAACATGGTGCAAAAGGGATAGCCTTGGCCCCCCCGCGCCTGCGCCCCAAAATATGCCGTGGCCCTTCCGTCTGCGAAGGCTCGGCATCGGCGTGCTACCATAGCTACGTCCAAGTACACATATCAAGTGGAGGATACCCATGGCAAACGTTCTTGTCTTTGGTCACCAGAACCCCGATAACGACGCCATCATGAGCGCCGTCGTCCTGTCCCAGCTGCTCAACCAGGTTGAGTATGCCGGCAACACCTACGAGGCCTGCGCCCTTGGTCAGCTTCCGGCCGAGTCCGCCAAGCTGCTCGCCGACGCCGGCATCGCCGAGCCCCGCGTGATCGAGTCCGTCGAGGCCGGTCAGCTCGTCGTCCTCACCGACCACAACGAGTCTGCCCAGTCCGTCGCCGGCCTTAAGGACGCCACGGTCTTTGGCGTTGTCGATCATCACCGCATCGGCGACTTTGAGACCGCCGGCCCGCTGCACTACATCTGCCTGCCCTGGGGCTCCAGCTGCACCATCGTCACCAAGCTCGCCGGCGTGCTCGGCGTTGAGCTTTCCGACGTCCAGGCCAAGCTGCTGCTCTCGGCCATGATGACCGACACGCTCATGCTCAAGAGCCCCACCACCACCGATGTCGACCGCGCCGTCGCCGCCAAGCTCGGCGAGCAGGTGGGCGTCGACCCGGTCAAGTTTGGCATGGAAGTCTTCCTCACCCGTCCGTCCGGCTCCTTCACCGCAGCCGAGATGGTCGGCAACGACATCAAGATGTTCGAGCCCGCCGGCAAGAAGCTGCTCATCGGCCAGTACGAGACTGTCGACAAGACCCGCGCACTCGGCATGATCGACGAGATTCGCGAGGCCATGCGCGCCTACGCCGCCGAGAAGGGTGCCGACGGCATCGTCCTGTGCATCACTGACATCATGGAGGAGGGCTCGCAGGTCCTGCTCGAGGGCGAGACCGAGGCTGCTCAGAAGGGCCTGGGCATTGCCGACGAGCACGACGGCGTCTGGATGCCGGGCGTCCTCTCCCGTAAGAAGCAGGTCGCTGCCCCCATCATGGCCGCCTGCTAGGCTCTCTTGACCTAACACCGACGACCGGATCGCGGACGCCCCGCGCTCCGGTCGTTTTTTGTGCACGGCGCCACGTCGTCTCTTGGACAGGCGTGCCCGCGCCGTTGAGCAAATAATGTTCAACCTGTGGTTCCGCTTTTCGGCCACGCCTGTGTGCTTGTCGTGCAGGGTAGGCTAGATGCAAGCGTAATACGTTAGAGCGCGGCGCCGCCACTTGGGCGGGCCGTGCTTTTTTAAGACGGGAGCTTTCCCGTGAAAGGAGCCGCCCATGGCAGCAACTGAGCAGCTGTTCAACGTTCGTGAGCGCAAGCGCTTTGAGCGTCACGACATTTGGGAGCGCATCGCCGAGAACGGCACGATTTCCGCCGCCGTCATGGTCTTCGCCGCCATCGCCGCCGTCATTTGCGCCAATTCCGATGCCTACGAGGCCATCCATCACTTTTTGGAGACCCCGCTGTATGTGGGGCTGGGCAACCTCACGGCCGGTCTCACCGTTGAGCTTTTCGTCAACGACTTCCTCATGGCGATTTTCTTTTTGTTGGTGGGCATTGAGCTCAAGTATGAGATGACGGTCGGCGAGCTCAAAAACCCGCGCCAGGCCATGCTTCCCATGCTGGCGGCCGTGGGCGGCGTCGTCGTTCCCGCCTGCATCTATCTGATCTTTAACCATGCCGGCGCCCGCAGCGGTTGGGCCATCCCCATGGCAACCGATATTGCCTTTGCACTGGGCGTGCTGTCACTTTTGGGCAATCGCGTACCCAACGGCGTGCGCGTGTTCTTCTCGACGCTCGCCATCGCCGACGACCTCATCTCCATCGCCGCTATCGCCATCTTCTACGGTCAGAGCCCCAATCCGTTTTGGTTGGGCGCTGCCGCGCTTGTGACCTGCGCGCTCGTGTGGCTCAACAAGACGCAGCATTACCGCCTTGCCCCGTATTCGATACTGGGTCTGCTGCTGTGGTTCTGCATGTTCAAGAGCGGCGTACACGCCACGCTTGCTGGCGTCATCTTGGCCTTTACCATCCCGGCCAAGTGTGGTGTCAAGCTCGATAGCCTCACCGATTGGTTGGGCGAGTGCCTGCCGCTGCTCGATGACCGCTACGACGACGAGGCACACATCCTGGGCCAGCATGACTTTACCGTCTCGACCACCAGGGTCGAGCGCGTCATGCACCGCGTGACCCCGCCGCTCATCCGCATGGAGCGTCTGATTTCCACGCCGGTCAACTTTGTGATTCTGCCGATCTTTGCGTTCGTGAACGCACAGGTTCGCCTAGTGGGCGTGGACATGAGCACGCTACTCACCGATCCGGTGACGCTCGGCGTGTACTTTGGCATGCTGCTGGGCAAGCCGATCGGTATCTTTGGTATGACGTTTGCCCTGGTTAGGCTTAGGGCCTGCGAGCTGCCGCGCAATGTCAACTGGCACATGATTGCCGGTGTGGGCATTCTGGGCGGCATCGGCTTTACCATGTCGATTCTCATCAGCGGCCTTGCCTTCCCGACGGCTGAGTTTGAGGTTCTGGCCGCCAAGGCCGCTATTCTCGCCGGCTCTGTCACCGCGGCCGTACTTGGCATGATCTACATGAGTGTGATCTGCAAACACCCCGCGCCCAAGGACGAGTAAGAGCGCATACAAGTTTGAAAACGCCGCCTGTGAACACCATCACAGGCGGCGTTTTAGTCATTCGGGACGTTCTTAAATGACTAGGTTTATTCCACGGTGCCGTAGACGGCGCCCCAGCCGTGGGCGGCTAGTGCCGAGTTGAGCTGGTCGCAAAGTGACTGGCGGTCGTAATAGCCGGGCGGCAAAAGGTTGACGATTTCCATGAGATCGGGCGCCAGGTCCAAGATTTCGGCCTGTACGATCAGATCCAGTCGGTCGATGGCGTGGCGGTCGTAAAACAGCCCGTCGACCAGGCGCTGCAGGTCGCCGAATTCCTCGGCCCTAAACGATCCGTACTCCATAGTGCCTCCTTGGGCGCCCCATGCCGCCATGCGCGGCGATGTCGTAATTCATTGCGATGGACTTAATCTATCACGGCTTCATACCGTTGCGGCGGTGGCGGTCTATACTTAGACGAACTGCAACGTACCGCTTCGCGAAAGGTCGCACCCATGCAGACGATCTACCAGAAGATGGAAACCACCGAACTCGATGCCGCCATCGAGGCACTCAAAGCCGAGGTCGCCGAGGTCAAGGCCAAGGGCCTGGCGCTCGACATGGCCCGCGGCAAACCGTCGCCCTCCCAGGTTGACATCTCTCGACCCATGCTCGATATCCTCAATGCCGATGCCGATCTGCACGACGGCAACGTCGACTGCTCCAACTACGGCTGCTTTGAGGGCATTCCCTCGGCGCGCAAGCTAGCGGGAGAGTTCTTGGGCTGCCCTGCCGAGCAGACGCTCGTGCTGGGTTCGTCGAGCCTGCTGATCGAGCACGATATCGCCGGCATGTTTTGGCGCTGCGGCTCATGTGGTAGCGACCCTTGGGAGGCTTACGAGGCCGCGCACGACGGCAAGAAGGTCAAGTTCCTGTGCCCGGTTCCCGGCTACGACCGCCACTTTGGCATCACCGCCGATCTAGGTATCGAGAACGTCCCCGTCGCGATGACCGACAACGGCCCCGACATGGACGAGATCGAGCGCCTGGTTGCCGCCGACGACTCCATCAAGGGTATATGGTGCGTGCCCAAGTATTCCAACCCCACGGGCATCACCTTTAGCGAGGACACCGTGCGTCGCCTGGTCGAGATGCCCACGGCCGCGCCCGATTTCCGCATCTTCTGGGACAACGCCTACTGTGTGCACGACCTGTACGACGAGACCGACGAGCTCGCCAACATCTTCGATCTTGCTCGCGCGGCGGGCACCGAGGACCGCGTGGTGGCCTTTGCCTCGACGTCCAAGATCACCTTCCCGGGCGCCGGCATCGGCTTTATCGGTGCGAGCCCCGCGGTTATCGCGGAGTTCTCCAAGCGCCTGAAGGCCGGCCTCATCAGTGCCGACAAGCTCAACCAGCTGCGTCACGTGCGCTTCCTTCCCACCATCGAGGCGGTCAAGGAGCACATGAAAAAGCATGCCGAGTTCCTGCGCCCGCGCTTTGAGGCCGTCGAGCGCAAGCTCACCGAGGGTCTGGGCGAGACGGGCTGCGCCACCTGGACGCACCCCCGCGGCGGCTACTTTGTAAGCTTCGATGGTCCCGAGGGCTCGGCCCAGAAGGTCGCCGCGCTCTGCGCCGACCTGGGCGTCAAGCTCACGCCGGCTGGTGCCACCTGGCCTTATGGCAAGGACCCGCGCGACACCAACATCCGCATCGCGCCGAGCTATCCCACGGTCGAGGACCTGGAGGCCGCGCTCGATGTGCTGGTGCTGGCCGTCAAGCTTGTCGCTGCCGAGCTTGCGCGTGCCGAGCGCGCCTAACGCGCGGTTTCCCGTACTATCCGCACCTTCGATACGTAAAGGAGCATATACATGGATTTGGGTATTTCCACCAACCCCACGCCAGAGCTCTACACCATTAAGGTAACCGGCGAGATCGATATCTCTAACGCCGATAGCCTGCGCAATGCCATCGACCTGGCGCTCGAGCAGCCCACTGAGGCCGTTGAGCTCGATTTTGCCCAGGTGAGCTACATCGATTCGACGGGCATTGGTGTGCTCGTGGGCGCCGCGCACCACGCGGCCGACCACAGCAAGCGCTTTAGCTGCACCAATGTGCAGCCCCCGGTGATGCGCGTGGTCCAGCTGTTGGGTGTCGACCAGGAGATTTCGATCACCGCTGCATAATCTTTGCCCCCAAAAGGGCGTGCCGTTTGGCATATGTTTGTGATGCGCTCGGACGTTTTGGCGTCCGGGCGCTATACTTGACCGAATGAATAGACGAGTTCCGGCCGAATGGCGCGGTGCGGGCTCGACTCACATCGAGCCTTGGAGGTATGTGTGTTTGGTATTGGAGAGGGTGAGCTCGCGATCATCGTGGTCTTCGGCTTTTTGCTGTTTGGCCCGGATAAGCTCCCACAGATGGGCCGCACGATCGGCCGTGCCATCCGTCAGTTCCGCGAGACGCAGGAAAAGATGACGGCCGTTGTTCAGTCCGAGATTATCGATCCGGTGAGCGAGGCCGCTTCGGCCCCGGTCAAGCCCAAGAAGGCTGCTGCGACCGACGACGATTCCGATGCGGACGAGGATGCCGCCGAGACGGCAGCGCCCGCCAAGAAGGAGACCTTTGCCGAGCGTCGCGCCCGTCTTGCTGCCGAGAAGGCCGCGAGCGAGGGTGCCACCGAGGGCGAGGGTGCTGCTGAGGAGTCCGAGGCCGAGGGTGCCGAGCCTGCCGCTGCCGCTGAGCCTGTCGTCGAGCCTGAGCCTGCTGCAGAACCGGAGCCCGAGCCCGAGCCGGCAGAGCCCACGACGGCCGACCTCTACGCCCGTCGTCCCCGCAAGCGCAAGGCCGTCGTCGACCAACTTGCCCGCGAGCTCGAGGCCGAGGACGACGCCGCTGCCGCCGATGCACCGAAGGGAGGCGATGAGTAATGCCTATCGGACCTGCGCGCATGCCGCTCTTCGATCACCTGGGCGAGCTCCGTCGCCGCCTGACCATCGTGGTCGTGTCGGTGTTTGCCGCCGCCATCGTGCTGTATTTCGCCACGCCCGTGGTGCTCGACATCCTGGAAGACCCCATCCGCTCCTTTGTGCCGGACGGTAAGTTCTACATCACCACCACGCTCGGCGGCTTTGGCCTGCGCTTCTCGCTGGCCATCAAGATGGCCGTGGTCATGTGCACGCCCATGATCATCTGGCAGATTCTGGCATTTTTCCTGCCGGCACTGCGTCCCAACGAGCGCAAATGGGTCGTGCCCACGGTGCTCGCCTCGACGGTGCTGTTCTTCCTGGGCGCCATCTTCTGCTATTTCATCATCATCCCGGCGGGCTTTGAGTGGCTTATCGGCGAGACCTCGGCCGTCGCCACGGCGCTGCCCGACCTGGAGAACTACGTCAACATGGAGCTGCTCTTTATGATCGGCTTTGGCGTGGCGTTTGAGCTGCCGCTCATCATCTTCTA
>CAJMHR010000067.1 GCA_905213265.1 uncultured Collinsella sp.
CGACGCCGCGCGTCGTCGTCGGCTTTGCTCCCTGCAAAGCCGCACCGGAGCGAAGGCGGGTCAAGGGAGTCCATGACGACCTCCACCAACCGGAGCGGAGCGGAGGATTGTGCGGGGTCTCATGGGCCCCTTGACGCGGCGTAGCGGAGGTGCCACCCACGTAACGGATACGAGGTCATGACCGGCGAATGCCACCGAAACGCTTGAAATCATTGGTCAAGACTGAAGAGAGGCGGCCGCCCCTAACGGACGGCCGCCTTAGCGAGCCTTACTAATTCGGTTCTTGTATATGACCCGAGACGCCCGCCGGGCAAATCCCGACAATCCTAGTGATAGTCGTTTGCGAAGGAGCCGTAGAAGAGCGCCTTACAGTCGACATCGCTGTAGCCCATCACGGCATCCTGCACATCGGATCGCAAGAGGTTGAGCACCTTGTACACGCCCCCGCCCATATCCCCGACGAAGAGTACCTGCTTGAACACATCGGGATAATCGCGCAGATAGGTCACATAGCCCCTAAGCTTTGCTAGCGTGTCGCCGAGGAACTCGCCATGAGGGTCAACGATGGACGGCCTGATGACGCCCGCTGCATCCTTCACGAAGAAGAGGAAGTCTGGATGCAGGGCCTTGCGTCCCACCGAAGACATGTACGGAATCGAAAACGCCTTGGCAGACATGCTGCCCGACGGATTGCGATAAAAGGCAACCGTGCGATTCTTTGCCAATTCGTTCCTAACGATATAGTCTTCCGCCGGGTTCAGGTCGAGCGGGCAGAGGCCGTCCTCTTTCTGCACGATATGGCACGGATATTTAGCGAAGTCGTCCGACGTGCTGGTAGACGTGGGCCACTCTATCTTTGTGAGGCGCTTGCCCTCGGTTTCACGGGCCAGCTCGTCGTAGCGCTGCTTTGCCGCGTCGTTAAGGTAGTCATAATCGCCAGATCCATCGACCTTATCGAAGTATCCCTTTCGGCATTGAGCCGCCCAGCCCTCGAGCGCATCGACGATGGCCTGCGTGCGCACCGCTGCGGCAAGGCGCAGGTCGCACTCGGGCCGCCCAAGCTCCTTGAAGTTGGCGCGACGATACTCATTCGCAAACTCCTTAGTGAAATGCATGTCGGCGTCGCGGGCAGCCTTTCTGAGGCCCTCGGCGTCCGTGCGGGCCTCCTCCTGCTCCTGGTCCTCGGTCTCGTTGAGCTTGTCGAGCGTGATCTTGACGGTCTCGGCAACCTCTACGTCGTGCTTGGCTTCGCGGTACTCGTCCTCGCTAGCAACGATGTACCCCTTGAGCTTCTGGACGAACTGTTTTTTCACGTCGGCCGCGGCATTGACATCGAGGCCGGTCTCGACAAGCAGAGTCGCCGTCTTAACCAGGCTCTGGAATTCGTTCCTGGCCTTCTTCGGAATGCGCTGGACGGGGATGGAATCGAAGGCTGTGCGGATGCCCTGCCACTCCTGATGCGTGAAAGACTGCTCGCGTTTGGTGGGCGGCTTGGGCTTTGCCATGGGCACGGGCTTTACGACCGAAACGGGCTGGGTCGGCTCGGTCTGTGCGGAACTTGGCTCAGGTGTCGCAGGTTGCTGCGGGGCAGACGCTGCAACGTAGTTGCCCGTTGCGGGCTGAGGCGCCGGCTCCGCTTCTGGCGCCGGGACGTCGACGGGCCTGACCGCCGAGGCAAGCGAGGGCTGCGCTCCCTGCATGTCCAACGGCTCCTGAATCGCGATGCCGGCAAGCGGCGCCTGGTAG
This sequence comes from uncultured Collinsella sp., assembly GCA_905213265.1. Classification (GTDB taxonomy): domain Bacteria; phylum Actinomycetota; class Coriobacteriia; order Coriobacteriales; family Coriobacteriaceae; genus Collinsella. The sequence continues at coordinate 1,747 of CAJMHR010000067.1, forward strand.
CCGGGTTGTGCCTGCCGCGCCGCCTCGATGGCCTTCTCGTTCTCCTCGTACGCCTTGAGCTCCTGTTGGTAGTCGGCTTCGGACTTGGGCGCAGCCGCCGTGATGGTCACCGGGTTGAGGACGATGTTCTGCTTGCCGATGGAGCTCTCGCCCATGTCGTCCTTGCGGCCCATGAGGTAGTCGACCACGTCCTGAGTGCTCTCGGGATTGAACTGGGGCAGGTAGCAGGCGACGGAGTTCAAAAGGTCATCGGATTCGATGCGCCGCGCGAGCGGGGTGCGTACCATACGTCCCACGAGCTGTGCGATATAGGTCGAGTCCGAACGCCTGCGCTGAGAGAAGATGACCTCCGCTCGAGGGCAGTCCCATCCGTTGGAGACGGCCTCCTTGGCGAAGAGCACGCGAATGCGCGAGGTGTCCTGAACGAACTCGGGCTCGACATAGGGGATGAGGTATTTTCCCGCCGCGATGTCCTTGTGCTCACCGAAGACGTTTGCGAACGACATCGCCTCGGAAAGGCCGGGGACCAGGCCCGTGATCTGGTCGCACATCTCAGCCAGGGCCGAGCTGCTCACGTTGTCCGCCGCTTGGATGAGCAGCAGCGGGTTGACGGGGCTCTCGCCCTCACGGGCACAGTACTCGCCCCATTCGCGGCAAGTCAGGGCATAGCGCTCGCACGCCATAGTGAGGTACTGGTGCTCGACAGGGTCGTCCTTCTCTGGCACGCGCAGCTCGATGATGTCCTTGAGCAGACCTGACTCCTGGACCTCGCGAGGGGTCACAGCGACCTTTGGCATACGCACGCGATCGGCGCGCTGGTCCATAGCCGCCTCGAACCTCTGCGGCGTGGCAGAGACCCCGACGACGATGGGCGTCGCTGCACGGCCGTCGAGCCCATCAATGAGGCTGGCGTAGATCGTCGCGGTGCCGCGCTCGCTCGAGGCATTGGCCCCCAGACCGCGATGGGCCTCGTCTATGAACAGATAGAGGTTACGCTCCGGGTCCCTGATGGTGCGGTCAAGGATGTCCCAGAACACGCGGCCGGAGTTGGCCTCACCACCCTTGGTGAGCAGGCCGTTCTTGCTGAGTAGGTCCTTGCTGAGGAAATAGACGTGGCGCGGCTCGAGAATGTCGTGCGCGGCTCCGAAGTCGTTGGTAATCGTGACCATATGGCGCCTGTCGAGGATGCTGTCTGCGAGCTTGTCCGCCACGTTGGAGAAGCGCACGCCCGTCTGCTCGTTCAGGCTCGGGGAATCCGAGAGCCAAAGAACGACGGCGTTCTCGTCGGGCATGAGGCCCAGGTCGTCGTCTCCGAAGAAGAGCGCTTCGATCGTCGCTGCGCACATGACCGTTTTGCCCGACCCCGTGGGGGATGCGAGGCATATCGAGGACAGCTCGCCGTCCCGCTCGTAGCGTCGGCGCATCGACTGCAACTTGTTCGCCAGGGTCGCGACGGCCCCGGCTTGAAAATCCTTAAGTTCGACTCTCATGTTTACCTCACCGCATCCTCGGCGGCAATCTTGAACGATTGCAGGTAGTTCTCGTACAGGCGGACGACGTCGAGCCCAGGCAGTTGTGCCTTGACGGAGGCGTATCGAGCCGTGTCGTCCGTGATCACATAGGCGCACCCTATGCTGGCATTCTGCTTGACGGCGTCTATGAAAGCGCCGACCGAAGCAAAGTCGAAGAGGACGGCGTAGGCGTCGGCCATGGCAAAGCCCGGCTGCTCGTGCTTGATGATGCTGCCGCGCGAACCAGCGCGCAGCCAGAGCAGGGGCGCGATCTCCTCGAAGGCCACGCCCAGCTCGACGGCGTCCGGGTCTTCGTAGGTGAGATCAAAGAAGACGGCGTTCTCCTCGAAGCCGTCGGCCATGGGGAACTCGTCGGTGAACTTGTAGTCACCCTTGATGGAATCGCCCTCGGGCGTCTTGCCCGTGATGGCCGCCGTGACGCGTGGTTTGGTAACGTACTGGCAGATGCCCAGCGCCTCCCATTCGGGGTCGCCTTGGCGAAGACCGCGTTTGGCGAGCTTTTTGGATTCGTCCTCGGAGACCTCGTTGTTCGTGACGCTGATGGAGCGCCTGCGCCCGCCGTCCTGATGGTTCAGACGCATGACGGCATGGGCCGTGGTGCCCGACCCCGAGAAGAAATCGACCACAAGGGCATCGGGCTTGTCGGCGACAACGGAAGCGATTGAGAGCTCGGTCGCATAGAGGGACTTCGGGAAGCTGAAAGATCGATGACCTAGGAATCGTTTGATGTATCGACTTCCATATTCTCCAGCTGAGAATTGAGCTCCCGACCAAACTGTTGTTGGTATTGCAGTCGCCTCGCCAACCGCCTCGAGAATCGCAGACCCGTCATCGCGCCTGCCTACGATTTTCAACTCGCCTTTTGCAAGCCTGTCTTCTTGAATATTGGCAAGATAAAGGAGCGTGTATCTATCGTTCTTCTCATCATATGTGCTTACTCGGGCAAAACCCTTGTCCAGCTTCTGTTTTAGCGTGGACTGCGACATATGCCACGTGGCTTCACGTCCATCAGGGCGGATGGGCCAAATTGCGCGCAGCCCATCAACGCCTGGCACCGCGTGATAATCCATTTCACGAGGAATGCTATCGCCAATCGCCTCTATGGTTCGGCTTCTCTCGTTGATGTAGATTGGATAAAAGAGGTTAGGCCGATCGCTTCGTGCCGAATTGGAACCGCCTCTCAGCAGCCACTCCCAACGTACTTTACGTTGGGAGCGGCTGCTCGACGCGTCATCAGCCACTTTTCCCTCAAGTTCTCCGAACTCAACGGAATAGAGTCTGCGGTCCACTTGGCACGGCGCGGCGGTGCCAAAAAAGCAAAAGACAGCGTACTCGTCAGCTCTCTTGAACTGGTTGCCACGGGCGACCCCGTTCTTGTTTATGGTGATTGAAACCGTCTGGATACCGGTCGCGTTGGGAAAAACGCTCTCTAAAAGAAGCTCAAGCCTTGCGTACTCCTTCTCATCGATCGTCACGATGAGTACGGAATCGTTGGGGTTGAGCAGCTGCTTGGCGAGCTTGAGGCGGCGCTCCATGAAGGCAAGCCACTTGGAGTGGCGATAGGCGTCGGAGCCGTCGACGTAATCGTTGTTGTATTTCCAGTCGCGGGCGCCAGTGTTATAGGGCGGGTCAATATATATGCAGTCCACTTTGCCTGCATAGGCAAAGGCCAAGGTTTCAAGAGCATGGTAGTTTTCGCCGTTAATGACTACCTGATAGGGCTTATCGCCACCGCGCTCGACACGCCCAGTCTCTCTGAGGCCAGAATAAATCGGCTGGTCATATTCAGCAACAGGCACGACATCGTCGACAGCAACGGAGCGGGGCTCGCATTCGTTTTCGTCATATGAGGGCGATTGATATGGCTTTAGATCAGCAACCCCCCCCCGAACGGTATTTACCAACCATAGCAGTTGGGAGTTAGAGTCCTCTTTTTTACCACGCTCGGGAAGCACCTGTACGACATCGCCCTTCATGATAGGCTTGCCATAAAGGCGAAGTCGCTCCGGGCGGTTGTGTTCAAATACAAGCCCAAACTGGCGCTGCGCCGCAAAGGCGCGGATGTCGGCAGCGAGCTGACGATCGCCCAGCTTGACAGCGCGATCAACAAGGTTCTGAACGACTGCTTGCGTCGTCTGAGACATCACTTCTCCCCCTTACACTTCTCGTCAATCCATTCGCGCAGGACTTTAGCCACCGTCTTATCCTGGCGCGCGGCATAGGACTTAAGAGCCCGCTTATCCTCACGGGTTATCGAGAGCGTGAACTTATCCAGCTCCTTTTCGGCATGAATAGCCTGATCTTCCTCCATGGTCGCCCCTCCGAATTGACCTGTTCTACGTTCCTTAATTGACCGAAATCATTTTACGGCAGAATACGTAATTACGTAATTACGTATGCCAATTTGAGCCATGCATCAATCAATCACTAGTCAGTATTCGTTGACGAATCGTTGGGGATAACGAATATATCGAGGTAGACAGTCGTTTTTACCGTCTGTGAGTACAAGCAAATCGATACTCAAAACGTCGTGAGTACATTTTGAGTACCAGTCCGAGCGGCCTCTTGCGGGCGGACGCAATCTGCCGGTCAGCATTAATTAGAAATAAATTGATGGCGTTGCTTCGGTAATTGAAAACACTTTAAAACATACCAGCAAACAATAATCCCAGCTAAACAGCTTGAGAGATTGCGTGGCTGGTTTGCATGTACCACATACACCACAATGCACAAGCATCCATGGCACGCAAATAAAAAACGAGGGAGGCCGCATCCGACCTCCCTCGCAAAGAGCTATTTACTATTCCCACTCGATGGTCGCGGGCGGCTTGGACGTGATGTCGTAGCACACGCGGT
>CAJMHR010000068.1 GCA_905213265.1 uncultured Collinsella sp.
GCTCGACCTGGGCGACAAGGGTATCGCCGAGCTCATCGAGCTTCAGCGCCAAGCCCTCGCCTAACCTGCCAAAAAGGGATGTTAATTTTGGCAGGTTTTATCTGGGAAAACGTCGAAGTATAAGACTGCCGTTGATTGAGACGGGAGAGAGACCGAAGTCCTCGTCGTCCTCAACTCGGCATTGCTATAGAGACAAGGAGGCCAGTCATGGCACTTGAGAAGATTGACATCGACACCCTCGACCCGGCGGCGACCATCGTCGTGGCAACGGGCAACGCCCATAAGCTCACCGAGATCGAGGCCATTTTGGGCAAGGTCATGCCCGAGGTGCGCTTTGTGGCGCTCGGCCAGCTGGGTGATTTTGAGGATCCCGAGGAAAACGGCACGACGTTTTTGGAGAACGCCATCATCAAGGCCCAAGCCGCGGTTGAGGAGACGGGCCTTATGGCCATTGCCGACGATTCGGGCTTGGTCGTCGACGCGCTGGACGGTGAGCCCGGTGTGTATAGCGCGCGCTATGCGGGCGTGCACGGAGACGATGCCGCCAACAACGCCAAGCTGCTCGTAAATCTGGAGGGCGTGGCCGACGAGGACCGCACTGCGCGCTTTATGAGCGTCGTCGCGCTCATCGACACGGACGGTTTGGTCACCTATGGCGAGGGCGCCTGCGAGGGCGTTATCGCGCACGAGGGCCGCGGCGACCATGGTTTTGGCTATGATCCGCTGTTCCTGCCGGTCGACACGCCGGGCAAGACCATGGCCGAGCTGACGGCTGACGAGAAGAACGCCATCAGCCATCGTTTCCACGCGCTCGAGCATCTGTCCGCCAAGCTGACGGGCGAGGAGTAGGCCATGCGTGCGGTGGTGCAGCGCGTGCTCAACGCCGGCGTGACGGTCGACGGCGAGTGCGTGGGCCGCATTGGACGCGGCTACCTGGTGCTGCTGGGTGTGGGCCATGGCGATACGCGTGCCGAGGCCGACAAGCTGTGGGGCAAGCTCCGCGGGCTGCGTATCAACGAGGACGAGAACGGCAAGACCAATCTGGCACTTGCCGATGTCGACGGCGAGGTGCTCGTGGTGTCGCAGTTCACGCTGTTCGCCGACTGCCGCCACGGTCGCCGTCCGTCGTTTACGGATGCCGGCGCACCCGATGTTGCCAACGAGCTCTACGAGTACTTCCTGACGCTTGTGCACGAGGACGTTGAGCATGTGGCGCACGGTATCTTTGGCGCCGACATGAAGGTCGACCTGGTCAACGACGGCCCATTCACCATCGTCTTGGACACCGACAACCTTTAGGTTACGCGGTTTTACCAAACCGCGTAACAACTGGTCATGCGAGGTTGTCGTCTGGTACGTATTTGGGACGGGGCTTATTTAGCTACTTGCGTATGGCCACAACAGGGTGCTATAGTATTAGAGTTTTGTCTATCTTAGGGGTATTATCCCCTTTTTGAATTGCACCTTCTGGAGGCCCTGTTCATGGAAGAGATGGAAGTCAATCACGTCGACGACATCCACGAGAAGCTGACCGATATGGTGGGCGATCGCGTCAAGGTTAAGGCCAACATGGGCCGTACCCGCGTCGTCGAGCGCATGGGCACCATCAAGAGCGTCCACCCCGCCGTCTTTATCGTCGAGGTTGACGAGCGTCGTGGCCGCAAGTCGCGTCAGTCCTACCAGTATATCGATGTGCTCACCGGTCAGGTCGAGCTGTTCGACCCCGAGAGCGGCGAGCACATCTTTACCCCGCTCGGCAATCAGCTCGAGGAGCATTAACGGTGACCGATCGGTCCCTGACTCTTTCCGCGCCGGCAAAGATTAACCTCTACCTGGGGGTTCATACCGAGCGCGATGACCGCGGCTACCACAGGGTCGATTCCCTGATGGCGGCCGTCGGTCTTTCCGATACCGTGACGGTCACGCCGTCGCAGGCGCTGACCGTCCAGACGGTTCCAGCATCAGATTTTCCCATGCAAAAGAATACGGCGTATCGGGCTGCGGTTGCTATGGCCGAGCATTATGGTCGCGAGGCAAACATCTGCGTGACGATTGAGAAGCGCATTCCATTGTGCGCCGGCTTGGGCGGCCCCTCGACGGATGCGGCCGCGGTCATTGTCGCCTTGGCGGAGCTCTGGGGCATTGATCGCACCGACCCAGCGCTCGACGATATTGCGCGGGGCATTGGTGCTGACGTCCCGTTCTTTTTGCACGCGAGTCCTGCGTTCTACGTAGGTGGGGGAGACGTGCTGGCAACTGAGTACCCCGCGCTGCCCGCGACGCCCGTCGTGCTGGTCAAGCCGCGCGAGGCAAGCGTTTCGACAATTGAAGCCTATCGACGTTTTGACGAGGCCCCGGTGCCTTCGGACAAGCCCGGCGCGATAGCTTCTGCCTTGCGTGCTGGTGATGCCGAGACGGCATATGCACTCATCCATAACAACCTTGGTGTCATTTCCGCACAGATGGAGTCGCAGATTCAAACGGTCCTCGACTGGCTGCGTAAACAGGACGGAACCGTTGCTGTAGATGTGTGCGGATCGGGTGCCTGCTCGTTTGCCATTTGCGACACCGCTGCCACGGCCGAAAGGCTTGCCGATGCTGCCCAGCAAAATGGCTGGTGGGCCTGCGCGACTGAGCTTATTCCCAACACGGTTCAAATCGACGCGCCAAAGAAATAAAAATTTCTCTAGCACGCGGCGAAAATCTTTGTTACTATAGTCGAGCTAACGGGTTGTGGCTCAGTTTGGTAGAGCACTGCGTTCGGGACGCAGGGGTCGCTGGTTCAAATCCAGTCAACCCGACCAGAGCATGAGGAGGGACCGCTTCTTGCGGTCCCTTTTTTTAGCTAGTGTTGTGATACCGCGATACCCGCGGTATACTCATTCGAGCTTGTCTCGCTGTATTGTGGAGGTCTACATGTTTGGACTGAGGGCTCCTGAGCTCATCATTATTCTCGTCGTTGTCCTGATTATCTTCGGGCCCAAGAACCTGCCGAAGCTCGGCAAGTCCCTCGGCTCTACCGTCAAGAATATCCGTGAGGGTATGGAGGGCGACGATAAGGCCGAGACCAAGCAGGCCGAGGAGGTCGTGGTCGAGCAGTCCGAGGAGGACAAGGAGATCGCTGAGCTCGAGGCCAAGCTCGCTGCTGCCAAGAAGAAGCAGGCAGAGGACAGCGACGCGGACGCAGAGTAGTCCCATCCCTTTGGGGTGAGCACCTGACCGGCTTGCCCGCAGGCTAGCCGGTCTTTTTCGTTTTGTTGACAGTTGATTGTTTGATCAGAGTTGGGGAGATATCCGTATGGACGCAAGCCAGATCGTACTGACCGCTGAGGGCCGCCAGAAGCTCGTCGAGGAGCTCGCCTGGCGTGAGGGCGATTACGCCAAGGAGATCGTCGAGGACATCAAGGAAGCCCGCGCGTTCGGCGACCTTTCGGAGAACTCCGAGTACGACGCCGCTAAGGACAAGCAGGCCCAGAACGCCGCTCGTATTGCCGAGATCCAGGCCATCCTCGCCAACGCTCAGGTTGCTGCCACCACGGGCGACCTGACCGTCTCCATCGGTTCCACCGTTTCGCTGATTGATCCCAACGGCGAGGTCATGGAAGTCACGCTCGTCGGTACCACCGAGACCAACTCGCTCGAGCACAAGATTTCCAACGAGTCTCCGGTCGGTCACGCCATCATTGGTCACGGCGAGGGCGACTCCGTCGAGGTCGTTACGCCTTCCGGCAAGACTCGCGTCTACACCATCGCCAAGATCGCACGCTAGACCACGGTCCCGCGTAAAGGTATGTTTTCGCTCCCTGGGACCGAATCCTGGGGAGCGTTTTAGTTTGAGGAGCTAACTTATGGCAGAGAACCAGAACGCCGCCGATCAGGCATCGACGCTCAACGACGAGCGCGCCACCCGCCTGGCCAAGCGCGCCGCCCTGTTCGAGGCGGGCCAGAACCCCTATCCTGAGCACTCTGAGCTTGAGGACTACGTCGCCGATATCGAGACTAAGTACGCCGATCTTGCCGATGGTGAGGACACCGAGGATGTCGTGAAGATCGCCGGCCGTGTGGTCGCCAAGCGCGGTCAGGGCAAGATCATGTTCATCGTCGTGCGCGATGCGACTGCCGAGATTCAGCTGTTCTGCCGCATCAACGACATGGACGAGGCTGCCTGGAATACGCTCAAGGCCCTCGACCTGGGCGACATCCTGGGCGTGACCGGCGTGGTCGTGCGCACCCAGCGCGGCCAGCTTTCCGTTGCCCCTAAGAGCGCGACCCTGCTTGCCAAAGCCGTTCGTCCGCTGCCCGAGAAGTTCCACGGTCTTTCCGACAAGGAGACCCGCTATCGCCAGCGCTATGTCGACCTGATCGCCAACGACGACGTTCGCGAGACCTTCCGTAAGCGTTCGCAGATTCTCTCCACCTTCCGTCGCTTTATGGAGTCCGACGGCTACATGGAGGTCGAGACCCCCATCCTGCAGACCATCCAGGGCGGCGCTACTGCCAAGCCGTTCATTACCCACTTCAACGCGCTCGATCAGGAGTGCTACCTGCGTATTGCCACCGAGCTGCACCTCAAGCGCTGCATCGTCGGTGGTTTTGAGCGCGTGTTCGAGATCGGCCGCATCTTCCGTAACGAGGGCATGGACCTCACCCACAACCCCGAGTTCACCACGATGGAGGCCTACCGTGCCTTCTCCGACCTCGAGGGCATGAAGGCGCTCGCCCAGGGCGTCATTAAGGCGGCTAACAAGGCCATCGGCAACCCCGAGGTCATCGAGTACCAGGGCCAGACCATCGACCTTTCTGGTGAGTGGGCCAGCCGTCCCATGACCGACATCGTCTCCGATGTGCTCGGCAAGCAGGTCACCATCGACACGCCGGTCGAGGAGCTTGCTTCCGCCGCGCGCGAGAAGGGCCTGGAGATTAAGCCCGAGTGGACCGCCGGCAAGATTATCGCCGAGATCTACGATGAGCTGGGCGAGGACACCATCGTCAACCCGACCTTCGTGTGCGATTACCCCATCGAGGTCAGCCCGCTTGCCAAGCGTTTTGAGGACGACCCGCGCCTGACGCACCGCTTTGAGCTGGTTATTGCCGGCCACGAGTACGCCAACGCGTTCTCCGAGCTCAACGACCCGGTCGACCAGGCCGAGCGCTTTGCCGCCCAGATGGCCGAGAAGGCCGGCGGCGACGATGAGGCCATGGAGTATGACGAGGACTACGTGCGCGCCCTCGAGTACGGTATGCCTCCCGCGGGCGGTATTGGCATTGGTATCGACCGCGTGGTCATGCTGCTTACCAACCAGGCTTCTATCCGCGACGTGCTGCTGTTCCCGCACATGAAGCCCGAGAAGGGTTTCCAGTCCGGTGCCGCTGCCGCCAAGGCTGCCGAGGCCGGCAACGCCGCGAGCCCATTCGTTAAGTCGCTTAAGCCCACGCTCGATTACTCCAAGATCGCCGTTGAGCCGCTGTTTGAGGAGTTCGTCGACTTTGATACCTTCTCCAAGAGCGACTTCCGCGCTGTGAAGGTCAAGGCATGCGAGGCCGTCAAGAAGTCCAAGAAGCTGCTGAACTTTACGCTCGACGACGGTACCGGTACCGACCGCACCATCCTCTCCGGTATTCACGCTTATTACGAGCCCGAGGACCTGGTTGGCAAGACCTTGCTCGCCATCACCAACCTGCCTCCGCGCAAGATGATGGGCATCCCCAGCTGCGGCATGCTCATCAGTGCCATCCACGAGGAGGATGGTGAGGAGCGCCTCAACCTGATCCAGCTCGACGCCTCCATCCCCGCCGGCGCAAAGATGTACTAACTAGTTACGCGGTTCTACGAACCGCGTAACGGCTCGACGCTGCGCGGGCCGCATTTGGACAATCTGACGTTCAACTTCAAGGGCGCGACC
>CAJMHR010000069.1 GCA_905213265.1 uncultured Collinsella sp.
AACCCGCGACCCCAACCTTGGCAAGGTTGTGCTCTACCAACTGAGCCATGTCCGCATATGTAAAACAAAACGGGCGCCGGAGCGCCCGGATGTTGCCTGGAGGCGAAGCCCGGATTCGAACCGGGGGTAAAGGCTTTGCAGGCCTCTGCCTTACCACTTGGCCACTTCGCCGAAAAAGGACCGCTTGAGACGGTCCGGAAATGCAATGGAGCGGACAACGGGGCTCGAACCCGCGACCCCAACCTTGGCAAGGTTGTGCTCTACCAACTGAGCCATGTCCGCTTGCGGGTTATTAATTTACGCGAGTTGCCCAAAAGACGCAAGTACTTTTTTCAAAAAAATTGTTCAATGCAAGTTCGCGCAGGTGGATAACGTCAAGCCAAAGCGCTAAGCGCACGATTCCAATGCCGAGCTAAACAACTTCACCATCCGAACGCGCGTGCCGGCGCCATCCGTACGACGGGCAACTTCCACATTATCGACGAGCATGCGCATAAGCTTGATACCTCGCCCGCGCTCCTCAGAAGCCACCGGCTCGCTCGCCCCATCGATAGAATAGCCAGCGCCCCGATCAAGCACCTCGAGCACAACGCGGTCCCCATAGGCCTGAACCGTCAGGATGCAGCCAACACCGCCCGCATGGTCATATGCGTTACCCAATGCCTCCCCCAACGCCAATGCGACGTCATAGCGTTCATCACGCCTCAGGGGAAGCGATTCGAGGAGCTCGGCCACACGGTGCCGATAATACGGGAGATTCTCAATGCCTCGTTGCACTTCGACACTCTTGCTCCATCGCGGCAACTCTCCCACCGGAATGGCGGGAATCGACTCCCGCGCCGGGCCCGCGACATGGAGGATGTCGACAAGTCGGGCAATTTCCAAAAAGCGAACGACCTCATCGGAGGCGTTAACGAGCGAAAGCAGGCCCTCTCGCCTCATGAGCTCTCTGGCGCGTGTAAGCAAAAACGCCAAACCCGTCGAGTCAATAAAGCCCACGGCCTGGCAATTGATGACAACGCGGCGCACGCCCCGGTCGATCAAATTATCCAACCGTCGGCGCAGCACGGGCACCGAGACGATGTCGACATCACCCGGTGGCGTCAAAACCGCTATGTCATTCCACTCATTCATACGACCATGGTTCCCCAAAAGAGCTCGCTCGATGCATACGTATCTGCAACTGCGCAGATTTTGCCCGTCAAACGTCGCGGCCTACGATCGACCCCGTAAAAATTCAAGGGAAACCAGCGCGATGTCATCGTCCAGCGCCGACTCGGTAAAGCGGTCAAGCTCGCTCAAGACCTTACCGCAGATTCCCGATACGCCCTCACTCGAAACAGAGAGCAAAAGGTCACGAAGGCGCTGCTCGCCAAAGAAAGCACCCGAGCGATCGCGCGCTTCAATCGTTCCGTCGGTATACATAAATAGCATGTCACCAGGAGCGAATGTAAACACGCCCGTCTCGTAGACCATGCTCTCAAAGGCACCGATCACGCCCGATTGGCACCCAAGGAGCTCCACTTCTCCCCCGCAGGTCTCGCCGCCGCCAAGCGGCGTCGACGACGGCCTAATGACCATAGTGGGAGGATGTCCCGCCGAGCAATAGGTAGCGCGGCCCGCCTTAAGATCGATCTTGGCGATAAACGCCGTCACAAACGTCTCGACCCTCGAAAAGCCCATGAGCATGCTATTGAGCGAGCGTGCCATACGGGCAGGCCCCGCACCCTCCCAGGCATAGGCCGTCAGCGCCGTCTTGACGAGCGCCGACATCGACGCCGCCTCGATTCCCTTGCCGGATACATCGCCCAAAATCATAACGGCGCAATCGTCGGGAAGTCGGACAAGCGTATAGAAGTCACCGCCGACCAACGCAGAATTCGTTGCCGATAGGTATACCGAATCGGTTGCAATGCCCGGAACGTCACCAAGCGAATTTCTCATGCCAATCTGAAGCGTCTGAGCGATATGACGCTCTTCGCGCTTTTGAGATTCGCCCTCATAGATCAGCTCAAAGTCATGCGCCAGATGCACCAGGTAGTCGTATTCAAGGTCGTCAATTGGTTCTTGGCTGCCATCGCGGAGTAGCAAAGCGCGCCTCGTCGGCCCCTTGGCGATATCAGCGGGAACAATCGCATCGTTGCTTCGTTTGCCATCCGCTTCCGAGTGGTAGCGCCCCGCTTCGATGCCGGAGTCGACATAAAGCCCCTGACACGGTAGGCCGTGGGCCCTCAGCCATGAACCCATAGACGTGGATTCGTCCACACGTGTAAGGCGCACGTGCTTGAGGTCGTCAGCGCTCGTCCCGCCCAACACCGATGTCTCAAACCCGTCGGGGGCTGCCCCCAGGCGCGCTGCTGGCGCCGTGACAGAAAAGAAGAGTGACTCCGGATCGTCCGGCAGCGCCACACGACTGCCGCCCTCAAAATCGATGACATAGGTTTCGAGGCCCGCATCATACTCCACGGGGCAGAAATGACAATTGAGCACCGTGCAGATTTCCGTCGACACCGCTCGCGAGGCGGCAACGGGATCATCGAGATAGGTAAACAGTTCGTCGCGCAGCAAATTGAGCGAGCGGCCGAGCTCCGCCGTGCGGCGCGAACGTAAGCTCGACGCCATGCCGACCAGCTGAATAGACAGGTAATCGCAGATGACCTCGAGCACGTTCACGTCATAGGCAAGTGGCGCCTGGGGGCGTTTCCAGCCAACTTCCAACACGCCAAGGACCTGCGTGCCGTAAAACACGGGAAGACAGATCTCGCTGCGATACGGGGGCATATCCTGCACGCGCAGCAAGTGCTTGGAACGATTGTCCAAATCCATGAACATACCCGAAGCAACCCGGTCGCCCTCAAGGTCCTGCTGAATCGACAGGCGACAGGCACGCGACTCGCGAAGCACGTAGGTCGGAATGCCCGCGCCGTACGGCATAAACTCGGGCAGATAGCTATCCTCAAGCTCCCTAGAAACACCGCGGAGCTTAAAGCCGCCGCTCTCGGAAAAATAGATAGCCGCACCGGAGGCATCGAGCGTTCCAACGAGCTGATTCAAAACGGTATCGAGCAAGCTGGGGAGCTCATCGGAGCCCACGGTACTCATAATGACCGAAAGGGTACCCGAAAGGCGTTTATTCGCCACCCTAAGCTCCGATAGCGCACGTTTGAGCTGACGATCGTGGGAATACTGCTCTTCGATGCTGTGAAGCGCCACCAGGACACGCGGTGCACGACGTCCAAAGATACGCGGAGGCGTAACGGAACCCGCGCGAACCAAGACGGGAATAAAAGATCCGTCGCTCAGCTTGAGCATCAGCTCGCTCTCGGAGCCATCGGTCTCAAACGGCAGACGATGTTCGGTCGCGCGCTCAAAGGCAGACGAGTACAGAACGTCTTTGACATCACCGCCGATGACGTCAGCGCGTTCCTCGCACATCAGGTCGAGCAAACGATTATTCACATGCAGAATGGTTCCGTCGAGCTCACAGATGATGACAGCATCGCTCGTGATCTCGACCAGTTGGGCAACGTCTGCCCACTCGTTGCGCTCAAGCGTTTCCATCGTGGACCTCACCGTCTATCGGTAACAAAAAAGCCTCCGAAGAGGCTTCTCAAATGCGATGGTGTCGGAGGCGGGACTTGAACCCGCATGACCAAAAAGCGGTCACTAGCACCTCAAGCTAGCGCGTCTGCCAATTCCGCCACTCCGACATGCTATGTTGTTGATTCGCGGTTCGTTTTGTTGGACCCGCGCGTTCAACGAGGAAGATAATAACCTATGATTCGAGAACTGTGCAAGCACTTTTTTGAAAAAAGTTTACGAGTTTGTAAACCTTGATTATCAACTTCATCCGAACACTTCCCACATTCATCCGCACATGTGCGGATGAATGTGGGAACCCGATACCCTGAGGGCAGGATCGGCCGGCCCCGGGAGATCGGAGGACGGCATGTCCGGAAAGAGGAAGAAGGGTTCCGCGGAGGCGGCCCCGAGGGCCTACGGAAGGCTCACGAGGCACGAGCGGGACACGGTCCAGAGGATGCTGGAGCGCAGGGCGTCGTGCAGGGAGATCGCGAGGGAGCTGGGCAGGTCGCCCTCGACGGTGAGCGCCGAGGTGGCGTCGCACAGGTTCGTGACGCCGCCGAAGGCCAGGCGCGGCGAGCGCGTGGACGCCTCCGCCGACCTGTCGGCGGCCTGCCCGCGCCTGGCGGCGTGGCCGCGATGCCGCGACGGCTGCGGCCGGTACCGCGCGATCGGCTGCAAGCGCCGCCCCCACGTCTTCTACGAGGCCCGGGCCGCGCAGCTGTGCGCCGACTCGGTCCTCGTCTCGTCCAGGCGCGGGATAGACGCCGACGAGCCCGCCGCGGCGGCCAGGCTGGAGGCGATAAGGGACTGCCTGCGCCGGGGGCTGTCGCCCGAGCAGATGGCGGCGCGCAACGGCGGCCCGGTGGACCTGTCGCCGTCGACCATCTACCGCTGGGTCTCGGCGGGCTACGACGGCATGACCGACATGGAGCTCAGGCGCAAGGTCGGCTACAGGCCGAGGAAGCGCGCCGCGGGGCGACCCGCCACTCCGCCCGCAGGTCGCATGCCGCGTTCCTCGCCCTCGGGGAGGACGCGTGCGCCGCGGCCTGGGAGATGGACACCGTCGAGGGCGCCCGGGGGGACTCGGCCTGCCTGCTCACGCTGCTGCACCGCCCCAGCAGGCTGCAGCTCGCGCTGCCGCTGGCGGAGAAGACCGCCGGGTGCGTCGCGGACGCCCTGGAGGGCGTCCGGGCGGTCCTCGGCGCCGACGGGACGCGCCGCGTGTTCCGCGCCGTCCTCACCGACAACGGCGCCGAGTTCTCCGACGAGGCGGCGATCGCGGCGCTGCTCGGCGAGGGGCCGGGCGAGACGAGGCTGTTCTACTGCGACCCCAGGCGCAGCGACCAGAAGGGCGCCTGCGAGCGCAACCACGTCGAGATCAGGAAGCTGCTGCCCAAGGGCGCCGGAATCAGGTTCGACCGGCTCGTCCCGGCGGACCTGGCGCTGGCCATGTCGCACGTGAACTCCGAGCCCCGCGGCGCGCTCGGCTTCTCGACGCCCGCGCGCGCCTTCAGGGCGATGCTCGGGGAGGACGCGGCGGCGCTGCTGGACGCCTACGGCGTGGAGGACGTGGCGCTCGTCGACCTCGACCTGACGCCGGGGCTCATCGAGAGGGCGCGCGCAGAGAGGGGCGATGCCCCGCTGGCCTAGCCTGGAAGAAAAACGGAATAGACGGACCGACCGTCCGGCTGAGTCTGGGAAGAGGTGCCGGGCGGCGGGCGGAGCATGGCCACCGGACCCATCGAAACACATCTTCGCCGTTCCTTCAACTGGGAAAATGCCGCCCCCGGGTCCCGGATAGGACCTCGGGGGCGTTCGGCTAGCTGCGGGAACGGCCTATTCGCTTAATGTGTTCGGCTGAGATCGGAAATCAACCACGAATTTGTAAATGCGCAGGTAGATCTATATGTCCGATCCCGAATCGGTGTTGCCTCCCGGCGCGTCCTCGGGCATGAGCGATATTTTGCTACGCACTTCGTGCTGCAAAATATCGCTCCCCCTGCGGAATGCGCCGGGAGGCAACACCGATTCGGGACCTGCAAATACGTACTTCAGGCACAGTTCTCAAACATGTTCTGGGGGG
>CAJMHR010000070.1 GCA_905213265.1 uncultured Collinsella sp.
GCGGGATTTCGCGGCTACAATAGTGCGGTTACAACGACGTAATGCACTCAATGCAAGAAAGGATCCGCATGGCAAGCCTGTCGGATGAAATCTCGTCGCGCCGCACATTCGCGATCATCAGCCACCCGGACGCCGGTAAGACCACGCTTACCGAGAAGCTGCTGCTCTATACCGGCAGCATCCAGACTGCCGGCTCGGTCAAGGGCAAGAGCTCGGCCAAGCATGCCGTCTCGGACTGGATGGACATCGAGAAGGAGCGCGGCATCTCCGTCACCTCCTCGGTGCTGCAGTTCACCTATAACGGCGCCTGCGTCAATATCCTCGATACCCCCGGCCACCAGGACTTCTCGGAGGATACCTACCGTACCCTTATGGCCGCCGATGCTGCGGTCATGGTCATCGACGGCGCCAAGGGCGTCGAGGCCCAGACCAAGAAGCTCTTTAAGGTCTGCACGCTGCGCCACATTCCCATCTTCACCTTTGTGAATAAGCTCGACCACGAGGCCCGCGACCCGTTTGAGCTCATGGAAGAGATCGAGAACGTCCTGGGCATCAATACGTATCCCATGAACTGGCCGATCGGCAGCGGCCGCAATTTCCGCGGCGTGTTCGATCGTCAGACTCGTCGCGTCATTGCCTTTGAGGGCGACGGCCACGCCAACGCCACCAAGAAGGTCGCCGAGGTCGAGGCCGAGCTGGGCGATCCTTCCATGGACGAGCTCATTGGCGAGGAAAACCACAAGAACCTGATGGACGACATCGAGCTGCTCGATGGCGCCGGCGACGAGCTCGACTTGGATGCTGTGGCCTGCGGCAAGCTGAGCCCGGCGTTCTTTGGCTCGGCGCTCACCAACTTTGGCGTGGAGCCCTTCCTCAAGGAGTTCCTGCGTCTGGCTCCGACGCCGCGCGCCTATACCGATACGCTCACCGGCGAGCCGGTCGATCCCTGCCGCGACGACTTTAGCGGCTTTGTGTTTAAGATTCAGGCCAACATGGACAAGAACCACCGCGACCGCATCGCCTTTGTGCGCATTTGCTCGGGCAAGTTCGAGCGCGGCATGGATGCCTTCCACATGCAGGGCAACCGCAAGCTTAAGCTTGCCACGGGCACGTCGATGATGGCCGATGACCGCGCCATCGTGGACGAGGCGTACGCGGGCGATATCGTGGGCCTGTTCGATCCGGGTATCTTTAGCATCGGCGACACCGTGTGCTCTGGCAAGCGCCACGTGCAGTATCCGCAGATTCCGACGTTTGCCCCCGAGATGTTCGCTCGCATTACGCAGGTCGATACGCTCAAGCGCAAGCAGTTCGTCAAGGGTATGGAGGAGCTTGCCCAGGAGGGTGCTATCCAGATCTTCCGCGAGCTGGGTGCCGGCATGGAGAGTGTCATCGTGGGCGTGGTCGGCGTGCTGCAGTTTGAGGTGCTCGAGCGCCGCCTCAAGGCCGAGTACCGTGTTGAGGTTCGTCGCCAGCCGCTGCCCTATACGGACATCCGCTGGATCCAGAACGACCCCGACACCATCGATATCCCGGCTCTTTCGCTCACGCGCGACACCCTGCGCGTCGAGGACATGCGCGGCGGCAAGCTGCTGCTGTTCACGAGCCCGTGGAACGTGGATTGGGCAACTGACCACAACCCCGACCTTATCCTGTCGGAGTTTGGCAACGTGGCCTTTTAACGCATCGGCGCGGTGGCCCTGCGGGGCTGCCGCGTCGTTCGCTTGCCTGATGCCGTGTGAGCGGCTATCATACCCACCGTCGTCTCAAGACCGGGGCGTCCGAGCAGTTCGGGTCCGATATCCTGCTCGTTAAACCTAAAACCAAAGGAGTACATAATGATCAAGAAGGTCATGGAGGACTACAAGGTCCTGTTGCGGAGCATTCCCGCGGCAACGGTTTCGCTGTTTTTCGTGAGCGTCATCATGATGAACCTGCTGGCCAACAAAGAGCTTATCAGCCTGCCGTATCTGGCACTCGATTGCGGCTTTGTGGTGAGCTGGGTTTCGTTTTTGTGCCAGGACATGATCTGCAAGCGCTTTGGCGCCAAGGCATCCATCAAAATCTCTATCCTCGCGCTGCTGGTCAACCTGGCCGTGAGCCTGTGCTTTTGGGCATGCTCGCTTACGCCCGGTATGTGGGGCGCCTACTACGACACCGGCATGATCGAGGTCAACACCGCCCTTAACGCCACCATCGGCGGCACCTGGTACGTGGTGCTGGGCTCTTCGCTGGCAATGCTCGTTTCTGCCGTGGTTAACTCCACGCTCAACCAGTCGCTCGGCCGCATGCTCAAAAAGAATAACTTTGCGAGCTTCGCCTTCCGCTCCTATGTGTCCACGGGTGTTGGCCAGTTTATCGACAACTTGGTCTTTGCCATTGTGGTGAGCCACACGTTCTTTGGTTGGACCTGGGTGCAGGTCCTTATGTGCTCGCTGACCGGCGCTGTTGCCGAGCTGCTGTGCGAGGTTTTCCTGAGCCCCGTGGGCTACAAGGTCGTGCGCGGCTGGGAGCGCGAGAATGTGGGCTCCGAGTACCTCGAGCGCCACGCAACCGCCTAAGGAGCAAGTATGCGGGTTTTGATCACGGGTGCTTCGGGCGGTATCGGAGCCGCATGCGTGCAACGATTTTTGGACGAGGGCCACGAGGTTGTGGGCTTTGATTTGCTACCGGCGGCGATCAAACACGAGCGCTACCGCCATCTGATCGTTGATGTCCGCGAGCCGGGCTCGTTTCCAGGCGACCTTGAACCCCAAGTGATCGTGAACGTTGCCGGTACGCAGGATTCGGCCGATGATATCGCCGCCAACCTGTGTGGCACCATCAACGTGACCGAGTGCTACGCCTTTGTGGGGGAGGGGCTTGCCGCCAAGCCGGCGCCGACTATCAAATCCGTGGTCAATGTGGGGTCCGCGAGTGGGCATACGGGATCGGAGTTTCCCGCCTATGCCGCCAGCAAGGGCGGCGTTATCGCCTACACCAAGAACCTTGCAAACCGTCTGGCGCCGCAGGCTATCGCCAACAGTGTGGACCCGGGTGGCGTTATCACGCCGCTCAACCGTTGCGTGATGGAAGACGAACACCTGTGGAGCCAGATTATGGAGCTCACGCCGCTTAGGCGCTGGGCCACTGCCCAAGAGATTGCCGAGTGGATCTACTTTGTGGGCGTGACCAACCGGTTTATGACCGGGCAGAGTCTGCTAATCGATGGCGGCGAGGCCGGCCGTACCCAGTTTATCTGGCCCGAGTAGCAAAATGCGCCCGATGGCAAGATTGCCGTCGGGCGCGTTTTTGATGTATCGATTATTAGTCGAGGCAAGTCCAGTTGACGGGGGTCGAGCCGTGCTGTTCGAGTAGCCGATTGGCAGCGGAGAAGGGGCTCGACCCCATAAAAGCGGGGAGTTCTGCCGTGGCACGGTTGGCTGAAAGCGGCGAGGGGTGCGTAGAGGCCAGGCAGAACTTGCCGGTTGCCTTGCCCGCGCCGGTCGCGGCGAGCTTGCCTTCGACCATCTGCTGGGCAAAGCGACCCCATGCCAAAAAAACTACCGGCTGGGGCAGCTGGCAGCAGCGTTCGATAATGTAGTCGGTCAGGGTGCTCCAGCCCAGCTTGGCGTGCGAGTTCGCGGCATGCTCGCGCACGGTGAGCGTAGTGTTGAGGAGCAGGACGCCCTGTCGTGCCCATGGTGTTAGGTCTCCCGTGGCGGGAATGGGGCAATCCAGATCGGCATCGAGTTCCTTGTAGATGTTGCGCAGGCTCGGCGGCAGCTTGGTTTGTGTCGCGGGGACCGAGAACGACAGCCCCATGGCCTGGTTGGGTCCGTGATAGGGGTCTTGACCCAAGATGACAACCTTGACCTGGTCGGCCGGCGTGTAGGCGAGAGCATTGAGGATGTCGTCTTGTGCCGGGTAGATAGTCTGCTCGGCACGCAAAAGGGCGATGCGCTCGAGCAGCTGGTTCGTAGTGTCACGTATCAGCTGTGGCGCATCGCCCAACCAAGTTGCTATGTTGCGGTCGCGAGTTGCGGTGTCCATGGGGCTCCTTTATGGCAGATACTCTGTTGGCATCTATTGTAAAGGCGCACCGGTTGCCTTTACGCCACGGCTGTATGAAGAGTGGGGTCTACGAGACGTGCTCGGGCGCTCCTGCCATGCGAGCTTGTCCATGTGCGCGGAGGCGCGGAAGCTCGACGGTTGCCACCATGACGCCGGTTAGGATGAGGGCGGCGCCAAAGAAGGCGATGGGGCTCAGGACCTCGCCAACCAGGAAGAACGAAAAGACAGCGGAGCAGACCGGCTCAAGCGAGAAGGCGAAGCCGGTGGTCTCGGCGGGCACGTGGGGCTGCACGAGCGTCTGGGTGATAAAGCCGTAGGCAGAGCAGATGAGTGCGAGCGCGACGACGACCACGATCTCGCTGGGCGTACTGGGAAGTGTGAAACCGCCAAAGACGCATGCGGCGATACCCGAGAACAAGCCGCCGAAGCCCAGCTGCCAAACGCCCAAAGCCAGCGGGTCGACATCTTCGACAAAGCGCTTCGCCACAATGATATGGCCGGCATAGACAAAGGCGGAGAGCAGCATGATGATCGCGCCGGGATTCAGGCTGGTAAAGTCTGCGCCCGAGAGCAGCAACATACCGCAGGTGACGATGGCGGTGCCGACGAGCACTTTGCGCTCGGGGGCGCGACGCAGCAGGGCGGCGTTGGCAAACGGCACAATCACGACCGTCAGGCTCTGCAAAAAGCCGGCGGTGGAGGCGGAGGTGAGGCTGGAGCCCAGGCACATGCAGGTGAGCTCGGTTGCCATAATGGCGCCGATGATGGCGGCACGGACCATAAGGTCGCGGTTGATGCGCAACGCGTGCTTGTGGAAGAGCAGCAGGCAGACCACAAAGGCGATGATGCAGCGTAGCGCGACGATGCTCGTGGCGTTCATGCTGTCCATGCCGATCTTCATGAGGGGGTACGAAAAGCCCCATGCGACGGGAACGGAAAATGAGAGCGCGATTGCTTTTTTGCGGTCCATGGGACTCCTTTTGTTACAGAACGGTTTCGTAAAAAGGATTCTGCTCCCAGATATTGATGTAGTAAAGCGAATGTATCTTCAGTATGATTAAGAAACGCTAATGTTGGCAGAAAAAGCGCTGGCAAAACGTTTTGCGGCTGCATTGATGTGGAGGCACGATGGCATCGCGGTATCAGATTGTTTGTATGGTGGTCGATTGCGGCAGTCTGAAACGTGCGGCCGACGAGTTGGGCTATACGCAAAGTGCGGTGAGCCAGGCCGTCAAGGCGCTCGAGCGCGAGCTGGGTACCACGCTTATCGAGCGCGGCAAGCAGGGTGTATCGCTTACGCGCGACGGCAAACAGTACCTGCCGTATCTGCGCCAAATCGTAACTGCCGAGGCCGAGCTCGAGGGCAAGCGCCAGGAGCTGCTGGGGCTTTCGTCGACCGATATTCGCATCGCGACGTTTACCAACGTGAGTCGTACTGTGCTGCCGCGTGTGATCCGCGACTTTGG
>CAJMHR010000071.1 GCA_905213265.1 uncultured Collinsella sp.
CGCTGTTGGTTCCCACGATGCTGGCGAACATGGTCAACACCGGTATTACCACGGGCGATGTCGACTACATTTTACGCAACGGCCTATACATGTTTATTGCGACCAGCATGGCTAGCGGCGGCACGGTGCTGGGCTGCTATCTTTCGGCGCGCCTGGCCGCCAATGTGGCCTGCGATATTCGCAACGCCGTGTACGACAAATCGCTCGAGCTCGCGGCCAGCGATTTTGAGCGATTTGGCACGGGATCGATGATCACACGCTCACTCAACGACATCAACGTGATTCAACAGGCTATCCTGCAGACGAATCAGTTGGTGCTGCCGGTGCCGTTCTTGGCCGTCGCGGGCATCATTTTTGCTTGGCTCATCGATCCCGCCATGGGAACGCTGCTGGGCGTGGTGGTTGCGATCGTGCTGGTGGCGGCGGTCTTTACGGTGGCTAACGCCGCGCCGATTTTTATGCGCCTTCAGAGCTTTATCGACCGTATGAACGTGGTGCTGCGCGAGAACATCGTGGGCGTTCGCGTCATCCGCGCTTTCAATAAGGAGCGCCACGAGGAGCAGCGCCTGGACGAGGTATTTAGCGATTACGCGGACAACGCCATTAAGGTCAACCACCTGTTTGTGGGGCTCGACAGCTCCAGCTTCTTTTTGATGAACATCGCCGAGGTGGCGGTGCTGTGGGTGGGCGGCAACCGCGTAGGCGCCCACGCCATGCAGATTGCGAGTATCTCGGCGGTGCTGGAGTATGCAATTCTGATCCTGTTCTTTGTGATGATGGCCCAGATGGTGGTGCTGACGCTTCCGCGTGCTGCCGCGTGCCTGAACCGTGCGCAACAGGTGTTGGAGATTGAGCCGAGCATCGTCGATGGCCAGCGTGCGCTTGATGCGGCCGCGTCCGACTCAAAGGACGGGGCCGATGCGGTCGCCGTGTTCGACCACATGTCGTTTCGCTTTGACGATGCCGACGAGGACACCCTGTGCGACCTGAGTTTTGCCTGCCATCGCGGTCAGACGACTGCGATCGTTGGCTCGACAGGCTCGGGCAAATCGACGGTGGCAAAGCTTCTGCTGCGCTTCCACGATGCCACCAAGGGCTCCATTCGCCTGAATGGTGTGGACCTGCGCGAGCTTACGCAAGACGAAATCCGCGGGCGCATTGCCTATGTGCCGCAGAAGGCGTGGCTGTTCTCGGGCACGGTGGCGAGCAACCTTCGCTTTGGTAACGAAGGCGCGACCGAGGGCGACATGCTTCATGCGCTCCAGGTTGCCCAGAGCACCTTTGTGCTCGATCAGCCGCAGGGTCTCGATACCCCTGTGGCGCAGGGCGGCACGAACTTTTCGGGCGGCCAGCGCCAGCGTTTGGCAATCGCCCGTGCGCTCATGAAGCACGCCGATCTATATATCTTCGATGACAGTTTTTCGGCCCTGGACTTTAAGACCGATGCCGCCCTGCGCCATGCGTTGCAAGACGAGACGCGTGACGCTGCGGTGCTCATCATCGCGCAGCGCATCTCGACGATCTTGCACGCCGACCAGATTGTCGTGCTCAAGGACGGCGAGGTTGTGGGCCTGGGCACGCATGGCGAGCTTATGGAAACCTGCGAGGTGTACCGCGCTATCGCGGAATCGCAGATGAAGGGAGGTGAGTAGCATGACCGAGGAGCTCAGGAAACAAGGCGGCCTTGTCGATGTTGCCGCTGCGGACGCTGCCGATAAAACGGTCGACCAGGCTGCCGTAGCACCCGAGCTAGATGAGGCCGCCAAGGCTGCAGCCGCGCGCGAGGCTCGCCGCCAGGCGCTCTATGAAGAAAATGAGCGCGCGGAGGATGAGCGCGCCCGGGCCGAGGCGGAACGCATGCGCGATGTGGACGATGAAGACGAGGACGAGACGCCTCGGGATACTTGGGCGACGGTGCGCCGTCTGTGGAGCGAGGCTGCCGGCGACCATTGGCGCTTCTATATCGTGTTTGCGAGCATTGTGTTCTATGCCATCTTTAACACCGCTGCGCCGGCATATAGCGCCCGCGTGATCGATGAGCTGTGGGGCCACATTCAGGTGGCGTTTGCCAACGACACCACCTTCAACATCACCTGGGAGAACTGCGGCAGGACCATCTTCATCTACTTTATGATTTGGACGGCCGCTGCCTCGTTCTATGCGCTCCAGAGCTTTTTGATGTCGAGCGTGGCCGAACGCCTCAACCTGCGTCTGCGTAACCGCATCGCCCAAAAGCTCAATCGTCTGCCGCTCGCCTATTTTGACGCACATCGTCCCGGCGAGGTCGTTAGCCGCGCGACCAACGACCTGGACAAGATGTCCGAGAGCATGCAGCGCGGATTACTGCAGCTGCTGGTGTCGATTGGTACGGTAGTGGGTGCTGTGAGCGTGATGTTTGTGTTCAGCGTGCCGCTCACGCTGGTCTTTTTGTTCTTTACGGCGTTGTCGCTGCTGGTGACCAAGGTGGTCTCGCGCCGCACGCATGACGTAACTGGTGAGCGTCAGGAGTGGGTGTCCAAGATTACGAGTGCGGTCGAGGAAGGCTACTCGGGCCGTCTGGTGATTCGCGCGTTTAACCGCGAGCGTCAGAGTTCTGCCGAGGTGCACCAGGCCTCGAGCGAGCTAGCGCGCGTGAGTGCCAAGGCCGACTTTATGATTAACGCCGTCGGCCCCGCGGTGCGCTTTATCGGCCGCCTGGCACAGATCGTGATTGCGATTGTGGGCTGCAGCATGCTGGTTGCCGGCCACATGACCGTCGGTGTGTTCCAGGCGTTCTTCCAGTTTATCTACGAGGCATCCGAGCCCATGACGCAGCTGTCGTTTACCTTCAACTCGCTGCAGAGCGCGCTGGCGAGCGCGGAGCGCGTGTTCGACCTGCTCGATGAACCCGAGATGGAGGCGGATCCGCAGCCGGGCGAGGCCGCCAGGCTGCCGGGTCGCGTGGAGGGCCGCGTCGCCTTTGAGCATGTGCGCTTTGGCTACGCGCCCGACAAGCCGCTCATGCGCGACGTGTCGTTTACCGCCGAGCCGGGCCAGAAGATCGCCGTGGTGGGAACCACGGGCGCGGGTAAGACCACGCTCATCAACCTGCTCATGCGCTTTTACGAGATCGACGGCGGCCGCATTACGCTCGACGGCGTGGATACGAGTCGCATGGATCGTGGCGAGCTGCGGCAGCAGTTTGGCATGGTGCTGCAGGACGCCTGGCTGTTCGATGGCACCATTGCCGAGAACATCGCCTACGGCTGCCCCGAGGCGACGCGCGAGGAGGTCGTGGCCGCCGCACGTGCCGCTCAGGTCGACTTCTTTGTGCGCACTATGCCGCAGGGCTACGACACGCGTGTGGCTAACGATGCCGAAAGCATCAGCCAGGGTCAGCGCCAGCTGCTGACCATTGCGCGCGTGCTGCTCAACAACCCGGCGATTCTCATCCTGGACGAGGCGACGTCGAGCGTGGATACGCGCACCGAGCTTGCCATCGGCCGTGCCATGGACGCGCTCATGCATGGGCGCACGAGCTTTGTGATCGCGCATCGCCTGTCGACGATCGTGGATGCCGACCTGATTCTGGTCATGGACCACGGCAACATTATCGAGCAGGGCACGCATAAGGAGCTGCTCGCAGCCGAGGGCGCTTACGCCGACCTCTATCTGAGCCAGTTCGCATAATATGACAAAGGGACAGTCCCTTTGCCACATCACAAATAAGGCGCGCCGGGGGCGAATCCTCTGGCGCGCCTTTGCGTTGGCGTCAATGTTGTCGGTGGTCGTCCGCCTCTAGCGTTCGTCCACGAGCTTGGCGACGAGGGCTTTGAGCTCGGCCACTTCTCGCTCGAGTTCCTTGACGCGGCGAGCGTTCTCGGTGATGCCCTGGCGGTTGAGCGCGGACTGCTCGGCGGCGGCGTCGGGCATGTACTCGCGATGCTGCTTGGCGTCGAAGCTTTCCTCGAACACGCGGCAGCCGTTGCGCTTGATGATGCGTCCCGGCACGCCCACGACGGTGCAGTTGTCGGGCACGTCCTTGACGACAACCGAGTTACCGCCGATCTTGACGTTGTTGCCAATGCGAATGTTGCCGAGCACCTTGGCACCCGTGCCCACGGTGACGTTGTTGCCCAGGGTGGGGTGGCGCTTGCCGGTTTCGTTGCCGGTGCCGCCGAGCGTAACGCCCTGGTAGAGCACGCAGTTGTCGCCCACGATGGTAGTCTCGCCGATGACGACGCCCATGGCGTGGTCGATAAAGAAGTGCTTGCCGATCTGCGCGGCGGGATGAATCTCGACGCCGGTGATGTGGCGGGTGATTTGCGAGAGCACACGGGCGAGCGAGCGATGACCGTGCTCCCAGAGCCAGTGCTCGGGCACGTGGTTCCACTTGGCGTGCAGGCCAGGATAGGAAAGGAAGATGACCAGACCGTTTTGCGCGGCGGGGTCTTGCGCCTGGACGGTCTTGATGTCCTCGCGAATGGTATTGATAAAGCTCACCGGCCGCCCTCCCTTAGCGCCATGGCAATGCGATTCAATAAAGTATAGCGATTCGCTAGGGATTAGGAAGGACAATCTTGGCGGCATTGCGCAACAGGTGTCAGTTATGCAAACTTGCTGGTAATGGAGTCGTGCTTTTGTGGGGCTGCGCACGAGGGAGCGCTGCAACCGTATACTGGTCAACTTGGACGTATCCGCGCCCACAACTGAGAGGTTTTACTTCATGGGTTTCATTAATTTTATCGCCGAGTTGCTCAAAGACCCGCGCACCGCGATCGCCAGTTGGATCGCCGCCGGCCCGCTTATGGCCTACGGCTGCGTGTTTCTGATCATCTTTATCGAGACGGGCGTGGTGTTCTTCCCGTTCCTTCCCGGCGATTCGTTGCTGTTTGCTTCGGGCTTCTTTGCCCACAACGGCGGCTTTAACATCGTGGCGCTTCTGGCCACCGCATGGGCCGCAGCCATCCTGGGCGATCAGTGCAACTTTATGATCGGTCACTTCTTTGGCCGCAAGATCATCGCTTCGGGCAAGGTCAAGGCTATGACGCCCGAGCGCATCAAAAAGTCCGAGGACTTCTTGGACAAGTGGGGCCACCTGGCCATCTTCCTGGGTCGCTTCTTTCCGTTTATCCGCACCTTCGTGCCCTTTATCGCCGGCATGGGCGGTATGCACTGGCGCAACTTTGTCATCTTTAACGTGCTGGGTGGCATTACCTGGTCAACGCTCTTTACGCTGCTGGGCTACTTCTTTGGCGGCATTCCCTTTGTGCAGGAGCACTTTGAGCTGCTGATTATCGGCATCGTCGCCGTGTCGATCATCCCGACCGTGGTCGGCCTGGTTAAGGCTAAGCTGGGCAAATAGAAAGCGTAGCTCGAGCCAGCGCGCAGACCGTGCAGTTGAGGCCCGTCACCGCTTACGGTGGCGGGCCTCTTTAGTTCAAGACTTTAGTCTGCTGGCCGCGCAGCGGCCAGCTTTAAACCACCCGCTACG
>CAJMHR010000072.1 GCA_905213265.1 uncultured Collinsella sp.
CGCTGTTCGTGCTGCGCTACTCGGCCACGCACAAGCAGGCCTACAACATGATCTACCGCCTCACGCCGGTCGACGCCTTCGAGCGCCACCTGGTGAAGGGCATCTGCGTGGACTCGATCAAGGCCGAGGCGAACCTCAACGGCGCGTACGTGAGGCTCGAGTCCGTCAAGTCCGACCCGTTCTCCGCCAAGGTGTCCATCGACGTGCGCCAGGCCGACGGCACGCAGAAGCGCAAGGCCGTCACGGTGAAGACCGGCAACGACCTCTACCAGAAGAGCGGCGAGAACAGCGACTACGAGAGCGGCTGGGTGGTCAACAACATCGGCGCCGCAGTGGGCGACGAGTTCATAGAGTTCCAGAACGGCGAGGTGCTCGAGCTCGGCGAGGCGCTGGGCGACGTCAACGAGGAGGTCGTCAAGCGCGCGCAGATCCGCCGCACCATCGAGGACCACCTGGCCCGCCAGTTCGAGCTGTGGCCGCGCGGCGTGAAGGTGCTCTCGCTCTTCTTCATCGACCGCGTCGACCGATACCGCGTCTACGAGCCCGAAGTCCACGGCGGCCTGTACGCCCTGATGTTTGAGGAGGAGTACGCAGGTGCCCTGAACTCGAAGGCGCCTCGTCGCATCGCAAAGGCGGCGGGGATCGGCAAGGGCACGTGGCTCGAGTGCTACGAAGCCGTCGGCGCCCCGCTGGTGCGCGACCCCCACGCCGTGCACCAGGGATACTTCGCCAAGGACAAGAAGGGCAAGTTCAAGGACTCCAAGGGAGCCGCCGGCACCGCCGACGACGCCGGGGCCTTCGAGCTCATCATGCAGAAGAAGGAGACGCTCATCTCCTTCCCGGACGGCAAGGACGCGGACAAGGACGTCTCTTTCGTCTTCAGCCACTCCGCGCTCAAGGAGGGCTGGGACAACCCCAACGTGTTCCAGATCTGCACGCTCGTCGAGACAAAGGACAACCTGACCAAGCGCCAGAAGATCGGCCGCGGTCTGCGCCTGTGCGTGAACCAGGATGGCGAGCGCCTGTACGACCCAGAGGCGAACGTGCTCACCGTCATCGCGAACGAGAGCTACGACGACTTCGCCAACGGCCTGCAGAAGGAGCTTGAGGCTGAGGACTTCAAGTTCGGCGTCATCACTCCGGAGAGCTTCACGAAGGTCACGGTCAAGGGCGATGATGGCGTCGAGGAGCGCCTGGGCTACGAGAAGTCCAAGCAGGTCTACGACCACCTCGTCGCGACCGGCATGGTCGACGACAAGGGCGCGGTGACGCCCGAGCTGAAGGCGGCCGCCGAGGAGGGCAAGGTCGAGCTCCCCGCCGAGCTCGAGCCTGCCAAGGAGCAGGTCGAGGCGATCATCATCCACAAGTCCCAGAGGGTCCAGATCCGTGACAAGGCCAAGGAGGTCTCGGTCGAGCTGCAGAAGGACGTCACGCTCGACCCTGCGTTCCAGGCCCTGTGGGACCGCATCCGCCAGCGCACGCGCTTCCAGGTCGAGGTCGACTCCGGCAAGCTCATCGAACATGCCATCGAAGCTGTCGACGGCATGCTCGCCGTGCGCCCGCCCCAGGTGACGAGCGAGCGTGCCTCGCTGGGCATCGACGACGCGGGCGTGAGCGCCGAGGGCACGGGCACCTCCGTGGTGTCCGTTTCGGGAAAGGTGAAATACGACCTTCCCGACCCGATCGCAGAGCTGCAGGACGCCGTCGGGCTCACCCGCGGCACCATCAAGGCGATCCTCGAGGGCTGCAGCCGCCTCGACGAGTTCGAGATCGACCCCGCGACCTTCCTCGCGCAGGTCGGCGACAAGATCAACCGCGTGAAGAACGACCTCATCGCCCAGGGCATCAAGTACGTGCGCCTTCCCGAGGACGAGTGGTACACCATGCGCGACCTCGAGCTTGACGACTACACGGCCTACCTTGGGCAGAACGCGTGGAAGCCGGACATGACGAGCAAGAGCCTGTACAACTACGTGGTCTACGACTCGGCGGGGGTCGAGCGCTCCTTTGCCGAGGCTCTAGACAAGCAGGAGGAGGTTCTCGTGTTCGCGAAATTGCCCTCGGCGTTCAAGATCGACACGCCGCTCGGCAGTTACAACCCCGACTGGGCGTACGTCGAGGAGGCCGACGGCGAGCGCCGCGTGTACTTCGTGACCGAGACCAAGGGCGGCAAGAACGGCGAGCCCGCCCTGCGCGACGCGGAGAAGATCAAGATCGGCTGCGCCAAGAAGCACTTCGAGGCGCTGGACCTCGGAAACGACTTCCATTACAACGTGCGCACGACCTACCAATACGAGGCGGTGAAGGCTTAGGATGTCGAAGCTGCCCGGAAAGATGACGCGAAAGCAGCACTGGGTGCCGCGGTTCTACCTGCGCCATTTCGCGGATTCCTCCGGGCAGCTTCATGCCTACAGCAGACAGAAGGGCTCCTTCTTCCGCACGAATTGCGAGAACCTTTGCAGCATGCGCGATCTTTATGAGGTCGAGCATGCCGATGCGACAGGCGATGCGACAGACAGATTCTATGCGCAGAACCTCATCGAGGTTAAGCTATCTGAGCTCGAGAGCCGCATCGCGCCGCTTTACGATCGCTTTTTGGAACGCCAGAAAGAAGACCAGTGCGAAGACGAAGGGTATTCTGATGGGAAAGCCGCCGTTTGCGAGCTGGCAGCAAATATCATCGTCCGGCACCCTATCAGTATGCGCGTCGACAAGAAATGGTCACGCGAGACTGCCGAAGAGCTGCTCAGAAACGTTCATCTGACACCCTATGAGCTCGGCTTGCTCGATTGGTCGGATTGGCGCGGGGATTCCCAAGCGGTGGTCGAGCTTGCCGCCGCCGCAACCATGCTCTTCTCCAACGATGATATTGTGCCAGTTAACCGTATTCGAAAGGCTTTTTTTGAGAAGAGCTTCTCCATCCTTAGGGCACCCGTCGGCTCAGGGTTCGTTACGACGTCGATGCCTATGTTCATCATCGGGCCCGAGGACGACTCGTACGATTTTCATCTCGCGTATATGCCGTTGAGCAGTGAGTATGCTGCGGTCTTTTCAGATGACCCTCTATTTCCGCCGTTTGCGAGACTCGGTTTTTCGGGCGTCGAGTTCATGAACCGACTTCTTCTGCTTAACTGCGAGCATTGGGATGTCGCCATATCGAGGGGAAGCGGCCCGCTCGAGCACGCGGTACGCGATTGGAGTCAAGCGAACAGTGCCGAATTCATGCACGAGATGTTCACGCGCGACGGCAGGGAGCTATCCCTCGACACAGTGATCTACGACCGCTCGAAGAAGAAGGGGCAGACGATGATCGATACCATCGACCGTGGCTGCCTCGAGGGCGGCTGCCTTGATGACGAGGACCTGCGCATCATCTTCGAGCACCTTCTGGGGAGAAGACGGCAAGGACCGGGAACATTAAAGGGTCAAGCAGCGTATTGATAAAATTGACCCCGCCAGCAATAACCGCAAAGGATAGATAGGGCTTTAAGGATGGATGCAGGAAAAGCAACGATAAGCGGCGTGTTCAACGGATCGCGCCTGCTCGAAATACCTTTTTACCAAAGGGCGTACGTCTGGGGAGAAGAGCAATGGGAGCGTTTCCTCGGCGACATGGAGTTCGTCACGGCCTCGAAGCGGCCCTATTTCCTGGGCTCCATCATCCTGAAGCAGGCCTCCTCCGGCAACACCTGGTCCGAGGTCTCCGAGGTTCGCACCGTCATCGACGGCCAGCAGCGACTCACGACCATGGTCATCTTCTTCAAGGCACTCTGTGCAAAAAACGGCACCAACAATTTGTTTGAGCGAGATTTCGTCCTGGAGACCGGCGATGTCGCCTTGCGGCACGGCAAGTACGACCGGCAGGATTTCGAAAAGGTCGTCAGCGCCACGGGCTGCGAACCCCTCGAGGGCTCCTCGGCCATCGTCCTTGCCTACAACTACTTCCTCAAGAATATCGACCCGGAGAAGGTCGACAGGAACACGATCAAGTCGAACGTCCAGTTCGTCTGCATCGATCTTACCGAGGGCGAGGACGAGCAGCAGATATTCGACACCATCAACTCGCTCGGGGTGCGCCTGACGACGGCGGAGCTCCTTAAGAACTACTTCTTCAACCGCGAGAACGAGCAGGCGTTCAAGGAGTGCTGGGAAGACGTCTTCGAGCCCACGGCTGAGAAGAGGGAGTATTGGGAGCAGGAGATCGTTACCGGGCGCATCAAGCGCACGCTCGTCGACCTCTTCTTCGACGCGTTCCTCCAGATTCTGGTCCAGGACAAGAGGCGTGGCGTCACGACCGAGGACAAGCTCTTCTATTCGCGTACTTCGAACCTCTTCCAGTCCTACAAGGATTTCATCGGCAGGTACTGCAACGGCGACAAGGTCGAGATCCTCGACAACATGAAGGCGTATGCCGAGGCGTTCGAGTCCACGTTCGACCCTGGCTACTGCGACGCGGACATCCCCTCCGCTTCCGGCGTCGAGCGCCTGAACGTGCTGATATTCGGCCTCAAGAACTCGACGCTCATCCCGTACGTGCTCTACGTTCGAAAGAACGCGGAGTCTTCGAGCGAGGAATCTAAGATCTACGCCCTGCTTGAGAGCTACATCGTCCGCCGAATGCTGGTTCAGGCGACCACGAAGAACTACAACAGGCTGTTCACCTCGCTGATCTTGAACGAGGTGAAGGACGCGGAGGCGCTGAGGAAGGCTCTCGAAGCCAATGACGAGGCGACGACGTACATGCCCGGCGACGCCGAGGTTCGAGCGGCATTCGAGGAATCGTGTCTGTACAACCTCCAGTCCAAGGGCGTCCTCTATCTGCTGGAAAGCGCCATTCGTCCGGGCATGAGCAGCACGGCCCTGCTCGGGTTCAACCAGTACACCCTCGAGCACATGATGCCCAAGAAGTGGCGCAACAAATGGGGAGCCCTCGACGATGAGGCTGCCACGCGAAGGGACCGGAAGCTCCTCACGCTCGGCAACCTCGCCATCATCACGCATTCGCTCAACGCCTCCATCCGCGATGCCGATTGGCCCACCAAGAAGCAGGGAAAGGGATACAAGGACGGCCTTGCCCTCTGCGCCGCCGGCCTTGCGACCATGGCCGGCGCCCTAGAGAAGGAGTCTTGGAACGAGGGCGATATCGCCGATCGCGCCGAATGGCTTGCGGACAAGGCGTTGGAGGTCTGGCGCTAGGCCCTACCTGCGTCCCATCTCGAAGATGCTTGCGGTGTCGGAACCCGCATCGATGACGGATGGAACCGGCTCTTCCAAAAACGTAGTTCGTGGCGATGTCTCTTCCGTCGGCGCGTCAAGAGGCTCGCCGAGCGCTAGGAAGAACCTCATCACG
>CAJMHR010000073.1 GCA_905213265.1 uncultured Collinsella sp.
GTGGGCGGCGGCGTCAAGACGGCCGACCTGCCGCAGCTCAAGGCCACCGGCGTCGATGGCTTCTTTGTGGTGAGCGCCGTCTGCAGTGCCGACGACCCCTACGTCGCCGCCAAGGAGCTTGTCGATACCTGGCAGCAGGCATAGGCATAAGCCGAGCAGCTAATCCGCAGCCTCACATCTTCAGCAATGGAAAGCGCATCCCAGTTTGGACCTCCATTCCGGGATGCGCTTTCCACATGCGACCCTTACCCCGCCAGATACGCTTCCAACGCCGGCAAAGTCGCCTCCGCATCGCGGCGACCAATCTGGTAGATGCGCTCAAGTTCATCGGGCTCACGACACAGCGACGGCACCTTCACCGATTCGCTCGGACGCACCACAAAGATATCGCCGGCGGCCTCACGACGCGCCAAATCATCGAGCGTGGCATTGTAGACCTCATGCCGATGCTCAAGCGCTGCGACAAACTCCGGATAGTGACGGAACACGCGACGCAGCATGGGCATCACGCTGTTGGGCTGCTTCACAAAGCCCGCCGGCTGCGTGAGTACCACGATATTGCGGTCATACCCCTGCGCAAACAGCCAAGCGCTGGGAATAGAGTCAGCCACGCCACCATCCAGATACTTATGCCCGTCAATAGCAACGGGACGCGTCGCCACAGGAATCGCCGATGACGCCCGGATCCACTCGATATCGCGCTCATCGCCATAGGGCAGGTCGTGATAGACGGCCTTGCCCGTCTCGATATCGGTACACACGCACGTAAATCGCATGGGGCAGGCGCGGTACGCCTCCAAGTCGATGGGATCGCGCTCGATAGGCACCTCGTGATAGGCAAAATCGGCATTGAACATATCGCCGGTCCGCAGCCAGCTTGCTACACCCGCATAGCGCTTGTCGGCGCAATAAGCCTTGTTGTAGCGAATGGCGCGGCCGATCTGGCGCGATTTAAAGTTGTAGCCAAACGCCGCGCCCGCCGAGACACCCACCATATGGTCGCAAGTTAAGCCGTGCTCCATCCAAACGTCGAGCACGCCCGCCGTATACATACCGCGGTAGCCGCCTCCCTCGAGTGCCAGCCCCACTGTGCGCGTCGTATTTGACTGTGCCATGCGACCATCTCCGTCCCCACAAATTCAAACGGAACAAGTATACCCGTCAACATACATCGTCTCAGTCGCATTTTCATCGAACATCGCATCGTCGCGCTACCGTTTGTCGAATAATAGCCGCCCACAGCATGTGCACCCATATATAATTGTGCACTATTGTTTACACTACTCAGCTGTTATCAACAGCGAACATTAACCGGCAAATTAACTCAACAACGCGGCAAGGCGGGGGCCTGGATACATGCAAAGCGCTGAGCAACGACGCGTGTACACAACGAGCTCGCCCGACGCAATCCGCCCCGACCTCAGAAAGCCGCTTAGAACATGGAAACTGTCAGCAATTACACCGAAACGCTCGAAAAGACCGTCCGCGACCTTCTCGAACGTCAAGACGATCTGATCAGGACCGCCTTTACCGACCAGCTTACCGGGCTTGGTAACCGCGGCGGCTTTGCCCGCTCCCTCGAAGAACTCTGGGAGCAGGACGCCCCCGTTACCATGGCGTTCATCGATATCGACAATCTCAAGCACTGCAACGACGTCTTTGGCCATGACGAGGGCAACCGCTATATCTTGCAGGTAAGTCTCTATCTTAAGCTGTATATGAAGGTGGGCGAAGCGGCGTTTCGCATAGGCGGCGACGAGTTTGCCATCCTATCTACGATTGCAACCGAGGACGACCTCGCCGAACGTCTGAAACACTGCCGAACGGTTCTGCTCAAAAACAACGATTCCGAGATGCCCCGCTCGTTTAGCTACGGAGTGTCACATGCCGACCCCGCCCTGGGCGAAGCTTCCAATCGCATGACGCTCGATGCCGACCATCGCATGTACGACTACAAGCTACGTCATGCCATGCACCTCGATCGACGTAATATCACGCAAGTTCACGCCGACGACTTCGAAATAAGCGATCGTATTTTTGACGCCTTTTCGATGCTCAACGAGGGCCGTTATTTCTTTATCGAGAACTTGGACAAACATCGCACCCTTTGGTCACAAGGTGCCTTGCGCGATCTTGGCCTTCCCTCGGAGCACATAGACAACTGTCGCGATTACTGGAAAACGCGCGTCCATCCCGACGACCTTGAGGCCTGCATCAACGACATCGGCCAAGTCTACAACGGCACCAAGCACCGTCGCGTCATGCAGTATCGTGTGCGCAACGCCGTAGGCGACTACGTCCTTTGCCGTGCTCGCGGGTTTCGTATCGACGGCGACGGAAATGTCCCCTCGCTCTATGTCGGCGAGCTCGTCAACCACTCGCTTGCCGAAACCGTCGACGCCGCCACAGGCCTCGGAACGCAGCGCATGCTGGCCAACGCCATCGACGCCTGCCGCCGCGATCGTTGCGAGACAGGGCTTATAGCGGTGCGCGTTCGTGGCACGACAAAGCTCAACGAGCTCTACGGGGCCGAGGCTGTCGACAACATGCTTGCCGAATACGCAGGCCGCATGCTGTCGATCACCCGCGGCAGGAGCAGGGTCTACCGTTCACGAAGCGTCCAGTTCGTCGTGCTCAGCAACGACCTGGACCACGTGGCATTCGAGCAACTGACCCGCCACCTTAAAGAGGCCGTTTTCGCTCCTGTTCGAATCGCAGGCGACACCATTACTCCCGTCTGTCTTGTCGTCCCGGCCTTTTACGAGCACTTAACCCATCAAGCGACCGCCGTTTTAGGCGAACTCGACCGTCGCCTTCGCACGGCCGGCGGGCTTGTTCCCAACGACAGTCTCCCCATACCCGAGGCGGAGCGCAAAAGCGCCATAGCCGAACGTATCGACTCGCTCACGGGCCTCTATCGACCCAGCGAGTTTATGCGGCGCGCCAACGCATTTCTCGAGGCAAGGCGCAACGGCACCTGGTGCATCGCCACGGTCGACATGGGCCACATGCGCCTGTTTAATGAATGGCACGGCCAGGCCGAGGGCGACCGCGTACTCGCCGATGTGGGCACGGTCCTCAAGGATATCGAGAATGCCGATATGGGCGTCGCAGGGTACTGGGGCCAAGATGACTTTTGCGTACTCATCCCCTTTAAGCACATCACCGTCCATCAAATCTACAACCGCGTTCGCGAGGCAGTAGCCAGGCATGATGACGGCGTAGGTTTTTGGCCGTCCATGGGCGTTTACCCCATCGACTCCAATGAGGAGATCACCATCGATGCGCAGGCGAAGGCCATGTTTACCAATCGGCGCGCAAAAAACGACTTCAAGGAGCGCATTGCCATTTTCTGCCCCGCGGAGTACGAGCGCGAAGTCGTGTTCCACCGCACGCTGACCGAATTCCAGTACGCGCTCTCGGACGGTCGCATTACCTACCACTTGCAACCCCAGGTCGATATGGAAACCGGCGAGATTATTGGTGCCGAAGCACTCACCCGCTGGATTGACAAGGACGGCTCTCTCATTTCGCCCGCAACGTTTATCCCCGCACTCGAGGAAAGCGGCTTTGTGGTGACGCTCGACAAGTACATTTGGCAGGGTGTCGCCTCGTGGCTGCGCGAGCGCATCGATCGAGGACTTCGCGTGGTTCCGATCTCGCTTAATGTGTCGCGCGTGGATATCCTTGCCTGCGACGTTGCCGAACATATGGGGGCGCTCGCCGCCCAATACAACCTACCGCCCGAGCTCGTGCGTATCGAGATTACCGAGACGGCTTATACGGGGGAGTCCGAGGCCGTGGACAAACTGACAGCCGACCTGCACACCCGTGGCTTCTCGACCTACATGGACGATTTTGGCACCGGCCAGTCCACGCTCGCGATGCTCAAGAACGTCAACGTCGACGTCATCAAGCTCGACCGCACCTTTGTGCCCACCGACCGCGATCAAGGCCGCAGCACGCAAATCATTTCATCGATGCTCGAAATGGCGCAGTCGCTCCATCTGCCCGTCGTGGTCGAAGGCGTCGAGACAAATGAGCAGGCGAACATGCTACGACAAATGGGCGCCCGCTACGCTCAGGGCTTCCTCTACTACCGCCCCATGCAGGCGAAGGATTTTGAGGCATTGCTCGATGGCGGCAATAACAACTGATACGCTCGCGCGCAAAACGCCACCGTCGAAGGGGATATTTGTCTCCATTAGCTAACTTATATCCCCAATTCAAACCGAATTGGGGATATGATACAAACCGTTGTTCCGCCCAAGGAGGTTATCCATCATGAACGAGTCGTATCGCCTGGGCGAGCAATCGATTATTGCCTATCTTCAGCGACTTGCGAACGGCGTCTCGACCGCCGAACTCGATGTTGCCGCGCTGCCTGCTGGGCTACGCGCCGTTGGCGAGCAACTGCAAAAGACGCATGCCATCCTGCAACAAGAGCGCCAGCTGCTTGAGCGCAACGCCTATATCGACCCGCTCACCAACTTGGGCAACCGCAGCGGACTCGACCGTCACGTCGAGCAACTCTGGCGCAAAGGCAGCCCCTTCACCTGCGCCTATATTGACATCGACCATCTCAAGCATTGCAATGATAGGTTTGGCCACGCCGAAGGCAATCGCTATATTCTGAGCATCTGCCGCACGCTCTCCGAAACCATGGAGCACGATGAGATGCTGTTCCGTATCGGTGGAGACGAGTTTGTGCTCATCTCGCTCTCCGCAAACGAGACTGAACTCGAGCAGCGCTTGGAGCAGATACGCGCCGGGCTGGTCGAGGCGAGCTCAGGTGGCAAGGCGCCCATGATCGCCAGCTTTAGCTTTGGCTGCTCGCGCGTCGATCCACTTGCTGGCGACACGCGTCGCCAGATGACGATGGATGCCGATCGCAAGATGTATCGCTATAAGCTTATGCATCGTGTGCAGCAACCGAAAGACGATGACGCCCCGCAACGCCCAATCGTCGATCAGCTTCCCTGCAACGACCGCGTATTCCAAGCGATCTCCATGAGCTCCGAGACGCGCTATCCGTTTATCCTCAATCTCGATACGGGCGAATCGCAATGGTCGGTTAACGCCGTGCGCGATTTTGACCTGCCCTCCCAGCACCCTTTTAACTCACTCGACATGTGGCTCGCCCGCGTTCATCCCGAGGACCGCGACAACGTACGCGCCGAGCTCGACATGGTGATACACGGCACATGGCACTTCCACTACATGCAGTATCGCGTAATGGACGCCACCGGAAAATACGTGCTTTGCGACTGCACGGGCTACCGCTTGGACGGCACCGATACCGAGCCC
>CAJMHR010000074.1 GCA_905213265.1 uncultured Collinsella sp.
TATAACCGTGCAACGGAAAAGAGCCGCCCTTTCGGACGACTCAAACTGTAATGGGCTATTTTGACTACTCGACCAAACCGGACTCCCGGGGGAATAAGTTCTAGAGGCGGGCGAGGTCGTAGGCTCGAGCGGCTGCCTCGCCGGCACAGATGAGGTTGGTTGTGGCTTCTTGCGGATCGAGTGCCTGTTCCAGGTCCATGGGCTTGCGGCAGATCGGAAGCACCAAGTCGATGCCATGCTCACACACCGCATCCAGGTTGACGGCGCGACCGCCCACGACGGCGACCACCGGCTTGCCATATCGCTTGGCGCGGCGAGCCACACCAACCGGTGCCTTTCCAGCGGCGGATTGCTCATCCATATTGCCCTCACCCGTTATGACCAGATCGGCATCGCGCACGCGCTCGTCAAACCCCACGAGATCGAGCACCGTCTCCACACCCGAGCGTAACTCCGCACCGAGCGCCAGCAGCGCGGCACCCAAGCCACCTGCCGCGCCCGCGCCAGGCACGCCGAGCACCGAGCCAAATGTCCGTGCGCCCTCGGGCGTGCGCAACAACCCCTGGGCTCGAGCTCTGGCAATCGCCGCATCGAGCAAGCGACCGTAGCCGACCATCCAGCTGTCGTACTTGCCCAGCGCCTCGGCATCATCCGTCGGCAGACCCTTCTGTCCGCCGAACACCGCAAGCGCGCCGCGACGCCCTACGAGCGGATTCTCGACATCGGAGAGCACAACGATGCGAGCGCCATCCAAAGCCTGCAGCGCCGGCGCCAAATCAACGCTCGCCACGTGTTCAAGGCCCGCAAGACCGGGGGCGACATCGCAGCCCTGATCATCGACCACGCGCGCGCCCAGCGCCTGCAGCATGCCGGCGCCACCGTCGTTGGTGGCACTGCCACCCAAGCCAATATAGATAGTCTTTGCGCCTGCGCGAACCGCATGGATCATAAGCTCGCCCACACCATAGGTCGAAGCCGCAAGCGCCGCCGATTCCGTGCAAGGCGAATACCCAATGCCGGCCGCCTCGGCCATCTCGATGACCGCGGACTTGCGCTCGACATCAA
This sequence comes from uncultured Collinsella sp., assembly GCA_905213265.1. Lineage (GTDB taxonomy): Bacteria > Actinomycetota > Coriobacteriia > Coriobacteriales > Coriobacteriaceae > Collinsella. The sequence continues at coordinate 1,066 of CAJMHR010000074.1, forward strand.
CCAGCATCCGGGCAGACACACGCTCGCCAAAGGGGCCTGCGACATCGCAGGTTGAGAGCTCGCCACCGCATGCGGCGATGGCATCGAGCGTCCCCTCGCCGCCATCCGCCAGCGGCAATGTGGCCACCTGGGCATCGGGCCAAACGCGGCGCACGCCTTCGGCAACCGCCGCCTCCGCCTGTGCACTCGAAACGCTACCCTTAAAGGAGTCAATCGCCAACAGCACACGGCGGGGCCGGCGGCACGCAGGACCAAAGTCAACCGCCGTGCCAGTATCCTTACCGGCACCTGCAAGCGCTGCGGCGTGTGCGGCATGCGCCTCAAGATCGGCCCCACAACCGCAACCAGCGCCGCCCGCTCCGCGCAGACCGCCAAAATAGTTACTCAGCAGCTCGCGGCATTCATCCGCCAGGACCCCAGCCGTCACGTTAAACCGATGATTCAGGCGCGAATCGGCATTCAGGTCATACAGCGAACCCAGCGCGCCCGCCTTGGCATCACTCGCGCCATACACGCAGCGCCCCACGCGCGCGTTGACCATAAGGCCCGCGCACATGCAGCAGGGTTCCAACGTCACATAGACCGTACAGTCGGAAAGGCGCCAGCGACCGAGCGACCGAGCGACAGCGCACAGGGCCGCGAACTCTGCATGGGCCGAAGGATCCTGATCGAGCTCGCGACGATTATGCGCCCGCGCGACAATCTCGCCGTCGCGCACCACTACGGCTCCGATGGGCACCTCGCCCACCGCCGCGGCGGCTCGCGCCTCGGCCAGCGCCTCGCGCATGAACTTCTCGTCGATTTCGGTGATCGTCATCGTTCGCCTTCCCTGTTGCAAATTCAAAACGATGCTATCATTACGACTCACGGAGAGATGGCAGAGCGGTTGAATGCGGCGGTCTTGAAAACCGTTGAGCGCGAGAGCGTTCCGGGGGTTCGAATCCCCCTCTCTCCGCCACCTTAGTGATGCACCGGCGTCATGGTCCGCTCAAACAGTGCATCGACCACGTCGGCTATCTCAGGTCGACGCTCAAGATCGTGGCCCGATTCCCACCATATCGTGAAAAGTCGAATAATACCGCCGGCGACAAACTCAGACGTCGTCTCAAGTGACACGGGGGCCAGGGCATCCTCGGCAAGCACGTTCATCACGCGCTCGCGGATGGAGCGGGCAATGCGGTCGCAAATAACGTTGGTCAACATGCCCGACATGCTGCTTGCCAAAATGTTATCCATGAGCCGCTCGTGCGTCAGAATCAAATCCATGGCATCGTCCAAAATCGCGTGTCGAAGCGCGCGCACGTCCTCGGCAGACACCACGCCGGCCTCATCGGGCTGTTTTTGCGGCAAGCCCGACATGAGCTCATCGATATAAAAGGCAAAGTAATCGTTCTTGTCGCGAAAGTGCTTGTAGAACGTCGTGCGGCGAATCATGGCGCGGTCGCACAGCATGGCAACCGTCAGGTCCTCAAAACGATGCTCCTCGAGAAGCTCGGTGAAGGCATCGAACAGGGCGCGGTAGGTTTTCTTAATGCGAAGGTCCACTGGTATCGCCATCCTCAGGGCAAAGACAACACTCGTCAATCTGTCGCATATCTTACACCTGTACCTCGCGCGCTTTGCCCCGGTGCCGACCCCGCCGAAAACATAACGCTTGCCGGAAAGTTCGGCACGGCAAAACGTTGCGGGTATACTAGTAGCGTTATACCAACGGCAGCTGGCGCATGCCGCCGCGGCCATTCGAAACGGAGACATCATGATTACCGTCATCATCGGCATCGTTGTTGTCATTGTGATTGTCTGCGCCATCGCCGGCATCTACAACAACATGGTCACCAAGCGTAACCGCATCGATAACGCCTGGCAGAACATCGATACGCAGCTGCAGCGCCGCAACGACCTGATCCCCAACCTGGTCGAGACCGTCAAGGGCTACGCCAAGCACGAGCAGGAGACGCTCTCCGCCGTGATCAGCGCGCGTAACACCGCCGTCAAGGCCACCACGCCCGAGGCCAAGATGGAAGCCGACAACGTGCTGACCGGTGCGCTGCGTCAGCTCTTCGCCGTAGCCGAGGCCTATCCCGATCTTAAGGCAAACACCAACTTTACGCAGCTGCAGGCATCGCTCGAGGATACCGAGAACAAGATTAGCTACGCACGCCAGAGCTACAACGATTGCGTGCTCAGCTACAATAACGCTATCCAGACGTTCCCGGCTGTCATCTTTGCCGGCATCTTCCAGTTTAAGGAGCGCCAGGGCTTCGAGGCAGCTGAGGCCGCCCGCCAGGCCCCGACCGTCAAGTTCTAGTAGTTTGACAGCGCATCCTTAATCGGCCAAATGTATAAACCGCTCCGTCGAATGCATACTTCGACGGGGCGGTTTCCTTTTTCGCGAAGGTCCCCCTCTAAGCGCCGTGCATTTTCAGGAGTATTCAACATAACCAAGAGCTTCGGGCGCCACGATAAATGCCAAAGACCGCGAATATCCCTGCAAATCAAACGCTGCCAGCCCATAACCCCGCCCATCATTCGTAGAAAACATCGAGAAATCCCGATTTTTTTGCCCGAGGTCGGTATGCAGGGGCCTTCGATTGCAGAATACTCGCAAAAATGCACGTCGCCACCACCCCCACATGGCGCGAACCAAAACAAAAGCGCGACCTTCCCTCCCGGCGCACTCCGCAGGACGAAAGAACCCCCGCCGCACGTAGTGCGCAGCGGGGGTTCTTTCATGTCCGAGGACGCGCCGGAAAGGAAGGTCGCCCTCGGGCCGGACAGCTAAGACAGCTTACGCGACGGTGTAAACCCAGTTGTGCTTGTCCTCGACAGCACCGGACTGGATGCCAGTCAGGGTCTCGCGGAGCTTCTTCATCACAGGGCCGATCTCGGTGTAGCCAGCCGGGAAGGTCACGGTCTCGTCGGCGCCGTAAACCTTGTTGTCGATCTCGCCAACCGGGGAGATGACGGCAGCGGTGCCGCACAGGCCGCACTCGACAAAGGTACCGGCCTTAACCTCGGCCCATTCGACGGGGCGCTGATCGACGGTCATACCCAGGTCCTGAGCAACCTGAACGAGCGAACGACGGGTGATGGAAGGCAGGATGGAGTCGGTGTGCGACTGCGGAACGACGAGCGTACCGTCCTCCTTCACGAACAGGACGTTGGCGCCACCGGTCTCCTCGACATAGGTGCGGGACTCGGAGTCGAGATACAGGTTCTCGGCATAACCCTCGCGGTGAGCCTCCATCGTGGGCTTGAGGGACATAGCGTAGTTCAGGCCGGCCTTGATGTTACCGGTGCCGTGCGGTGCCGCGCGGTCATACTCGGAAACGCGCAGCTTGACGGGCTTGAGGCCACCCTTAAAGTACGGACCGACCGGGGTCACGAGAATGCGGAACGTGTACTCAGGAGCGGGAGCCACGCCGATCACGTCACCGGAGCCGATCATAAACGGACGCACGTACAGGGTCGCACCGGAGCCGAAGGGCGGAACCCAGGCGGCGTTGGCAGAAACGACCTGCTTAACGGCCTCAACGAACTTGTCCTTGGGGAACGGGGGCATCTCGAGGCGCTGGGCAGAGTTATACATGCGCTCGGCATTCATGTCGGGACGGAAGCAGACAATGCTGCCGTCCTCGGCGGTGTAGGCCTTCAGGCCCTCAAAGACCTCCTGGCAGTAATGGAAGATGCCACCGCACTCGGAGACGTGCAGGGTATGGTCGGTGGTCAGGCCGCCCTCGTCCCACTCGCCATCCTTCCAATGAGCCTCGTAGCTGTAATCGGTCTTCATGTAGCCAAAGCCGAGGCTACCCCAATCGATATCCTTCTTCTCGACAGTCATGTGTCGCTCCTTACATACACAGTTGCACACTCGCGAACCCGCACGCAAGGACCGAGGCCGACCGCGTCGCAACATCGCACGCCCGGAGCGTAGAGCCGGACGGGACACGCGAACAGCATCGAAGCCGATGGCACGTCGATTCGCATGCAGGAGATTGTACTCCCCGTACGCGTCTGATAAAACGCTTTTCTTTAACTAAGTAAAGTATTTTCATTCAACCGAAATCAGAACCACCCTTAAAAAGGGTGGTTTGCTCTTAGGGTATAACCCACGGGC
>CAJMHR010000075.1 GCA_905213265.1 uncultured Collinsella sp.
TGCTCCGCGGCATCAAGCGCGAGGACATCGAGCGCGGCCAGGTTCTCTGCAAGCCCGGTTCGGTTACCCCGCACACCAAGTTCACCGGCGAGATCTACGTTCTGACCAAGGAGGAGGGCGGCCGTCACACCCCGTTCTTCGATGGTTATCGTCCTCAGTTCTACTTCCGTACCACCGACGTTACCGGTACGGTCAAGCTCCCCGAGGGCACCGAGATGGCTATGCCTGGTGACCACATCACCATCGAGGGCGACCTCATTCACCCGATCGCCATGGAGGAGGGCCTGCGCTTTGCTATCCGCGAGGGTGGCCACACCGTCGGTTCGGGCATCGTCTCCACGATTATTGAGTAAATTAGCTCTTTGATATAGCTGACTTAGAGAGAACCCGGCACTTATAGGGTGCCGGGTTCTTTTCTACGCGGGACTTATTCCCCGCCGATTACGCTTCGCTCGCCCTTAAGCCGAGCGTGATGGATCGATTAGATCTCGCTGGCTTCATTGATGTGTTCCAAATATGAATGGATCCAGCGAGAACCAATTGATTCGAGGTTTTCATTGACAGCACTTACATAGAGCTGATAAAGTACCATCTCGTGCCCGTACGGGGCGGATATGAAAGGTTCAGGATACATGCGTACTCTAGTTACTCTTGCGTGCACTGAGTGCAAGCGCCGCAACTATACGACCACCAAGAACAAGGCGAACATGCCTGATCGTATGGAGATCAAGAAGTATTGCCCCTGGTGCCGTCACCACACGCTGCACAAAGAGACTCGCTAGTCTCTAGTCACATACGCCAGTAGTTCAATTGGTAGAGCATCGGTCTCCAAAACCGAGTGTTGAGGGTTCGAGTCCTTCCTGGCGTGCCAGTCATTATTCCGTAAGCTCCCAATTGGGGGCTTACGGTTTACTCATGTATAAGCGCATTGCGCGGAGGTAACCCAAATGGCCAACAAGAAGAACAAGAAGAAGGCTCAGCAGCCGGCACCTGCCAACAACGCTGCCGCCAACTCCAAGGTTGAGGCCAAGAAGGCCGTTGCCAAGAAGAACGAGAAGGCTGCGAAGTCCAAGAAGAACGAGAAGCCTGGTTTCTTCGCCCGCACCAAGAAGTATTTCGCTTCGGTCAAGTCCGAGATGAAGCGTGTCACGTGGCCCGATAAGAAGGAGCTCGTGAACTACTCGGTCGTCGTTTGCGCTTCTCTGATCGTCGTCGGCGTCGTCATCGCTCTGCTCGATGCTGGCTTTGGCGAGGCTCTTGCTCTGTTCTCTGGATTGAGGGGCTAAACCATGTCTAAGCGTTGGTACGTCGTTCACACTTACTCTGGATACGAGAACCGCGTTAAGTCCGATCTCGAGCATCGCATCGAGACTATGGGCATGCAGGACCGTATCTTTGATATCGAGATTCCTATGGAGCGCGTCACCGAGATTAAAGAGGGTGGCAAGCGTGAGACCAAGGATTCCAAGATTTTCCCGGGTTATGTCCTGGTCCGCATGGAGATGGATGACGATGCTTGGACGTGCGTTCGTAACACGCCTGGCGTCACCGGTTTCCTAGGCGGCAACGGCAAGCCCGCTCCGCTTTCCCGCGACGAGTACAACAAGATGACTCGTCGTCCCGGTAAGGGCGATTCGCCCAAGCGCACCTCGGTTGATATTGAGGTCGGTACGTCCGTCCGCGTCACCGATGGCCCGCTTACCGACTTTGATGGCAAGGTCTCCGAGGTTAACACCGAGGCTGGCAAGCTCAAGGTCACGCTGATGATCTTTGGCCGCGAGACGCCGGTCGAGCTCGACTTTAACCAGGTCGCTGTCATCGCTTAAGTTTTCGTCCGTTCGCGCGAGCGTGCTTCTTCTGTGACTGCTCATCTCAGGAGTGCTTCTAACACGTGCGTGCTTACGATATAGCAAGTACTTCACACTCGTGATTCGAAAGGAATGACCATGGCTGAGAAGAAGGTTGCCAACGTCATTAAGCTCCAGATTCCTGCTGGTGCAGCAAACCCCGCTCCTCCCGTCGGCCCCGCCCTGGGCGCTGCTGGCGTGAACATCATGCAGTTCTGCCAGGCCTTTAACGCCGAGACGCAGGACAAGAAGGGTGACATCATCCCCGTTGAGATCTCTGTCTACGAGGACAAGTCCTTCTCCTTCATCACCAAGACCCCGCCGGCGGCTCACCTCATCAAGAAGGAGCTGAACCTCAAGTCTGGTTCCGCTAAGCCCCAGGCTGACAAGGTTGGTCAGCTCTCCCAGGAGCAGCTCACCAAGATCGCCGAGATCAAGATGCCGGACCTCAATGCCAACGACATTGACGCCGCCAAGAAGATCATCGCCGGTACCGCCCGTTCCATGGGCGTCACCATCGCTGAGTAGCGATTTCTTTAGGTAATGACGGGTGCTCCGACCGGGGCGCCCGTTATATGTGTGCAATAGGGCACACGATACGATGTGGGAGGGCTCACGCCCGTTTAACCACAGGAGGTAATGCACATGGCTAAGCATGGTAAGAGCTATAACGCCGCTGCCGAGAAGATCGACCGCGCCACGCTCTACACCCCCCTTCAGGCTGCTAAGCTCCTCAAGGAGCTCGACACCGCCAAGTTCGACGAGACCGTCGAGGCCCACTTCCGTCTGGGTATCGATACTCGTAAGGCTGACCAGAACATCCGTGGTTCCATCTCCCTGCCCCACGGCACCGGCAAGACCGTTCGTGTTGCCGTCTTCGCCGAGGGCGAGAAGGCCCGCGAGGCTGAGGCTGCCGGCGCCGACATCATCGGTTCCGACGAGCTCGTCGCCCAGATTCAGAAGGGCGAGATCAACTTCGACGCCGCTATCGCTACGCCGAACATGATGGCCAAGGTTGGCCGCATCGGTAAGATCCTTGGTCCCCGTGGCCTCATGCCGAACCCCAAGCTCGGCACCGTGACCATGGACGTCGCCAAGATGGTCTCCGAGCTCAAGGCTGGCCGCGTTGAGTACCGCGCTGACCGCTATGGCATCTGCCACGTGCCCCTGGGCAAGAAGTCCTTCTCTGAGCAGCAGCTCGTCGAGAACTACGCTGCCCTGTACACCGAGATTCTGCGCGTCAAGCCCTCTTCTGCTAAGGGCAAGTACGTCAAGTCCATCTCCGTGTCTTCCACCATGGGCCCTGGCGTCAAGGTCGATCCCGCTGTCCAGCGTGACTTCCTGGCTGAGTAACTGCTAGTTACTGCCTGAGTACAGCAAGCATTGCTAAAGAAACCCGGTTCTGCCTTGTGCAGGACCGGGTTTCTTGCTATCGCGTCAAAGGCACCACAAAGGGGACAGTGTCCTCTTTGTGGTGGTTACCAGGGTGTTCTGGCCGTTGAGGGCTCGATGGCTTCGTGGCGTTTGAGCTCGCGGCGCATGGTTTGTGAGTTGAGCCAAGCTGCTTGCCAGCCGCGGATGGGGTAGTGCGTCTGGTCGAGCTCAAACTGCGTATAGCCGCAGGCGTTGATGATCGTCGTTCCACACACATGCTGACGCTCGCGCTGAAAATCGCAACCGTAGCTTTGGTGCACATGCCCGTGCACCATGTAGTCGGGATTCCAGGATTCGAGTGCTGTGTTAAAGCACTCGAATCCTCGATGCGGCAGATCGTCCAGATCACCCATACCGGCGGCGGGTGCATGGGTAAGCAGAATGTCGCACCCGCCGACCATCCTAACCTTACGCGACAGCTTACGCATGCGCTTGGACATCTCGCGTTCGGTGTACATGTTGGCGCCGTCGCGATAACGCATGGACCCGCCAAGGCCCGCAATGCGAATCCCTCGGTACGTGTACACGCTGTCCTCTACGCAGATACATCCACCCGGTGCATGACGTGCGTAGCGGTCATCGTGATTGCCGCGCACGTAGATGAGCGGTTTGTTGATGACCGTAACCAAAAACTCAAGATAGTCCGGGTCCAGATCGCCGGCGGACAAAATCAGGTCGACTCCCTCAAAGCGTTCCTTGCGAAAGCACTCCCAAAGGCATCGTTCTTCGGTATCGGCTATGGCAAGGATTTTCATAGGGCAGGGACTTTCGGCTCATCGTCGAGTTGCGGAATGGTGCCCACCACGTTGTCGGCCAGCCAGTCCATCTCAACGATTTGCGTGCTCGGCAGTGGGGGAAAGCCCTCGATCTGCACCACGCCGTCTTGGCTGTGGAGTTCGCCGCCAAATGGATTGATGGAGCCCTCGACGATGCCATTGCGGAGGAGTTGAACAAGCTTGCGCGTCTGATAGGGCAGGCCCGGAGCGTAGCGAATGTCGATAACGCCCGAGCTCATGCCGTACCAGTAGTTGACGGCGCGAACCTGGCTGGCGTCACTGGTCTCATCCCAGGTGCCATGCAGTAGACTTCGCACGATAAGCTCGTAGTATCGGCCCCAGTTCCATACCGGCATGGCAATGCCGGTAACCTTGCCATCGACCAGGCGGTGAAGTCCGTAGGCCGTGGGGTCTTCGAGCGACTTTGACATGTCGGCGCCGGTCATGACGCTTACACCTTCGCGGCACATGGCCTCGGTAAGGCCTCCGGCGGGCACATCGCCCCAAGTCAGGATAATTTGCGCACGGGGGTCGAGCAGCGAGGCGCCAATCGCAAAGGCGTTGATCTCGCTGAGCGCGCCCGAGGCGAAGACCGACGCGTGGTAGCCGATGCGGTGGTTGTCCGCCATGCTGGCGGCAAGGGCGCCCAGGAGGAACTTGGCCTCGTACATCTTGCCAAAGTACGAACGGACACTTTGATGGGGAAGGCCGATAGAGCAGTTGAGGAACCGAACCTGGGGATACTCAACGGCAGCCCTGAGCGTGTATTCCATCAGGCGGTGCGAGGTCGAGAAGATGACGTTTGCTCCATGTTTGACAGCCGTTTCCACGGCGGCGTAGAACACGTCCGGATCGTGACAGTCCTCGAACGCCTCGGTGTGCACGATACCGTCAAAGTGCTCATCGAGATACTGACGCCCTTGGTCGTGCAGGCTGTCCCAGCTCGACGTCGCACAGGGGAACTCATGGATAAAGGCGATGCGCAGGGGGTTGGCCGCCGAATAGACGGTCTTGCCCATAAAGAAGTTGAGCACGCCGGAGG
>CAJMHR010000076.1 GCA_905213265.1 uncultured Collinsella sp.
GGGTGCGACAGCGCGTAGTAGTAGCTGGACCGGGCCATGCCGGCGCACTCCAGCAGGCGCCCCAGCCCGTGCCCCTCTTCGCGCAGGGCGCTCACGGCCTCGACCTTCGCCCTGGTCAGAGCCCGTCCCTCTCGACCAGGGCACGCAATTTTTTTAGGTAGGCCACCTCGGTCTCGAGCCTTCGGCAGCGCTCCTCGAGCTCCTCCTCGCGGGTCCGCGGCCTCGCCTTGGAACCGCTCGGCCGGCCCTTGGGCCTCGGGCGCAGGGCCTCCGCGCCGCCCTCGCGGTATAGCGCGCACCACTTCTTGAGCGGCGACATCGACATTATGCCGAACGCCGCCATCGCCTCGGCCTTCGTCATGCCGCCGTCGACCACGGCGGAGGCTGCGGCGACCTTCTGCTCGTATGTGTACCTGGCCTGCTTGCCGTCCATGGATAGCAGCACCTCGCTTCCGAACGACCGGTATACGCAGAGCCATTGTCTCACGGTTCCGCGCGGGACCGACAGCGCCTTCGCCGCAGACTTGTAGCCGTGGCCTCGCTCGAAGAGCCCGATCGCCGCCTTCCTGACCTCGATGTCGTGTTTCACCCTCAAGTCGACTCGCATAAAAAGCCTCCCATTTCTCGTGTCCAAGAAATGGGAGGCAGTTCAGAAAGGAGCGCCCTTGCAAATCGCTTATGCAGGCAACCTACGCAACCGGCTCGATCTTCTCGAGGCCGCCCATGTAGGGACGCAGAACCTCGGGGATCGTGATGGTGCCGTCGGCGTTCTGGTAGTTCTCCAGAATGGCAGCCATGGTACGGCCAGCCGGCAGACCGGAACCGTTAAGGGTGTGCAGGTAGCGCGAGCCCTTGAAGTTCTCGGGGTCGCGATACTTGATGTTGGCGCGACGGGCCTGGAAGTCGCCGCAATTGGAGCAGGAGCTGATCTCCTTGTAGGCGTTGTAGCTCGGCAGCCAGACCTCGACGTCGTAGGTCTGACGGGCAGAGAAGCCCAGGTCGCCGGTGCACAGACTAATCACGCGATACGGCAGGCCCAGCTGCTGCAGCAGGTACTCGGCCTCGGCGGTCATGCTCTCGAGCTCCTCGTCGGACTCCTCCGGCTTGGCGAACTTGACCATCTCGACCTTGTCGAACTCGTGCTGGCGAATGATGCCGCGGGTGTCGCGACCGGCGGAACCGGCCTCCTCGCGGAAGCAGGGGGTGAAGGCAGTGTAGCGGCGAGGCAGAGTGTCGGCGTCCAGAACCTCACCGGCATGCAGGTTAGTCAGTACGACCTCGGCGGTAGGGATCAGGAAGTTGTCGCCCGAGACGTGATAGGCGTCGTCCTCAAACTTGGGCAGCTGGCCCGTACCGAACATGGTCTGACGCTTGACGACGATGGGCGGCCACCACTCCTTGAAGCCACGGCTCGTGTGCGTGTCCAGGAAGAAGTTGATAAGGGCGCGCTCCAGGCGGGCGCCGGCGCCACCGAGAACGGTGAAGCGGCTACCGGAGAGCTTGTTGCCGCGCTCGAAGTCGAGGATGTCCAGATCGGTGCCCAGATCCCAGTGCGGCTTAAAGTCGAAGTCGAACTCGCGCGGGGTGCCCCAGCGGCGACGCTCGATGTTCTCGTCCTCGTCCTTACCGTACGGGGTGGCCTCGCACGGAATGTTGGGCAGGTGAGCCATGAAATCGTACTGCTCCTGCTCAAGAGCGGTACGGCGCTCGGCCAGACCGTCGATCTTCTCGTTGACGGCGCGCACGGCCTCCTTGGCGGCCTCGGCCTCGTCCTTCTTGCCCTCCTTCATCAGGGCGCCAATCTTCTTGGACTCGGCGTTACGCGTGGCCTGGAGCTCCTCGACCTCGGTGATGACGGCACGGCGCTCGTCGTCGAGTTCAAAGAACTTCTCGCGATCCCAAGACGTCTGGCGATTTGCCATGGCGGTATCGATGGCATCGGGGTTCTCGCGAACAAACTTGATATCAAGCATAAGATCCTCCGGCGATATACATTCCATTTAGGTTGCAACCTTGTACATGTATGGGCAAGTATATACTTATGAGCGTTTACGACCCAACCCAACTACGCAAGAAGGCACCCAATGGACGCAGTTTTTTCCTTTTTGTTTGGCACCCGCACCGGTTTTGCCATCCTTTTCGCCGGCGGCATCCTGCTGTTTGCGATTCTTGCCTTTGTGATGGAGAAGCGCACCCATAAGATGTATGTCGACCGCGGCCCCAAGTCCGAGGATGAAGAAGACAGCTTCTGGGACTAACCTGCAAAAAAAGACAGGCTTATTTTGGTCGGTTTTATCTGGGCAAACGTAAGCGCCCCGCAACTGGAATTGAGCCAGTTGCGGGGCGCTTTTTGCTCAAGGTACAAAACCGCAGGAAAAACCTGCCAAAATAAATCTGTCCCTTATTGGTCAGTTTACTGGAGGGTTGCGTCGATGGCCTTGACGAGGGCGCTGCGCATGCCGGCGTCCTCGAGCGCGACGACGCCTTTGATGGTAGCACCGCCGGGCGAGCACACGGCATCCTTCATCGCTGCGGGATGCTGACCGGTTGCAAGCTGCAGCTTTGCCGTACCCAGCACCATCTGGCTCACAATGCGATAGGCATCGGTGCGCGGAATACCGTGTTTGACAGCCGCATCGCCCAGAGCCTCGATCGCCATGGCGACAAACGCCGGGGCGCAACCGCCCACGGTACCGCCCACAAACAGCAGACTCGAATCGAGCTCGACCACCGTGCCAAGCTTTCCGAGCAGACCGAGCACCGTGGCACGCTGCTCTTCGCTAAGCGTGGAAGCCTTCTCGCAGGCGATAACGCCCTCGCCCACCGAAACCGGCGTGTTGGGCACCGTCGAAATATGAGCGACACCTGGCAGGGCCTGTTCCCACTTGGCACTATCCCAGGTCCAGGCGACCGAAAGGACGACCTTGTCGGCAAGCGCATCCTTGAGTGGAGCGAAGACCTTCTCAATCATGTACGGCTTGACCGCCGCAACCACGATATCGGACGCGGCAACAACATCCGCCGCATCGTGGCAGGCAGCCATGCCCCGCGCCTCGCAACGCTCAACCAGAGCATCGTAGCGGCCTGCGCAGGCGCACATGTCGCCCGCGGCCACGCCGGCGGCAATCCAGCCATCGGCCATAGCGCTCGCCATATTGCCAAAACCGACAAATCCGATCTTCATATCACACAGTCCTCTCAGATGCATTCCTCAAAACGAAAGTCATTGTCCCACGCCATTGTTTCGTATTGCCGACCTACTTGTGATACGGCTCGCCACGGCTAATCTTGCAGGCGCGGTAGATCTGTTCCAGCAACACCACGCGCGCCAGGTTGTGCGGCAAGGTAATGCGTCCAAAGCTGAGCATCTCGTCGGCGCGGGCGCGCACGGCATCGCTCACGCCGTCCGATCCGCCGATTACAAAAGCGATGTCGCTGTTGCCTCTCAGCATGAGGTCATCGAGGCGGGCCGAGAACTCCTCGCTCGAACGCTCCTTGCCCTCGATAGCCAGCAGAATCACATGTGCCCGCGGTGGCAGGGCAGCAAGAATCGCCGCGCCTTCTTTGTTGCGCGCGGCATCCACGCCGCCCGCCTTGGCCGGATCGATATCGGCAACCTCGCGCATATCTACCTTGGCATAGGCGCCTAGGCGTTTGGTGTATTCGGCGCACGCGTCCTTCCAAAAGCGCTCTTTGAGCTTGCCAACGCAAACAACGGTATATTTCACGCGCGTCTACTCCTTTGACTCGTTCTGAACTTTGCCGGCGGTCAGCATCTGCTCGAACATCGAGGCCGACTGCGAGAAATCGCTCGGCAGCACGACCGTCGAGGTTTTGCCCGTGCGAGCGAACTCCGTCATCATCTCGGACCACTGCGTAAACATGAACAGCTGGTTGGCCTCATCGTTGCCGACGCCCGTCTCCTGGATGATCTCGAGCGAATCTTTGATGCCCAGAGCAATGGCCTTGCGCTGGTTGGCGATGCCCTCGCCCGCCTTTTCCATTGCCTCGGCCTCGGCGGTCGCCTCGGTAACGCGCTTGATGCGATCGGCCTCGGCGAGCTCCTGTGCAGCGGCGCGCTTTCGCTGGGCAGCGTTGATGTCGTTCATGGAGTTCTCGACCTCGGTCGGCAGCGCGATCTTGGTGATAAGTGTCGACACGAGGGTAAAGCCGTAGGCGGCCATCTGCTCGGACACGGTGGCGTTGACGTCCTTGGCGATATCGTCTTTTTTGGCAAAGACCTCATCGAGCGTGTAGACGGGGATAGAAGAGCGCAGGGCATCGGTGATGAAGTCACGCATTTGGTCGACGGGCTCCTGCAGCATGTAGTAGCTCTTGTAGATGCCCGAATCTGCCGGGCCGGCGCCCATGTCATAGCTCACGTGGTACTGAGCAGAGACCTCAAGGCCGATAGTCACGTTGTCCTGGGTCTTAACGTCGATGCCAAAACCGTTTTTCATGGTGCGCAGACTCACCGTGGCGGCTTTACGGTCGATTACGGGCACCTTCATGTGGAAGCCCGCGTTGACGATGCGGTTGAACTTGCCCAGGCGCTCAATGATCACAGCATGCTGCTGTTCAACGACATAGCAGGCGTTGGGAAGCAGTAACAACAAAATGATGATGGGAATCAAAAGGCTGGTAAGGGCGGCGATGATACCGGACAACAGCATGGTCTCTCCTCTGATAGGCATACGTTGGCACTAGGATACCCGTCCAAGGAGATCGTGCATAACAAAAAAGCCCCCATTGCTAGGAGCTCTTTCATTTAATGGTGCGGGCGAAAGGACGTCCGCGTATCCGCACCGGCTTCGGCCGCCTGCCGGCGTCCTCGCCAGCTCGCTAAAAACGCTCCGCGTTTTCTTTACGCTCGCTCCTTCGCAGGTTCAAGTCCCCGCGATGGGCCCATAAGACGATATGAGAAAGCCATTGGGGCCGCCTCCCCCGCGGCGCAGCTTCTTTCCGCGGGCTCGGGGTGCCACAATGGGCTTTGAGTATCGGCCCGTGCGGTAGCCCTTACCGCACCTGCGG
>CAJMHR010000077.1 GCA_905213265.1 uncultured Collinsella sp.
CGTTAACCAATCTGACCTTACCAGCCAGGCATCGATCCTTAATACCGTCGACAATGAAGACGTCCGTCGCAGGCAGATCGAATACGCCCAATACAGTGGGTTCAACGGCATTGGTCGCAACGACCTTGCCATCGCTTTCGATCACGATATTGCCGCTGTCAATGGTCTCATAACCACCGAGCAGGCTCTGCAGTTTGAGCGTATTGCTTGCAACTGCCTTCGCGCTCTGATGCCCGACCGCGATAACGATGCCCTCGCCATCTTGCCGGGTCACGCAACCAATGTCTGCAACCGAATCATCCGCAAGCGTGATACGGGCGGTATAGGACTTAAGCGGATGGGCTGCCACCTCCAGCACGGGTGCTTCCTTGAGATACGTAGCGAGCGACTCGTAGCCCACGCCATCCGTCGAGGACTCGGACACCAAATTACCCGATGCGTCCGTCACGATCAGTGCGCTCACGTTGAACTGGTCGGCATATTGCACCAGCATGGCGTTATCCACCGAACCGTCGCGCTCCATATCGCGCGCTGTCTCTCCTGCGATCTCCATAACACGAATCAGGTTTTTGGTCGTATAGGCGCTATTGAATGCATCGTAGGAAAGGCTCTGCGTCGCCACGTAATCGACAACGTCGGCAAAGCGCTGCTCGGCCTGAGCTGTCGTGTAGCCGTAGCTCATCATGCCGGCAACAACCGAGAGCGCTATCCCCAGCAGGGCGACAAGGAGCCATGCCCCTGTCGAACGATTGCCCCGCTCCTGAGCGGCGTGGTCGGGCGCATCGATCATGACAGGCCCTCCATATTCAAAAATGGCGAAGGGTCATCAAAGTACTTTGACACCAGACGTTCCATGGTGCCATCGGCAAGCATTTCTTGGTAGGCACGGGTGAGTTTAACGTCGATGCCGCGCGTATCATTGATATCGAAAGCGGTGCCCAAACCAACCTCTAGCAGCGGCTCATCCAAAATGCGATACGTCACACCATAGTCTTTTTCGTAGGTGAGCAGCGAGGACTCATGCGCGGCGATGGCGTCGACCAGACCTTCGACGAGCGCCGGGTTCAGGTATGAGCGGTCCGAAAAGCAGTAGAGCTCTTTGATCTGCGGAACGTTTTCATTTGTATGATTGAGCAAAATGTCCTCGGGCTTGGTGGTGGACTGGACCGCCACGACCTTATCCTCAAGATCGGCAAGCGTGTAGATATCGCTCTGGGGATCGACCGCGACCACCTGGCGGCTCGCAAGGTACGGGCCGGCCCAACGATACTCGTTTTCGCGACCCGTCATGCTAAAGCTGCCCATGACGCAATCGAGCTCGCCGCTCGCCAGCAGCTCTTGTTTCTTTTCCCAATCGATCAGCTGGTACTTTGGCTTGTAACCAATGCGGGCCAAAGCCTCGGTCAATATCTCGACATCCAGGCCAACGATATCGCCGTACTCGTCGGTATACACAAACGGTGGATAGAGGTCGCTGCCGACGTTGAGCGTCTTAAGGTCGTCGTCTTTGACCTGCGAGGCGTCCAGGCCTTCTAATGCAGACGTCGAGGCTCTGCCATTCGACCCAGAACAGCCAGCTATCGCTACGACAAAGGCGCACGCTACCGCAAGCGCAACAAACAACGATATGGCAACCGAGCGACGGGGTCTTTTCATCGAGCTCCAGACGATCCTGTTTACAGACTGAAATGGTAAAAAGAATAGCAAATGAAACCACTCGAGAGCCCAATGGTTACAGACGTTCTACCATGCGGGGCCTTCCGGCCGACGCGGCAGAAGGCCCCGTATGCATCGCCCGCTTACCGTGCATTAAAAACGTAGCGGTCCAGGCGGTCGCACGCTTCCTTTACGCGCGAAAGCGGCAGCGCCAGATTCACGCGAATGTGGCAGGGTCCGTGAAACGGACGGCCGTCCTGATACCCCACGCCCACGCGCGCCCCCTCGTCGAGCAACCACTGAATATCGCAGCCATGCTCGCGGCACCACTCGGTGCAGTCCAGAAACACCATGTACGTGCCCTGCGGACGTGAATAGCCCACGCCCTCAAAATGCTCGTCCACGTAATTGCAGAAGTACTCGATATTGCCGGCAAGCACCTGGTTGAGCTCGTACACCCACTCGTAGCCCTGCGGCTGGTAGGCACCGATAAGCGCATGCATGGAAAGGACATTCATCTCGTTGTAGTGGGTCTTGTTGGACACGGCGCACACGCGGTCGCGCAGCGTCTCGTTATAGATGATGTGGTAGCTGCCGACCAGACCCGCCAGGTTGAACGTCTTGCTGGGCGCATAGAGGGCAACCGTGCGCATGCGGGCATCCTCGCTCACCGACTGCGTCGGGATATGCCTGTGTCCCGGCAGGATGATATCGGACCAAATCTCGTCCGAGATCACCACGCAATCGTGCTGGCGATAAATGTCCATGGCGCGCTCGATTTCGTCGCGCTCCCATACGCGCCCGCAGGGATTGTGCGGCGAGCAGAACACCGCGGCATGGATGTTGTTTTGGGCGAGTTTGCACTCCATGTCCTCAAAGTCCATGCGCCACACGCCCCGGTTGTCGAGTTTAAGCGAGCTGTGGACAATGCGATAGCCCGCGGCCTCGATGGACTTGGTAAAGCCGATGTAGGTGGGGCTGTGGACCAGCACCGCATCGCCCGGCTGGACATACGCGCGCAGCGTCGACACGACGCCGCCCAGCACGCCATTTTCGTAGCCGATATGTTCAGGGCTCAAACCTTCGACGCCATTGCGGCGATTCTGCCATTCGATGATGCGATCGAAGTACTCAGCGCGCGGGTTAAAGTAGCCAAACATGGGGTGCTGGGCACGCTGAATGATGTGTTCCTGGACCGTGGGCACCGTGGCAAAATTCATGTCGGCCACCCACATGGGGATGCGGTCGAAGCCCTCGTCGGGTGCGTTCGGAGCCATACCGGGAATCTCGCCCCAAGAGTCAACGGCGATGGAGTCCATGCCGTGGCGGTCGATGATTGAAGTGAAGTCGTATTTCATGCTGGACCCCCGTGCAAAGTAGACTGTTTCGATAGGCGCTATTGTCCACCAGCACGGGCGGTTTTGGCGCGGGGTTTGGCGCTTAATTTGACGGGTGCGGGCGAATGGCTGGTTAGTCTCGCGCGTCGTTGACGGCGACTACGGTTAGCTGGGTTTCATCGACCGTAAACGATATGTCGAGCCCGGCGAAGGCAAGATGATAGACGCGGTTTGGCTCGTGCTTGCTGCCCGCGCGGCGCGGATCTTGGCGAAGGACCTCGACCAAGCCGGGGAGCTTTGCGGGCGAGACCATATCCTGCAGCGCCTGCGGAAACTCAACATCGAGCTCTTGCCACGGAGCATCCTCAATCCAGCCGCCCGTTGCATCCGGGTGGCAGTCCGCAAACGGAATGTAGGGCTTAATGTCGTAGATGGGCGTGCCGTCGCGCAGGTCGGCCCCCAACACATGGATGATGGGACCATCGTCGGTAAGCTCCACGCGGTCGAGCTTGACGCAGGTGAGCCCAATGGAATTAGGGCGAAACGGACTGCGCGTGGCAAAGACGCCCACACGCTCGGCTCCACCCAGGCGCGGCGGACGCACAGTTTTCGACCATTTTGCGTTGGTGCCGGACCTGTCCTGCGTTTTGGCATCGGCGGCTATGTCCTTAGCCGTGCCGCCGGGCGTTCCGTTTTCGAAGCGCCACAGCAGCCACAGGTAAGAGAAGGAGTCCAGACCCTCAACCGCTGCGTTGGAGGCAAATTCCGGCTCAAAAACGATGCGTCCCTGCAGATGAGGCGCCAAAAAGCTGTTGCGCGGGATGCCGAACTTCTGCGGCAGGTCGGTATGTATGTGTGCAATAGGTTCCATGCCGGTCATTGTACGGCATGGAGGCGTGGGGCGTTGCGTGCAATTCTTCGCCGCGGTCCCCCGCCGTGCAACCAACGGTTGCTTGGAAGGGCGTCTGCCGCCGCGTATGCTTAAGCCATCAACCAGCAGAAAGGAGCCGCTATGGCCTTTGCAGAAAAGCTCATTGCCATCCGTCGCGCCCATCACCTTACCCAAGAGCAGCTCGCCGCCAAACTCTTTGTCACGCGCCAAGCCGTCAGCCGTTGGGAGCGCGACGAGGTCACCCCGGGCATCGACATGATGAAGCTCATTGCCGCCGTAACCGGCGAGCCACTGTCCCACCTGCTCGAAATGCCCGAGCATTATTGCCAGAGCTGCGGCATGATACTCACGCCCGACGACTGCGGCACCGATGCCACAGGCGCCACGACCGACCATTACTGCAAGTGGTGCTACGACCACGGCAAGTACACCTACGCCACCACCATGGAGGCGATGATCGAGGACTGTGCCCCGCGCCTGGCGCAAAACACCGGCATGTCGCTCGACGAAGCCGTCTCGCTCATGGGCGCCGTCCTGCCGCAACTGGAGCGCTGGCGCACCGTGCAGGAAAACGAGGAATGCTACGGCGCCGAGGCTCGAGCTCGCTATGGCAATGAGGCTATCGATGCAGCAAACAAAACGTTACTGGATATGGATCCTCAAACATGGAACGACATGAAGGAACTTGAACGCGCCATTTTGGGCCAGCTCTCGATTGCCATGGGCATTGGCGACCCAGAGAGCAACGAAGCCCAAAAACTGGTTACAATGCACCGTCGATGGATTGCTCTCAACTGGGGATGCGAGCCCCAAGACGAGGCGTACCTGGGCCTCGCCCACGGCTATCTTGCCGACCAGCGCTTTGTTGACTATTACGACAAGCCCTGCGGCACCGGAGCCACGGCGTTTCTGGTCCAGGCCATCGAGCCGTCGTTGACGTGCGCATAGACCGCGGCGGCTTTGGGTATTTCAATCAAAACCGCAACCGATTGGAGACCTATGACTACTGATCACGAGCTCGTGCTCTACGTTATGACCGGCTGCCCGTATTGCATAAA
>CAJMHR010000078.1 GCA_905213265.1 uncultured Collinsella sp.
ACTCGTCGACGATCTTCTCGGCCACGCCGTCGCGCACGACGGACACGCGCGAAAGTGTGCGCAGGCCCAGCGGTGTCATGACGGAGTCCTCGTCCAGGTCGTCGTAGCCCAGAACTGCCGCCACATGCTGCGGGTCGGACAAGTCCTTGGGCGTCATGCGGGCAAGCTCAGCGCGAATCTTCTCGGCGTTGGCCTCAGAGGAATCGCTTGCGTAGTCGCGGATCATCAAGTCGTATTCGGTATCCATGCTGGATCCCGCGAGCTGCTCGAGCTGCATCTGCACGAGCTTGCCCTGGTTACCCAGCTTGACAATGCAATCCTTAAGCTCAGTCTTTGCCTGCTGCATGATCTCGAAGCTCGAGAAAATACCGGTAATGTCGGCGAGCGTAACGTAGTCGTCGAGCTCGAGGGCCGTCAGGCGCAGCAGGGAGCGATCGAGCGACTGGCGGGTGGTCTGGAGCGTGGCGACGAGCTGGTTGACCGAGCTCATGATGGTGGTGACAGGCTGAATCTCGTAGCTCTGACCGTGGACGTACACGTTGACGACGGCACGACGAGCCGAAACCGAGATCACGATGGCGTCGGTGAGCACCGACATGCGAGCGGCGGTGCGGTGGCGCATGCCCGTCTCGCTCGTGGCAAGCGAGGGATCGGGATTGAGGTGGAAGTTGGCGCGCAGGATCTGGGTGAGGTCGCCGTCGATGACGATGGCACCGTCCATCTTGGAGAGCTCGAACAGACGGTTCGAGGTGAACGAAATGTTGAGCGGGAAGCCGTCGTTACCGGCAGCGAGCACGTTTTCGGTGTCGCCGACGCAGATAAGGGCGCCCAGGTGACCGGCGATGATCATGTCGAGGGCGGTGCGGATCGGCTGACCAGGTGCCGTCAGGCGGATGGCCTGTTCCATACGCTTTTGCAGCTCGTTCTTATCCAAGGCATCGCTCCCATCGTATACGCTCCATAAACGCTAAATAGTTTCTCACGGTTTGTCCCCGCGGCGCTTGCGAAATCCGATGCTTACAGAATGAGCGAACACAGCTGAGAGCCCAACCCAAATGGGCTGCTTATGTGGTAGCATCGGGGTTCACATGAATGAGGGAGTAGTCGCGTGGCCGGGTTCGCCTCCGGTGGCGCGGCAAGTCAACATACTGGCCGAAACGGTCTGGCTTGCCTTAATGAACGAGACTCGTGGTTGTGCGCGCAGCGCGTACGCCACGGGTCTTTTTTGTTATTCCCCCAAGAGGTACACGCGGGCTCGCCCGCAGAGAGGGAGCCAGGCTATGGGACTCGCAGAGCTCGTGTTGCTCGCCGTTGGCCTTTCGATGGACGCCTTTGCCGTTTCCATCTGCAAGGGTCTCGGCATGAAAAAGATCAACCTTAAGGTCGCCGTGGTGCTCGGCCTGTTCTTTGGCGGCTTCCAGGCCGGCATGCCCGTAATCGGATGGGCGCTTGGCAGTCAGTTTATGGGCATCATCGGCCCCATCGACCACTGGATCGCCTTTATCCTGCTCGCCTTCATCGGCGGCAAAATGCTGTGGGAAGCCTTTACCGAGGACGAGGATGAAGGCGACGGCAAGGATGCCGAAAAGATTGACCTGGTCGAGTACCTGCTCCTCGCCATTGCCACCTCAATCGACGCCCTAGCCGTGGGCATCTCGTTTGCGGCACTCTCGGTCGACATCGTGCCCGCTGTATCGCTTATAGGCATCACAACGTTTATCTTCTCCGTCGCCGGCGTGGCGATCGGCCACACCTTTGGCGCGCGCTACGAAAAACCCGCCACCATCGTGGGTGGCGTCGTGCTTATCCTTATCGGCCTCAAGATTCTGCTGGAACACTTGGGGTTTTTGGCGCTGTAAAACACCCTTCAAAACTAAACGTCCGGGCAAGGCCTCATGCAGAGTTTTGCATGAGGCCTTTTCATGCAGACTTTTGCATGTCATACTGATATGCAAAAGTCTGCACGTTAGGAGATCGCCGTGGATACCCTTCCCATCACCACACCGCGCCAAGCTGGCATCTACGTGCGCCAGGCACGCGATGCTCAGGGTCTCACCCGTGCAACCCTCGCTAAAAAAGCCGGTGTTTCGGAGCGCCTGCTCGCATCGCTCGAGCTGGGAGATGCCACGGGTATTCGGCTCGACAAGCTGCTGGCGGTTTTCGGTGCTCTCGGACTGGCACTAGTTGCTCAAGGGAATATCGACGACACGAAACATGAGCAGCCAACCGACGCCCCGCATGCCGATTTGCAACCTTGTAGCACCCCCAGGTGCCATCACACTCAACGTCTTCACCATCGCAACCGACGCGGCGCAGCCATTCCAGCTCTTCCAGATACCCCCTTTACGGCCGAGCTCTACGACAAGGCCTTCGCCGATTTCGCCATGTCCAATCTCGGAGTCTCGATTGCCGCAAGCGCATCTGCCCAAACCAAGCCCGAAGGGAGATAGCCAATGGCCAGAAAAACGCTTCGGACTATTATTTGCGGCGTACCCGCAGGAACGCTCATGCAAGATGAGAGCGGTCTAGTCAGTTTTGCCTACGATCAAGATTATGACGGGCCAGCCCTATCGACCAACATTCCCGTATCAAATCGCACATACGGCCAACAGGTCATGAATCCGTACTTGTTTGGCCTTCTGCCCGACAGCGAGGACCAACGAAAAGCGATTGCCGCCGAATTCGACGCCAGGCCCAATAATCCCGTTGCGCTGCTCAGCCATATCGGACTCGACTGTCCGGGCGGAGTGCAGTTTTGCGCCGAAGAAGATATCGACGCCGCCTTGCATCGCACTGGCGAATACCGCCCTATAGACGACCACGAGATTGCCTTGCGCCTCAAGTCGATCAGGGATGACCGCGAGGCATCGTGGATGGGCCTAGATGAAAGTTGGTCACTTGGAGGCAACCAGGGCAAGTTCGCACTCGCGCTCATAGACGGTCGCTGGTGCGAATGCGTAGGTTCCTCGCCCACGACGCATATTTTCAAAAATGGCGTTATCGGATTTAAACTTGAAGCTCTTAATGAGTTTGTCTGCATGAAAAGCGCCCAGCGCGCGGGTATCGCAACGGCGAACGTTGAGTATCGCTTATTTGAGGACGAACCCGCCCTCATTGTTGAACGCTATGACCGTGTGAAAGCCAAAGACGGAACAATCATGCGTCTACACCAAGAAGACCTCTGTCAGGCCCTTGGAGTGATGCCCGCTCAAAAGTACACGGCAGACGGTGGCCCGACCGCACGCGACATTCAGGAACTCCTCGTCAACACGAGCCATCATCAACTTAACCTGTATCTGTTTACGCAGATACTTTTCTTTAACGCCATCATCGGCGCACCGGACGCGCATGCGAAGAACTATTCCCTGCTTCTTGGAAACGGCAGCACAGCTATGATGGCCCGTATGTATGACGTTGCATCGGGGCTGGCATACGAACGCATGCGGCGAAAAGCGCGCCTTGCCATGAGCGTTGGCGGCGAAAATCGTGTGGGGCGCATCGGTCCAGGCGCTATCCGCCGATACCACGGTATGGGCGACCCCGCGCTGGAGGCGGCGCTCACCGATGCCGGGCTATCCGAGAAGTTTTGCTTTGCGACCATGATGGACCTCGCCTACGAGGTACCCATTTGCATGGAAGAGGTCATGGACGAATACGCCGACCTGCCCGGCATGGCGGACCTGCGCGAGCATATGCTCGGCCCCGTCTGCGAAAACTGCCAGCGCACCCTCGACCTCATCAAGGCGGATATGGGCTAGGTGTCCGTAATCTCCCATTTCCCAAAAGAAGAGAGGAGGCACCCGTCGCAAAAGCTCGGGTGCCCCCTCTCATAATGTCATTTGCAATCCACCAGCACGTGGCTCGGACTGCTGCTAGCGCAACCTTTACGCAGCGAGGCGCTTGAGGACGTCGATGAGCAGCTCGTAGAAGCGCTCGGCAGAAGCGAGCTCCATGCTCTCGTCCGGGGTGTGGACATCGGAGAGCGTCGGGCCCACGGCGATGGCGTCCAGGCCGTGCAGGGCCTCGGCAAACAGGCCGCACTCAAGGCCGGCGTGAATGGACTCGATTCGTAGCTCGGAGCCAAAGAGCTCGCGATAGCTCTCGACAAAGATGTCGCGGACCGGCGAATGCTCGGCATAGCTCCAGCCGGGATACTCGAACTCAAACTTGGCGTCGAATCCCAGGACATCGGCCAGCGTCTGCAGGCGGTCCTTGAACTCGTTCTGCAGCGAGGTGATCGAGGAGCGCGGGGACAGCATGATCTTGACTTGGTCGTCAGAGGTGGCAACCACGCCGATGTTGGAGGAAACCTCGACGGAGCCGTCGGTGGCGACATTGCGGCGGATCACACCGTTGGGGGCAAGACGCAGAGCGCGAATAAGGGCAAGTGCGGACTTTTCGTCCATGGCCTCGACCTCAGTGTTGTCGGCAATCTCAACCGTGCAGGTAAAGCCGGGGTCGAAGACCTCGAGCTCGGCAGTAACGTCGGCGATGATGCCCTTTGCGATCTGGGCCGCGGCCTCGGCTGCAGCGTGGTCGGCGTAGACCAGCTCGGCCTTGCACTCACGGTTGATGGCGTTGTCCTTGGTGCCGCCGTTAAAGCTAACGATGGCGGGCTCGCCGGCAACCATCA
>CAJMHR010000079.1 GCA_905213265.1 uncultured Collinsella sp.
CAGCGCACCGACGCGCAGCCCTGCTCGCGCAGCAGCGCAAAGAGCATGGTATCGGGGGCAATCTGAACCTTGACCTTGCGACCGTTGAGCGTAAAGGAAAGATCGATGAGTTTGGCAGCCATTAGCGCACCTCGCTAGAATCGACGCCGGGCACGCGGCGGCAGGAATACTCGTCCGTGGCAAACTTAGGCACTTGCACGGTCTCGAGCTCGCGGGCAAGCGCGGCCGAAAGCTCGATGCCGGCGGCGCGGCGCACGGCCTGAATTGCCAGCGGGGCCGAGATGCGGCGGCGGTAGTCGGCCGAGCCCCACAGGTTGGTGCCGTAGCTCAGGGCACGCACGGATGCGGCAAGGGCGCGCAGCTCGTCCTCGGAAGGCTGCTCGCCGGAAAGGCCACACGCCTCGCCCTGCAGCAAGGTCGCGCGCAGCGGGCGGGCACCCACGGTGACATGCCAGCTGTTGTCCCACCAGGCAGCGGTGACGTTTAAGGAGGGGAAATCGGTCGCGGCCTTGCGCACGGCCTCGTAGCTCGCGCGGTAATCGTGCTTGACGACCACGATGTGCTCGATCACGTCGCGCACATAGCCCATGTCCACGAACTCCGCGAGCGGCACGCGGCCGGCGCCCGTCAGCTCAACATAGGAATCGAGCGCGAGAAAGGCGGAGAGAACGTCCGAGAAGCCAAAGCGGCCGTAGATGCTTCCGCCAACCGTGGCGGTATTGCGCAGCTGCACGCCCACGATATCGTGGACGGCAAACTCAAAGACATTGTTGACAAGCGCGTTGAGCCCGGCATGACGCTCGAGCTGGCGCAGGGTACACATGGCACCGATGCGAAACTCGGTCTCGGTCTCCTCGATCTGATCGAGTCCGCAGGCCGAAAGGTCAATCGCCGTCGCCACACGACGCGAACCCAGGCGCATCCAGATGCCGCCGCCCACAATCTTGTTGTTGCGGTTCTTCTGTAAGAGCTCATAGGCTTCGGCCGCGTTTCCAACACGGACGTAGGTACCGAACTTGAGCACGTTCTCCCCCATCTCTTCACTTGTCCAGTACCTTTAAGTGTACCAAACGAGGGGGCATAGCTCGTGTCGGGACAAAATGAACCGTTTTCCTCCGTCGCATGCGGATCAAAAAAAGCTCCCAGCCAAGATGACTGGAAGCCTTCTGCGATGCTATATCGAGCGAAGATTTAGCAGACGCCCTGGGCGAGCATGGCGTCGGCAACCTTCAGGAAGCCGGCGATGTTGGCGCCCATGACAAAGTTGCCCTCCTGGCCATACTCCTTGGCGGTGTCGTCCACGTTGTGGAACATGCCGCGCATGAGCTGCTCGAGCTTGCCGTCGACCTCCTCGAAGGTCCAGGACAGGTGCTCGGCGTTCTGGCTCATCTCCAGGCCGGACACGAGCACGCCGCCGGCGTTAGCAGCCTTACCGGGCATGAAGGCGACGCCGTTCTCCTGGAAGTAGGTCGTGGCCTCGATGGTCGTGGGCATGTTCGCGCCCTCGCCGACCACCTTGCAGCCGTTGGCGACGAGCGCCTGAGCGTCCTCGAGCAGCAGCGTGTTCTCGCGAGCGCAGGGCAGCGCGATGTCGCAGGGCAGCTGCCACACGCCGCGGCCGTCGCCCTCGTGCCACGTGGCATTGGGCTTCTCGTCGACGTACATAGCGAGCGTAACGCCCTTGTCGTGGCCGGAGCGCTTCTTGTTGTAGATGTGCTCGAGCACGGTGTAGTCGATGCCGTCGGGATCCTCGACCCAGCCGTGGGTATCGGAGCAGGCGAGCACCTTGCCGCCGAGCTGGGAGACCTTCTGGACGGCGTAGATGGCGACGTTGCCGGAGCCATGAACGACGACGTTCTTGTCCTCGAAGGAGTCACCGCGGCTCTTGAGGTACTCGTCCACAAAGTAGACCAGACCGTAACCGGTGGCCTCGGTACGGGCGAGCGAACCGCCAAAGGAGAGGCCCTTGCCAGTGAGGACGCCGGTCCACTCGTTGGTCAGGCGCTTGTACTGACCGAACAGGTAGGCAACCTCGCGGCCGCCAACGCCCAGGTCGCCGGCGGGAACGTCGGTGTTGGGGCCGATGTGGCGATAGAGCTCGGTCATGAAGGACTGGCAGAAGTGCATGATCTCGTTGTTGGACTTGCCCTTGGGGTCAAAGTCGGAACCGCCCTTGCCACCACCCATGGGAAGGGTGGTCAGGCTGTTCTTGAGGATCTGCTCCAGGCCCAGGAACTTGAGCATGCCCAGGGTGACCGTCGGGTTAAAGCGCAGGCCGCCCTTGTAGGGTCCAATGGCAGAGTTGAACTCGACGCGGTAGCCGCGGTTGACCTGGACCTTGCCCTGGTCGTCGACCCAGGGGACACGGAACATAACGATGCGCTCGGGCTCGACGAGGCGCTCAAGCAGGGCGGCCTCCTCGTACTCGGGATGGGCGTCGAGCGCCGGCTGGATGGTGCCGAGGATCTCGGTAGCGGCCTGGATGAACTCAGGCTGCTCGGGATAGCGGGCCTTGAGCTCGTCGAGAACTTTCTGCGTGTAGCTCATGCTTCCTCCAATGATGGGAAACGAAAAATGTTGGTCGCGGCACCCTATGCGCCGCGAGCTTTATCGAGTATGGATAATATCGCACTGTTGCAGCAAAGTTTCGCATAAGCCGACGAGCAGATGTTTCGTTTTGATTACGATGCAGGTAGAAGCGTTTTTGGGCACCTGACGAACAAATCGCGTGTTTCGAAGCTGTTTCGTCCACATGTTCCGAACCACCACATTGGGGACAGGCACCTTTGTGGTGGTGTTGGTGATTAGAGGACGAGCTGGTGGTAGTCGGCGGGGGTTATGCGGCCTTCGGTGGCAGCGCGGAAGGCGGCGAGGGCGTCGCCCGAGAACGGCATGGCCCAGCACAGCCCGCAGCCGGCGGTAATGGAGCCCGGCAAAGGCATAATGCGCCCGGGCACACCGGCGGCAAGGCACAGCTGCTCGCATTCCATCACATCGAAGGTGCTGTCAAACGACACGATAATCTTGCGTTCGTGGTCTAGGGCATCGCCGGACGGGCCTTCGCGGTGTGCCTCACGATACGCCGCGGCGGCCGCTTCCTCTTCCGCGGTATGTCCACAGCCACCGCAACCGCAGGTACAGGGCTCGGACCCGTCGCAAGTACAAGGTTCTCCCGTGTCGGGACAAATATCGTGAGACAAGGCAACTCCAATCCTCTAGGCGAGTAACTCGGCCGCCGCAAACTCCTCGGGCGTATTGACGTTCTCGAAGCAGAGCGTCGAGCCGGCGACCTTAACGATTTGCGGCTCATCCATATAACCGGCCTGAACGCGATTGATCAGGCAGCGAATGCGCTGGCGGTCGCAGGAGAGCAGCTCTTGGGCAACCGGCGCACACGCGTCACGGCGCCAGACGGCGCAAAGCGGCTCAATCCCCCGCTCCTCGCGCGGCACGCACACGTCGAGCGCCTCGGCCTCGACACAGCCAGCAAGGGCACCGATTAGCTCCGAAGAGACAAACGGCATATCACAGGCGACGATAGCAACGAGAGGCAGCCGGGCCGCAGTCAGCGAACTCGCGATGCCGCGCATGGCGCCCGCCGGCCCCTCAAGGTCCGGCACTATTCGCGGCACCAGGCCGCCAAACGCGCGCTCCTCAAGGTAGGCAAGCTCGCTGGGACGCGAAGTCGTCACGACTAACTCGCCGGCAACTGGCGCCAGCCGACCCAGCACGCGCTCGATGAGCGGCTCGCCGCAAAACGCCATACGCGCCTTATCGCAGCCCATGCGCGACGACAACCCGCCCGCCTGGACGACACAAGAAAGATCGGCACGTCTTACGGTAGTCATACGGCAAAACACCTCCATCGGCATGCTCGAAACCCGACACACGAAGCCAGATACCGTCGCCGATAAAGCGGGCGGCACGGCAAACCCACGCAAAAACAAAACAGCGCCTTTGCGGCACGCAGCAAGACCGCGAGCACAAAAGCGCTGGTAGCGTATGGCGGGAACGTATGTGAATCGAACACATCCAAGACGTTTTGCACGCCTCGCAACGGTTTTGAGGACCGCGGAGCCCACCGGAGCCCATCCGTTCCCAAGTGCGG
>CAJMHR010000080.1 GCA_905213265.1 uncultured Collinsella sp.
TCGTCTCGAATAACATTCTGAGAGGGGATCGCATGATTTCGTTTGATTACAAGCCGCAGGGTGTATGCTCTCGCAATATTCACCTTGACCTTTCCGATGACGGCAGCAAGGTGCTGGGCGTTGAGTTTACCGGCGGCTGCGATGGCAACCTCAAGGCCATCTCCAAACTGGTCGAGGGCGCTCCTGCTGACCGTGTGATCGAGGTTCTTGCCGGCAATACCTGCGGCATGAAGAAGACCTCTTGCGCCGATCAGCTTACGCGCGCTATCGAGGCCGCTCGCGCCGAGATCGCCTAATGGGTATCGCCGACCACATCAAGAACGGAATATCGCGTCGCGGCTTTGTGCTCGGTGGAGCTGCCGCGGGCGCTGCCACGGTGCTTGCCGGATGTTCGAAAAAAACAGGCACCAGTGATGATGCCGCTGGCGAGCCGCAGGTTATCAAGGACGATTCGAAGATTGTCTCGATCACTGATGAGTACGAGGCAGTTGACATCGATCTTGAGCCGGCGGCATCGTGGACGCTGCCGCTGGGCACGTTGCTGTACTACTGCGATGGTGACTATGCTGCGGCAATGATGGCGCCCGCATCGGCACTGCACGCCAACACACTCGGTGTGCTCAACCTGGGCGATGGCTCGCTTACCACATTAATTGAGAATCCTATCGAGGGCACGGGATATGCTTTTTACGATGTCCGTGCCGGCGACGGCGTGTTTGCGTGGGTTGAGATGAACTTTGCCAGTTCATCGTGGAAGCTCTACGCTCAAAATCTGTCGGGCGCTTCGCTCTCTGGCGACGTGGTTGAGCTCGATCGAGGTGGCAAGGACTACGATCCGCCACTGTTTACGACGTTCGGGTCATCAGCCATCTGGTATAAAATGCCTTCGGCAGGCGGCAATAAAACGAGTAGTGATTCGTTTTGCTATCGTCGCTCGCTTGATGAATCCAAGGCCGAGACAATTTGGAAATCGACGGGCCGCTTTGCGTCGGCCCCGCGCGTGAGCGACGGCATTTTGACCATCTCGCCGCGTGTCCGCAACGACGAGGGCGTCTACTACGGCATAACGGCAATCGATCTGACCGATGGCAACAACACCAAACGTGCCCAGCTAGTCCTTCCCTCGTCAGTCTCGCCTTTCGAGGCCGTATATATGGGCGATACCTTCGTGTTTTCTATCGAGGCGACCTATAGTGGCGTGGGCAGCCTGGGCAACATGGGCACGTATATCGGTAATGAGGGAGGGCCATACCTCTTCCTGTCCCGCGAGCCGCTCGCATGTGCTGCCGGCAAGAAGAATAAATATCTCGTTAAGGTACAGGCATCGCATTTTCTCATCGACACCTCTGCCAAGACCTATGGCTCGCTACTGTCGCCCGACCGCGCTTTGGAATATGGCGATTATCCAGCTACGGCGGGAAAATCGGACTCATTTCTTACGTACGCCACGGTGCGCAACAGCCAGGGTATACCCGAGACGGTCACCGCACGCCTATTCTCTCTTTAAGCTTAGAGGGGTTAAAAAGGCGCCAACAGGGGAATAAACGCGTTGTAATTGTGAGTACCGCCCGCCGAGCTGCCGCGTCATAGTGGCATCCGGCGGGCTCAGGTGCGTTAAAATGGGCTTGTTCTTAGCTGATTGAGACAGGGGGGCCGTGTTATGGCTTCAGATGCAAAAAAGATTCTGCTGGTCGAGGATGAGAAGGCAATCCGTGACGCCGTCGCTGCCTATCTCGAGCGCGAAGGCTACTGGGTTGTGGGTGTCGGCGACGGCCAGTCCGCGATCGAGGAGTTCGAGAAGCATCAGTTTGACCTGGTCGTGCTCGACCTTATGCTCCCCAAGATCCCCGGCGAGCGCGTTTGCCGCACCATTCGCGATACCTCGGATGTCCCCATCATCATGCTGACTGCCAAGGGCGAGATCGAGGACCGTATTATCGGTCTTGAGCTCGGCGCCGACGACTATCTGATTAAGCCGTTCTCGCCGCGCGAGCTTGTCGCGCGCGTTCGCGCTCTGTTCCGCCGTGCCCATCAGGCCGACGAGCCAGCCGTCGAGGTACTCGACTTCGGCGATCTGGTCATCGATATCTCGGGCCACAAGATTTTGGTCGAGGGCAAGGAAGTCGACCTGACGGCTTCCGAGTTTAAGCTGCTCACCACGCTTGCCCGTCACCCCGGTCGCGTCTACAACCGCATGGAGCTGGTCGAGAAGGTGCTCGGCTACGACTTTGAGGGCTATGAGCGCACCATCGATAGCCACGTGAAGAACCTTCGCGCCAAGCTGGGCGATGATCCCAAGAAGCCCAAGTGGCTCTACACCGTCCACGGTGTCGGCTATCGCTTCGAGGCTCCGGCCAAGACCGATAAGTCGGACGAGAAATAGGGAAATCACATATGACACCTGCGCGCTTTGAAATCGGACAAAAGCACAAGCAGGAGAGCGAGGCGGGTTCCAAGGCTAGTTGGAACACGCCTCGCTCCGATTCACGGCCAACGATGAGCTATCCCTCGCGCATGGCACTTGCTTTTGCTCTGACATCGCTCATGACGGTATTGGTGCTGGTGGGCGTGGTCTCTGTTGTGTGGGGCACGGTCTTTTCGGATTACACGCGCTCCAATATCGTCGAAATCGCAAATTCCGCTGCCGAAAAGCTTGCGACGTCGTATGAGGAAAACGGCAATTGGACTGCGGGCGAGCTACGTACGGTCGCGACATCAAGTTTGGTGTCCGACGACCTGAGTATGCAGGTCGTCAACAAGAAAGGCGTTGTCGTTTATGACGACTCATGGCCTTCGGCAAGCGCGACCGCCGATGTGCGCGAGAACGAATCGCCGTCGAGCAGCTCGAGCGGGAAAAAAGCATCGCATAGTCCGGTCTCGTCGGCTCCCACCGGCTCCGATAGCGTTGCAAACGTCGAAATCATAACGTCTTCCGGCGAGCATGTCGGACAAGTAAAGCTGTGGGCCATCGGCTCCGATGCCTTGCTCACCAAGGCAGATTCTGCGTTTAGGGAGAAGACCTTTAACGCCATGGCCCTTGCTGCGGTTGTTGCAGTTTGCATTTCGGTCGTTATCGGATCACTCGTGTCGCGCATGCTCACCAAGCCGATTCACCGTATTACCAGCACGGCCAAGCAAATTCGCGATGGCGATCTGTCTGCTCGTACGGGCTTGCGCGGCGATGACGAGATCGATCAACTGGGCGAGACATTCGATGAGATGGCCACATCGCTCGAGAAGGATATGAAACACGAGAAACGTTTGACCTCGGACGTGGCTCACGAACTTCGCACTCCGCTTATGGCCATGCTCGCAACGGTCGAGGCCATGCAGGATGGCGTATATCCTACCGACGATGAGCACTTGGAGACTGTTGCTTCCGAGACGCGTCGCCTGGCTCGTCTGGTGCAGCAGATGCTCGACCTGTCGCGCATGGAAAACAGCACGGCTCCGCTCAACCTTGAGCCGGTGGACATGGTTCCTTTCGTGCGTTCCATCGTCAATGCCCAGGAGCGCCTGTTTGTCGACCGCGATCTGCGCTTGCGCTTTGCTGACGAGACCCAAGGTCACGACGATGTCGTCGAAGCCGATCCCGACATGATCACACAATGCGTCATCAATCTCATGAGCAACGCCATGCGCTACACCCCCGAGGGCGGTTGGGTCGTGGTGTCGGTGCTCAGTGACCGCAAACACGTCAGCATCGCCGTTTCTGATACCGGCATCGGTATTGCCAAGGATGACTTGTCGCGCATCTTCGGCCGTTTTTGGCGCGCCGATGCCAGCCGTGCCCGTGAGGCGGGCGGTCTGGGCGTGGGCCTCGCCGTGACTAAACAGATCGTCGAGCGCCATCACGGCTACATATCCGTGGAGTCGGAGCTTGGAAAGGGTACGACTTTTACGATTCATCTGCCTCGCGAGCACACGGCGGACGCGGCATCTACTACAATGGAGCACTAGCTTTTCGCTA
>CAJMHR010000081.1 GCA_905213265.1 uncultured Collinsella sp.
CTATTTCACGCATTGAGCCGCGAGATAGTCGCGGAAGAATGGCAATTCAAATGCGACGAGCCCTCGTCCTCGTTCCCCGATGATGCCGGCATCTATCATGCGGCGTCGGTAGCGGGAGACCTGCTGTGGCGAACGCTTAAGGCGCTCGACAAGGTCAGCGGTGGTGGACTCTTCCTCGTCATCGAGCATGGCGATGAGGAATCGCTTGTCCTCTGCTGTGAGTTCCCGATAGGTTGCCGCGAGGATTCGGTCGTCCATCTCGTCGCGCGCGATTTTGATTCCCAGGTCAAAGTCGCGTGACGAGATTTCCTTCGAATCGCTTGTGAGATCCCAGGCACGGTAGCCTACGAGTTGCAATAGGAAGGGAAAACCAGAGATCGAGCGAACGGCTCTATCGATTCCCTCGGCATCTGCCAGGCGATCGTTTTCCTGGATTGTGCGAATCAAGGCCTCGCGCACGTCATAGTCGGCAATGCGACCCAGATGATATTGTTGGGCGCGGCGAAGGAACGAGACCGTCTTGTGGTTCAGCAACGTCGAGACATTGTTGGGAAGTCCCGCCATGAGCAGGGCGACGCGTTTCCCATCGGTCACAAAGTGTTGATACGACGCTGCGAGCTGAATCATCTCGTCGAGTGTCGGGTCCACCTCGTCAACCGTGACGAGCAGACCGGTGCCCGCCTCGTTGAGCTGGTCGATGATGTCGCTCATGCGATAACGCCAGGTTGAGGCATCGTGAACGCGATTGACCTCGATGCTGCCGAGCGGTGCAATTCCGAGACCGGTGACTTCGAAGTTGTTAGACGGGTCAATAAGATGGCCGGCAGCACGTTTCGCCCCGAACTCGATTTCCTCAAGCATTCCCGGGAGCGCGGTTGTCTTTACGGCAATCCAGCCGTGGGATTCCGCCCTTGTCGCGAGCGACGACATGAGA
Organism: uncultured Collinsella sp.; assembly: GCA_905213265.1. Taxonomy (GTDB): domain Bacteria; phylum Actinomycetota; class Coriobacteriia; order Coriobacteriales; family Coriobacteriaceae; genus Collinsella. The sequence goes on from CAJMHR010000081.1 coordinate 935, forward strand.
GCGGTTTTACCGGTTCCACGCGCGCCTGAGAAGATCGAGGTCAATTCTGGGCGCCTGCGCTGGCTCAAGAAGGCACGGTCCAAATCCCGAATAATCTGCTGTCTGCCAGCGAGATGGGCAGGAACCTCACCAAAACTGGGGGTAAACGGGTTCTCGAGATATTTCACAAGGCCCTCCTTTAGCGTCTCGGGTTAACTTCATTTTATTCTAGTTAATTTAAGTTAAAAGTGATTAATTACGTTTAACTCTATGGCGGTCGAATGTGACAAAGGGACTGTCCCTTTGTCACATGCCGGCAAAGCCGGTCTGGCGGAGAGCTTCGTAGAGGACGATGGCGGCGCTGTTGGAGAGGTTGAGTGCGCTGATGCGGTAGTCGTCCGGGTTGACGAAGTTGCCGCAGATATCCTGCTGAAGGATGGCCTCGTGGCTGTCCTCGGTATGCCCGAGCGATTCCTCGCGAGCTTCCCAAGCCTCGGCGTTATCGAGTGAGTCGCAATCGCGCAGCATCGGGATGCGCTCGCAGCGCTCGGGCGCCGCGGCAAGCAGTGGCTCGGGAATGCCCGAGCTCTCGCTGCCAAAGACCAAATAGTCGCCATCGCGGTAGGTACTCTGCGCATAGGTGCGGCGTGCCTTTTTGGTCAGCAGATGCAGGCGCTCGTCGGCGGGGGAGAGGCCGTTGCGCGCAAGGAAATCCTCCCAGCCGGCATAGGTGGTCACGTCCAAGTTTTGCCAGTAGCCCAGGCCGGCGCGACGCACCGTCTTGTCGTCGAGTGAAAACCCCAGCGGCTCCACCAGATGCAGGCGGGCGCCGGTGACCACGCAGGTGCGACCGATATTGCCCGTATTGGCCGGAATCTCGGGCGCATACAGCACGATGTTGAACATGAATCTCCTTGGCTCAGAACGAAAAACCACCACGAAGAGCACCTTCGTGGTGGTTTGGCGGTTACGTAGGCGGAAAAATACCCGCTTGGATAAACCTAGGCGCGGTGCCAGTCGGTCAGGCAGGCATCGAGGGAGGCGATGAGCGCATCCTTGTCCATGTGACGGCCGATGATACACAGGCTCGTCATGCGGTCGCCCGTCTCGTTGTCCCAAATCTGCATGATCTCGGGGTTCTCGTCGATGATCTTCTGCTTCTCGCCCTCGGGCGCCGAGTCAACGAACAGGCCGTTCTCCATCAGGCGCATCTGGTGGCCGGCCTGCTCAAACATATAGCACATGTCCGGATCGCCGGTCTGCCACAGCGGACCCTTGACGCGGATGACCTCGTCGGGCCACTCCTGCTCAACAAAATTGGTGAACTTCTGCAGGTCAAACGGCTTGCGGCGCGAGTACACAAAGGTCTCGATGTCGTACTCGAGCACCTCGGGGTCGTCGTGCTCCTCGGGGTGCTCCATGGCCTCGATCCAGGCGGCAGAGTTGTAGGCGCGCATAAAGTCGAAGCGGTCGGTATCGAGCAGCTCCTCCATGGGGACCTCGCCGTTTTGAGCCTCGACGATTACGGCGTCCTTCTGCAGGCTGCGCACGATAGCCTTGAGCTCGGCGATCTGCTCAGGGCTCACGGTATCGGTCTTGTTGAGGATCAGCGTGGAGCAGAACTCGATCTGCTGGATGAGCAGGCTCTCGATGTCGTCCTCGTCGATATCCTCGGCCAGCAGGTCGCGACCGCCGTTGAACTCGTCGTACATGCGGGCACAATCGACCACGGCCACGATGTTGTCGAGCGCGAGCTTGGGCTCGCCGCCCACCTTGGCCTCGTCGCAGAAGCTCGAGATGGTGTAGGCGATGGGGATAGGCTCGCAAATGCCCGATGCCTCGATGATGATGTAATCGAAGTTGCCCGAATCGGCGATGCCCTGCAGCTGGTTGGCCAGGTCGTCCGAAAGCGTGCAGCAGATGCAGCCGTTGGTGAGCGGGATGAGGTCGTCGGTCTCGGAAAGGCCGCCGTCGGCGATGAGGCTGGCGTCGACGTTGATCTCGCCGATATCGTTGACGATCACGGCGGCGCGGATGCCGCCGTCGTTAGCGAGGATGTGGTTGAGCAGCGTGGTCTTGCCGGCACCGAGGTAGCCGGTAAGCATGATGATCTTCACGGGTTTGTTGGGCATGTGCCCTCCTTTGTTAGACATGGCTTACAGTTGAATCATATGCCAAACGCCTGCTCTTATACCCACGCGCTGGCAAATAACACAGGCTACTCCCAGGCTTCCCATACATCGGGGCAATAACCGACGGTGGCCTTTTTGCCGTTGCGCACGATGGGCTCGGCCAAGACCTGCTGGTTCTCGAGCAGCTTGTCGAAGCGCTGACTGGGGGTGAGATGCTGAATGAGCGCGAGCGTCTCCTCGTCCTTGGCTTTGGGGTTGAGCAGCTTGTCGATACCACCGACCGCCTGCATCACGCTCGTGAGCTCGCCCTTGCTCATCTCCTTTTCCTTAAGGTCGATAAACTGCACCTTAATGCGGCGCTCCTTAAAAAAGCGCTGCGCCTTCTTGGTATCGAAGGACTTCTTGGTGCCAAAAATCTGAATCATTTTGTTCCGCCGCTCTATCGAATGAAGTTGGTCGTTGCGCGATCGGCTTCGGGTGCGTTGATGCCGGCGGCCTGACCTGCCTCGATGCAACGCAGGAGCCAGGCCATGTTTTTACCGATGTTTCGCATGGTGGCAAGGCCCTCGGCATCCCCATCGGCGTCGCCGGGCACGCGGCCAAACACGTTGTTCCAGTAGGTGGAGGCAACTACGGGCATCTGGTTGATGGTGAAGTACTTGTTGAGTACATCGAACGTGGTCGACGTGCCGCCGCGGCGGGCAACGGCGACAGAGGCGCCCGGCTTGTGCGCAAAGGCCTTGCTGCCAGCATAAAACGCGCGGTCGAGGGCCGAGAGGATGCGGCCGCTGGGGTGCGCGTAATAGACGGGCGAGCCAAAGACAAAGCCGTCTGCCTGCTCGGCGGCGGCAATGAGCTCGTTGACCTCGTCGTCGTCAAAGGTGCAGCGG
>CAJMHR010000082.1 GCA_905213265.1 uncultured Collinsella sp.
ACTTTGGTCAGCCAGTGATACATCGCCGGGGACGGGGTGGGGTGCTTGGTTTTGGAAGTTCGCGAAGCCCACTTCCAAAACCAAGCACCCCACCCCGTCCCTCGTCCGTATGTTCTTCCGCTGGGCGAGCCATAGAGGCCGCGTACCGATAGGGTAAGGCGGCGACTTGAAATTGGTGCTATATTTGGCTTGAGTTGTTTAATGCTAGTACGGGAGGCTGATATGGGGCTGTTCAAGAAGAAAAACCCGCAGGATGCCTTTGATCCCGATGTGTTTACCATCACGGATACGATTTTGGACCCGCCGCGGTTTACGTTTTTGCCGGCTATCTACCAGGATGCCACGCGTCGCAAGTGGGCCGTACATCAGCGCGGCGGCGAGCCGAAGATTTTTGACTATGCGGACGTGTTGCAGTGCGAAGTGGCCGAGGCAGGCGATCCGGAGGCCGAGGAAGTGGCCTCAAAACGGGAATTTGCCCAGCGTATCCTGGCGAATCCTGCCAAGGCAGCAAAAATAAATGCCGCCAAGCGTAATATGTGTCTTGGTATGGGCGTTGTTGTGGCGGTTCAGACGGGAAAAGACGAGGTTTCCAAATTGGAGATTCCCGTTATGACCGACGAAGTCAAACGCGATTCAAGTCTATATAAGTCGTATCGGAATGTCGCCGAGAAGATCAAGGCCGAATTTGATGCCATGGGAGGGCTGGCCTAATTTTGGCGGCATACGTTTCTGAATGAGGAGTCTGTGCAATGGCAGGCGAATCTTATGCAATTCCCCCCAAAGATCGTGCTGTTGAGGGAATTCTTTGGTATATCCAGCACCATCAGCTTGCCGGCGGCGATCGCCTGCCGGCCGAGCGCGTGCTGTGCGAAGAGATCGGCGTTTCGCGTACGGCGTTGCGCGCTGGTATCACGCGGCTTATCTCGTGTGGAACGCTCGAGAGCCGTCGCGGATCGGGTACGTATGTGTGTCCTCCCAAGCCGCTGAACATCTTTCAGGAAACGTATAACTTTTCCGATGCTGTGCGGACTGCCGGCCTGCACCCCTCTTCTCGTCTGGTTTCCACCGGGACCATCGAGGCGGATGAGGCGCTTGCCGACAAGCTTGGGGTGTCTGTAGGCGCTCCTTTACTCCGTATGCAGCGCGTTCGACTTATTGAGGGCGAGCCGGCGTCAATCGAGACCGCTCACGTTAACCTGTCCCTGTGTCCCGCGCTTCCCGATCACGATTTTGAGTGTGAGAGCCTTTACGATGTCCTGCTCAAAGAAGGCGGCGTGCGTGTTGAGCATGGACGTGAGCATATTTCCATCTCGCGTTTGAACGCCGAGGAGGCCGAGCTGCTCCAGCAAGAAGAGGGAACGCCGGTGTTCTATGAGAGCACGATCGAATTTGATAAGGACATGCGTTTTGTGGAGCATTGCAAATCGGTGATTTTGCCCACAAAGTTCCGCTTTGCCGATAACGGCGAAGAGAACGGCATGAGGAGCGTGGCAGGTGAACAATGGCTGAAACAGTAGTTGCCACCCCGGTTTATATGCGCATTCGACGCCGCATCGAGGAGCGTATCGAGCGCGGAATATATCCCACGGGTTCCATGATTCCGTCCGAAAAAGACCTCGCCGAGGAATTTGGTACGACACGCTTGACCATCCGAAGTGCTGTCGATGAGTTGGTTCGGCGTGGGCAGATTCGACGCGTCCGCGGAAAGGGCGCGTTTGTGGCACAGAAAGTGCCCGTTGCGTACGAGCGAACAGGAGGCTTTCGCGAATCGGTTCGTGCTTCGGGTGGCGAGCCGTCCGTCCGCATCCTCGCGCGTTCCAAGCGTTATGCGGGCCCATATTATGCCAACCTGTTTGGTATTGCCGAGGACGATTTGCTGTATTCGATTCGGCGTTTGAACTGCGTCAACGGCGACCCCGTATCGATTGAGACGGCGTTCATCCCGTGCCTGCTGTTTCCCACAATCGAAGATATTGACGTGTCGGTCTTCAGTTTGTACGAGACCTATGAGATGTTGGGCCGAAAGCCGGTCATGGCACAGGAAAAGCTCGATATCGAAGCGCTGGGCGCACGAGATGCCGGCCTGCTTGGACTGGAGCAGGGCGATTTTGCCTTGACGCTTGAGTGCGTGAGCTTCGATGCGAGCGGCCAGGCGATCGAGTACGTCAAGTCGTTTAACCGCGGTGATGCGGGTGGATATACCTATACGTACTAGCTGGTTTTTTGCATAACGGGCTGAAAAGCTGACGGAATTTTGATTCGTTGGGTCAGCTGTATATACAACCTTACAGGGCTCAAAATCGACCGTTCGCCGAAGGGAATAAATTAATCGACAAAGAGGTATCAAAAAGCCGTAACCTGTAATCGTGATTGGTATCAAATACTAATGATTTGTTGCGAGGTGAGACGATGAAGATGCTCGATTACGTTCAACTCGCCCATGTGCGTATGGGAGAGAACCTCGAGCGTTCGTCTGAGCTGGTAGCGCAGCTCGTTGATATTTTCCAGTCCGGTTCTTTTGACGCGCTGCGCATCGTTGCTTCGGGTTCGTCGCGCCATGCCGCCGATTGCGCCCGCGATTACCTGCAAGATGCGCTGGAGATGCAAGTGTCCGTTGTGACGCCCGAGGCCTTCGTCGATTTTGAACACACCTATCCGCAGCATGCGCTCAACATCGCCGTCTCGCAGAGTGGTTATTCGACCAATACGATCGCGGCGCTCGATTACATGCGCGCACACGATATGGCTGCAGTTGCGCTCACGGCAAACGTCGAGGCACCCATCAAGGAGCACGCTGACATCGTTCTTGACTACGGTGTGGGCGTCGAGTCGGTGGACTTTGTGACTCTGGGCGTCGAGGTTCTCGTTGAGTACCTGGTGCTCTTTGGCGTTTACGGCGGTCAGGCGCGCGGAACGATTGACGCCAAGGGCGTTGCCCAGCGTCTTGACGACCTGCGCGAGGCTATCCATGCCAATGCCGTGATGTGCAAGACTGCCGGGGCATATGTCCAAGACCGCATGCTCGAGCTTTCTGAGCACATGCCCGCCATGGTCGTCGGCAACGGCCCCAACTATGGCGTTGCCGAAGAGGCAGCGCTCAAGCTGAGCGAGACCATCAAGATTCCTGCCATGCATCACGAAGGCGAGGAGTTCGTCCACGGTCCCGAGATGCAGATCGTTCCGGGCTATCTGGTGTTTATTGTCGACGATCCGCAGGGGTCGGAGCGTCTTGCGAATATCGCCGATGCGCTATCGAACGTTACGACAAAAACGGTGCTGCTCACGGCCCATCCCAGGGGTAGGGCTCACGAGGTTGCGGTGCCTCAGGTGGCTCCGCTGCTCAGCGCAATTCCCAATCTTGTGTTCTTCCAGACGATTGCGGCAATGATCGCCGAGCGTCTGAAGTCATGGGACGTGCACCCGTATCTCGATGCCGTCTCCAAGCAAATGGAGGTCAAGGCAGAGGGCTACGAAGAGTCAGTCAATGCGCTTAAGGCCAAAGCGGCCGAGTGTTACGGAATGTAAGCGGGTTTTGATGCCCGTTGGCATGGGGGATGTGGAAACAACCCCAGAAAGGAGAGACAAATGAAGGAAACCGAGAAGATCGAGATCATGCATTTCGACCAGGAGGGCTATCTCG
>CAJMHR010000083.1 GCA_905213265.1 uncultured Collinsella sp.
AAAGAATGATCGACATCGCTGAATGGAGTTAGCGAGGCAGCATTGCCCCGCCAACTTCCCTACCTCCCGCGCAGGGCCTTGAGCTTGGCCAGGGCATCGGGGCTCAGGCGACTGCCCAGAGTCATCTTGATCTGCGGAGCTTCCTCTGCCTCGTGAACGTCGTTGTCGATCTGTTTGATCTCGTCCACCAGCATGCGGCTCGAGATGCGCGTAACGCCCTTACCCATGACAACGGCCTGGATCGTACCGTCGCTCGATACCACGGAGCACGCGCGGCCTTCCTCGCGTGCCTCGATGCAGAGCTTCTGCACCACGGTATCTGCCGAAACACCGGTCGGCGAGAACTCGATGCGCACGCCACGCGCCGGCAGGTTGGGACGCTCGCTGGAGATGTTGCCCGCGCCGTCGAACACGATCACGGCCTCGTAACGGCCCTGGGCAAACGCCGCAACATCGTTGATGAGGGCGGTGCGCGCCATATCGTGGACGTCGCTGGAATATGGATCGTCGGAATGGTCGTAGACGAGCTTTTCGTAGCGCGGCGTGCAGTGGATCACGTTGTAACCGTCGACCACCAGCAGCTCGGGCTTGTTGGAGTGCACCGTCGAGACTGGGTCGGCGATAGCCTGCGCAAACGCATTGCCGCCCACGCCGTAGGTCGCGGCCGAGACAATCGGCTTGGCCGAGCCCTCGCCAAAGCGCTTGGCCTTGGACTTGGCGCGGTTCTTCTTGGACATGCGCTACTCCTCCCCCATAAGCTCGCCGGCATTGCGGCGCAGCCACTCAAAGCACAGCGCGGTGGTCGCCTGGGCCACATTGAGACTCTCGGTCATGCCGCGCTGGGGAAGCTTGGTCAAAAAGTCGCATTTCTCGAGCACCAGGCGTGAGATGCCGTCGCCCTCGGAGCCCATGACGAGCGCCACGCGACCTTCGAAGGAAGCATCCCAGCAACTGCCCTCGGCGTGCTCGGAAGCACCGCCCACCCAAAAACCAGCGGCCTTGAGGTCATCGAGTGCACGGGCAATATTGGGAACCTGCGCGATAGGCAGATGCATGACAGCACCGGCCGAGGTCTTGTAGCTGCCCACGGTCACGCCGGCGGCACGCTTGTTGGCGATGACGACGCCGGCCGCGCCCACGACCTCGGCGGAGCGCACAATGGCGCCAAAGTTGCCGTCGTCGGTCACATGGTCGAGCACGACGACAAGCGCCGGACCGTCGCCGGCGCGGTCGAGAATATCGGCGACATCAGCATAGGGGAAGTTGCCAACCTCGAGTGCGATGCCCTGATGAGCGCCATGGCTCGACAGTGCGTCGAGCTGCGCGCGCGGCACATACTTAATGCGGACGCCCGCGGCGTTGAGGTCGTCGACCAGGCGCGACAAGGCGGCATCGCGCTCCCCGCCCTCGACAATGAGCGCGCACTTGATGGGAAAACCAGTGCGTAGCGCCTCGGCGGCAGCACGACGACCTTCGATAAACTCGCCCTTGGGAACCTGGACGTTATCGCGGCTACGCTCGCGCTGCGGGCGAGCAGCCTGTGAGCGCTCGCGCTGGCCCTTGGGAGCGGCAGCGCGGTCGTTGCGGCGAATCGGACGCGAGCCAGAAGCAGCCTGCTTGCCTCCACGCGGTGCACGCTTGCGATTGTCGGCCATAAAACGGCCTCCTTAAAAAGATAACGAACAAGAATCGACCGTCCGAGCCACGGCACCTTGCCTTTCAATCGTCGGGCATGACCACCAGGTCTATGCCCTCCTCTTTCAAGGCAATCTGCCGCACCTCGAACGGTCGACAAATACTAGAGACTCTTAATACGAGTGCCGGCGGCGGTATCCTCGATCGTCAGCCCGAGGTCCTTGAGCTGGTCGCGGATGGCGTCGGCCAGATCCCAGTTCTTGGCGGCGCGGGCTTCGGCGCGGGCCTCGAGAATCTTGGCAGCGGCCTCGTCCACGTCGTCACCCGTATAGGCGACCAAACCGGCGGCAACGCCCAGCAGGCCCAGCGGCAGCTCGACCTTGGGCTCGGGGAGCTCAACGCCAAGCGTATCGAGCAGCTCGGCCAGCGTGTCGGCGGCGGCAAGCGCGGCGGCCTTGTCGGCAGCGTCGCCCGCCTGCTCCAGGTACTGGTTGCACTCGGTCACAAAGCCAAAGACGGCACCCATGGCACCAGCGGTGTTAAAGTCGTCGTCCATGCACTCCTTAAAGGTGGCACGGGTCTCGGCGGCCTTGGCGGAAAACGCCTCGGCGGCAGCCGCATCGGCATCGGCCGTCGCATGGTTCGCGGCCCAGCGCAGGTTCTCGACCGTACCGGCGATACGCGTGAGCGAGTTCTCGGCACCCTCCAGGCGCTCCCAAGAAAAGTCGAGCGGCGAGCGATAGCTCGTCTGCAGCATCAGCAGGCGCAGGGCGGCAGCGGAGTGCTGCTCGAGAACCTCGGCCAGCGTAAAGAAGTTGCCGAGCGACTTGGACATCTTCTCGCCATCTACCAGCAGCATGCCCGTGTGCATCCAAGTGTTGGAGAAGCCCTGGTGCCAGGCGCAGGTGGCCTGGGCGCACTCGTTCTCGTGATGCGGGAAGGCAAGGTCGGAGCCGCCGCCGTGGATGTCGATCGGAGTGCCCAGGTAGCGATGCACCATGGCGGCGCACTCGGTGTGCCAACCGGGACGGCCCTCGCCCCAGGGGCTCGGCCAGCTGGGCTCGCCGGGCTTAGCGGCCTTCCACAGGGCAAAGTCGAGTGGGTCGTTCTTGTCCTCGTTCTCCTCGATGCGCGCGCCAACCATAAGGTCGTCGATGTTGCGGCCCGAGACCTGACCATAGTTGGGATCGCTGCGCACGGCAAAGTACACATCGCCGTTATCGGCTGCGTAAGCGTGGCCCTGCTCGATAAGCGTCTTGATCATGGCGATCATGGGGCCGATCTCCTTGGTGGCGCGGGGGCGCACATCGGGATCGAGTACGTTGGCGGCGCGCATGACGCCGATGAACTTATCGGAGAACTCCGTCGCGACCTCGGCAGCCGTACGGCCCTGCTCGTTGGCGCGCTTGATGATCTTGTCATCGACATCGGTGAGGTTCTGGGCGAACGTGACCTCGTAGCCGCTCGCGATGAGCCAGCGACGAATCACATCGAAGCTGATGAACGTGCGGGCATTGCCGATGTGGATGTTGTCGTAGACCGTGGGGCCGCACACGTACATGCGGACCTTGCCGGACTCGATCGGCTGGAACTCTTCCTTTTTATGGGTAGCGCTGTTGTAGATACGCATTCGTTACTCCTTAACGGTTTTCTGTAGCAGGCAGACGGCCCAGGCGCCGATTCCCTCGCCCTGGCCTTCCCAACCGAGCTTTTCGGTCGTAGTGGCGGCGACGCCCACGTTTTCGACGTCAACGCCCAGGGCATGGGCAAGGTTGGCGCGCAT
>CAJMHR010000084.1 GCA_905213265.1 uncultured Collinsella sp.
GCCGCGCCACGGTCTTCGGCTACCACGTGGACGACCCCGAGCGCTTCGGCGTCGTGGAGTTCGACGGCGAAGGGAGGGCCGTCTCCATCGAGGAGAAGCCTGAGAAGCCCAAGTCCAGCTACGCCGTCACCGGCCTGTACTTCTACCCGGGCGACGTGGCGGAGAAGGCGCATAGGGTGGAGCCGTCCGCGCGCGGCGAGCTGGAGATCACCACGCTCAACCAGATGTACCTGGAGGAGGGGACGCTCTCCGTGGTCACCCTCGGCCGCGGGTACGCGTGGCTGGACACCGGCACCATGGAGAGCCTGCACGAGGCCGCGGAGTTCGTCCGCGCCGTGGAGCACTCCCAGGACCTGCCGGTCTCGGTCCCCGAGGAGATCGCCTGGGAGAACGGCTGGATCACGACCGAGGGACTCAAGCAGGCCGCCGAGGCCTACGGCAAGTCGGTCTACGGGCAGCACCTGAAGAAGGTCGCCGCCGGCGAGATCGTCAACAGCCCGCGCGAGTACTAGCGCAAGCTTGTTTTCTTTTAGGGGTCACCGTTTATCTGGTGGCCCCTTTCGTTATGATTACGTTGACCATAAAGACAATATGATTGGGAGTGGATGTGTTAAGCGTCTACTTTGGCGATATGCCAGAAGCGATTTACAACACAGCGACATATTTCAAAAACTCTTACCGGTCTTCTTGGATTACGGATCCCTATGCAGTCTCGATAATTAAAGATGTTGATCGATCGGATGTTGTTTCCGAAAACGTCATCGAAAGCCCTGTGCTTGGATCCATCTCCCCACTCCAGCTTTCTGGTGGCGTGAAAACGCTGCTGCTTATGAGATTTGATCGTAAGCAAATTTTTAACGCTTCTACCTGTGGTGACAACTGTGCCAAGTGGATTCTCGACATGGCGAAAGACCGCAAACTTGTTGTGAATCTCTATCATGTGATGGACTTTGGTCGCGAGGATTTTAAAATTAAAGTCGTGAATAGCGGCCGAATCGTTCACAACATGGCCGAATTGATTCACGAGTCGATTCCGTATTTGTAGGTACTGCTTATGAACGGTTCGCATCTCGTTAAGATTTCCCGCCGCAGGGGAACCAAGTACACATTTACCATCAAGCGGAACATCACTATTGTGCGTGGCGATAGCGGCACGGGTAAGACGACACTGTTTGACATGGTCGCAGACTACATGCGAACGGGCGAGCAGTCGGGTGTTTCCTTGCAATGTGATTGTCCCTGTGTCGCCCTGACCGATTATGATTGGCGAAACCAGCTTTCGTCCGTTCATGACTCGATTGTATTTGTCGATGAGGGCTTAAAAGAGATCCATTCTGATGAGTTTGCTCATCATGTACTGTATTCCTCGAATTATTTTGTGCTGATCTCAAGGGCTGATTTCCCCAATCTTCCGTATAGCGTGGATGAGATTTACAAGATTAAGACGAGCGGAAAATACCATTCTTTCGTCCCTGTTTATCAAGATCGCGGGAATCATCGTTATGCTATTTCCCGGTCGGCGCCAAAACAGGATTTTTCTATCCTTCTATGCGAGGATAGTAAGTCTGGTTTCCAGTTCTTTGAACGGCATTTCGCTGACAGTGAGCTTACCTGTACTTCGGCCATGACGAACAGCGCGATTTTGAGCTGGTTGGATCAGCATCTCGACGATCGCGTGTTTGTTGTTGCGGACGGAGCGGCATTTGGGTGCTATGCGGACCGCGTCCTTAAGCTGCAAGACATTCACCGCGATACTGTTACGGTTTGTCTTCCCGAGTCGTTCGAATGGCTTCTGCTGAGCTCCGGCGTAATTTCAGGGCTAGATGTTAAGACGGTTTTGGAAACCCCAGAAGCCTTTGTAAACAGTGAGAAGTTTAAAAGCTGGGAGGATTTCTTCTATAAGTACTTACGTGAAATAACTGGGGATTCGGTTTTTCACTACGACAAAGACTGCATTCCGGAGGCGTTTTGTACGGGAGGTAATTCTGCGAAGGTTATGGCTCTTATCGCATGCCGAAATGTCCGATAGTTTTGTTGAATAGTGTCGCGTCGTCACTTCCTGCGGCATACTAAAGAAGCTGTACATGCTTCAGATTGGATTTTCATGTCTGAGATCTTTGAACCCAAGAACATCATCGTCACGGGCGGCTGCGGCTTCATCGGCAGCAACTTCGTGCACTACGTCGTGGACAACCACCCCGGGGTGCACGTCACCGTCCTGGACAAGCTGACCTACGCCGGCAACCCCGAGAACATCGCCGGGCTGCCGTCCGACCGCGTGGAGCTCGTCGTGGGCGACATCTGCGACGCCGGGCTGCTGGACCGTATCGTCCCGGGCCACGACGCGATCGTGCACTACGCCGCCGAGAGCCACAACGACAACTCCATCGCCGACCCCGAGCCCTTCCTGCGCACCAACGTGGAGGGCACCTTCCGCCTGCTGGAGGCCGTCCGCAAATACGGCGTCCGCTACCACCACGTCTCCACCGACGAGGTCTACGGCGACCTGGCGCTCGACGACCCGGCGAAGTTCACCGAGGAGACGCCGTATAAGCCGTCCTCGCCGTACTCGAGCACCAAGGCCAGCTCCGACATGCTGGTCCGCGCCTGGACCCGCACCTACGGCCTGCGCACCACGATCTCCAACTGCTCCAACAACTACGGCCCCTACCAGCACGTGGAGAAGTTCATCCCCAGGCAGATCACCAACATCGTCGACGGCGTGCGCCCCAAGCTCTACGGGAGGGGCGAGAACGTCCGCGACTGGATCCACACCGAGGACCACTCCTCGGCCGTCTGGGACATCCTCACCAAGGGCGAGATGGGGGAGACCTACCTCATCGGCGCAAATGGCGAGAAGGACAACATCACCGTGCTGCGCATGATCCTCGAGGCGATGGGAAAGGATCCCGAGGACTTCGACTGGGTCGCCGACCGCCCCGGCCACGACCGCCGCTACGCCATCGACTCCACCAAGCTCCAACGCGAGCTGGGCTGGAGGCCGGCGCACACCGACTTCGCCGAGGGGCTCAAGCGGACCATCGACTGGTACGTCGAGAACGAGTCCTGGTGGCGCCCCGCCAAGGAGGCCACCGAGGCCCGCTACCGCGCACAGGGCCAGTAGGAGGGGATAGAACTATGGCAGACATCGCATTCGAGAAGGACCTCTCCGTCGCCGAGACCGGCATCGGGGGCCTCAAGGTCGTCGACCTCGCCGTCCACGGCGACTCGCGCGGCTGGTTCAAGGAGAACTGGCAGCGCGCCAAGA
>CAJMHR010000085.1 GCA_905213265.1 uncultured Collinsella sp.
TGTGGGCATCGGTCGACACGCCAATGCCCACGCCCAGCTCGGCGCAGCGCTCGGCGATCTTGCGGCATACGGCCCAATGCTCAGTGTCGGCACCGTGCTCAAGGCTATGGTTGTTGATCTCGATAATCTTGTGCTTGGCCTTGGCCGCCAACAGCACCTCATCGATATCGAACGGCACGCCCGAACGCCCCGTATGCCCAAGCATGAACACCTTGGGGTGCTCCAGGGCATTGATGTACATCTCGGTCGTCTGGGCGAGCGTCGCGCCTTCGGCAAACTGCGGGTTATGCACGCTTGCCACCAAATAATCCAAATTGCGCGTCACCAAATCGAACAGTGAGTGCTGACGACTGTACGAATCGCCGGCGATATCAAGCGTGACAGGAGTATCCTCGCCAAACAGGCTTCCGTCCAGCGAAACGATATCGGCCTCGGCACCACGCAGCACCAGCACGCCGCTCCAAATGCGCGGCCAGATATCCTGGTTGATAAAGAACTGGTAACTGCGCAGGTCATCGGGGCAGGGCGTAACCATAGAGCTCAGGTGGTCGGCAGATCCAAGCACCTGCAGGCCACGCTCTGCCGCCCAGTACACATTCTCCTCAATGGTCGAATATGCATGCGCAGAGAACATCGTATGGGTATGAATGTCACAAGAAAGCAGGTAGGGCATCGGGTCTCCTTATCTGGCATGGCCGTCGCTTATATTCATTGTACGCATAGCCTTCGGCGGTCGTAAAACTGCTTCATCCCAATCACACAACGGCATAGACAACGGGATCTGGCTTAAAACCAAACCCCGTTTCACGTAAAACATTGTAGGCAGAGCGCTTTACTTTCGACGATACTCGTCGGCCAGTTGCTTCCAGGCAGGCAACGAATTGACGATGGTCTCGTAACTCACGCAATAGCCCAGGCGGAACCAACCCGGCATGCCAAAGCTGTCCGAGGGAACCGCAAGCACCTCATACTTCTTTGCACGCTCGCAAAACGCATTCGCATCGGGCTCGAGTGCCTTCACCCACAGGTAGAAAGCACCGTCCGGCTCAACATAGGTATAGCCGTAGTCCGCCAAGGCGTCGGTAAGCGCTGTGCGGTTGCGAGCATAGGCATCGATATCGCTCGGCTCATCGATGCAATCGATAATCACGCGCTGGAAGAGCGCCGGTGCGCATACAAAACCCAGCGTACGGGCAGCACCCGCAACAGCCGGCATCAGACGCGCAGCCTGCGGATTGGTGTTGGGAACCAAGATCCAACCCACGCGCTCACCCGGCAGCGACAGCGACTTGGAATACGAATAGCACACGACGGTGTTCTCGTAGATCGAAGGCACCCAAGGCACCTCGGCACCGTACACAATCTCGCGGTACGGCTCATCCGAGATGAGCATAATCGGATTCTCAGGATCACGCTGAGCGTTGGCCTCGCGCAGAACATTGGCCAGTCGCGTCAGCGTGTCGCGCGTATATACGGCACCGGTCGGGTTGTTGGGCGAGTCGATGATGACGGCCGCCGTCTTTTCGCTGATCGCCTTGAGCACGTTGTCCACGCTCAGCTGGAACGTGTCTTCATCGGCGAGCGCCTCGATACACGTGCAGCCGGCCTTCTCAATCCACACGCGATACTCCGGGAAGTACGGGGCGATAACAACAACCTCATCGCCCGGGTTCGTAACGGCGTTGAGCGTGCAGGTGAGCGAAGCCGCGGCACCCACCGTCATAAAGACGTCCTTGCCCTCATAGCTCGTGCCAAAGCGGCGGTTGAGCGATTCGGCGACGGCTGCTCGACATTGCGGCAGGCCCGGTGCGGGGGTGTAGCCGTGCAGTTGGTCGCTCGGCAGCTCCAAGGCCTTCTTAATGGACTCCGCCACGGCAGCGGGCGCCGGAACACTCGGGTTGCCCAGCGAAAAATCGAATACGTTCTCCGCACCGATCTGTGCCTTGCGCTCAAGACCATAGCTAAAGATCTCGCGGATGATGGAGCTTTCCGCACCGCGAGCATACATAGTTTCGTTGATCATCTGTTCCCCTTTCGCATAGGCGCTATTGTACGCTTTAGTCGAGCAAAGTACCGCAGCAATGCAGCCCGAAATTTATCGAAAAGCAATGTTGATTGGGGACAGACTTAAATGCGTGAAAACGCTCATTTAAGTCTGTCCCCAATCAACAGACGGCCTCATATCGGCCAAAAGGAAAAGCCTCCGCAGGTTTCCCCGCGGAGGCTTTCGCCACAAAGACTATTTGTCGGCCTCGGTGTCGACGTCGGCATCGGCGTTGACGGCACGGTCATCGCAGGCAACATCGGATGCGGCTTCGACATCCTCCTGCATGGCCGCCTGCGCAAAGGCCGCGGCATCAGCCGCCAGCTCCTCCTCGCTCATGCGAGGCGCGCGCTTCTTGGTCGGCATGCCGGCCGCCTTGGCATTGCGTTCCTCCTTGGCCGCCAGGATATCGCCCTCGCGCTCAAGGTAGGCATCCCACTCGTTGTCGAGCAGGGCATTCACGGCGTCGCCCTCGACGGTCTCGCGCTCAAGCAGCACCTTCGCCATCAGATCGAGTTGATCGCGACGGGCATCCAAAATCTCGACCGCACGGCGATGGGCTTCGCGCATGATGCGCTGAACCTCGATATCGATGCGGCGCGCCGTCTCCTCGGAGTAATCCTGGTGATCGGCGTAATCGCGACCAAGGAACACCTGATGCTGCGCCTCGCCAAAGACCTGCGTTCCAAGCTCCTCGCTCATGCCCAGGCGCGTGACCATCTCGCGCGCCATCTTGGTCGCGCGCTCCAGATCGTTGCTCGCGCCCGACGTGATGTCGTCGCACATGAGTTCCTCGGCAACGCGGCCACCCAAGAACACGGCGAGCTCGTCGAGCATCTCGTTCTTGGTCTTGAGGAAGTGGTCCTCCTGCGGAAGCTGCAGCGTGTAGCCCAGAGCCTGACCGCGGCTGACGATCGAGATCTTGTGGACCGGATCGGAGTGCTCCAGGATGTGGCCCACCAGGGCATGGCCGCTCTCATGGTAGGCAATCGTGGTGCGCTCGGCTTCGGTCATCACACGACCCTTGCGTTGCGGTCCGGCAATCACGCGCTCCATCGACTCCTCGACCTCGTCCATCGAGATCACGGAACGATGACGGCGAGCGGCCAGCAGCGCAGACTCGTTGAGCAGGTTCGCCAAATCGGCACCAGTAAAGCCAACGGTCATCTGGGCGAGCTTCTCAAACTTAACGTCCTCGTCCATCGGCT
>CAJMHR010000086.1 GCA_905213265.1 uncultured Collinsella sp.
ATGCCGAAATGGCGCGAAGCACGCGGTTGACAAAACTATAGAGACACGTCCCAAAAAGACTGGTTACAATTACGTGCAGCATACAGACACCGGGAGGGATCGTGGCAAAAAAGCCTCAGCACGCTCAGAACAACCAGCGCAGTCAGCAGGGCAAACAGGGCCAGCGGCAAAAGCGCGGCGGCAAGGCGCAGGGCACGGTCGCCCGCACCAAGCATTCCCAAGCGACGCCCGCCCGCCCCTGGCGCCCGGGCCGCGATAAATTCCTCCCCGTCAGTCGCGCCGACATGGATGCACGCGGCTGGGACCAGTGCGACTTTGTCTACATCTGCGGCGACGCATATGTGGACCATCCCAGTTTTGGCATGGCCATCATCAGTCGCGTCCTTGACGCGCACGGCTACAAGGTGGGCATCATCTGCCAGCCCGACTGGACCGACCCCGCCAGCATTACCGCGCTCGGCGAGCCGCGCCTAGGCTTTCTCGTCAGTGCCGGTAACATGGACTCCATGGTCAACCACTATTCGGTGACCAAGCACCGCCGCCACACCGACGCCTATACCCCCGGTGGCGAGGAGGGGCGCCGTCCCAATCGCGCCGTCACGGTCTACGGCAACCTTATCCGCCAGACGTTTAAGGACGCTCCCATCATCATCGGCGGCATCGAGGCGAGCCTGCGCCGTCTGGCCCACTACGACTACTGGCAGGACAAGCTCAAGCGCTCGGTACTGCTCGACTCGGGCGCCGACATCCTCATCTACGGCATGGGAGAGCACGCAATCGTCGAGATCGCCGACGCGCTCGACGCCGGACTGCCCGTCGATCAGATCACCTATATCAACGGCACCGTTTACCGCACGGGTTCGCTCGACGAGGTCTACGACTACGACCTGCTGCCCAGCTGGGACGACCTTGCCGCTGACAAGCTCAACTACGCGCGCAGCTTTAACGTGCAGCAGCAGAATATGGACCCCATCACCGGACATCGTCTGGTAGAGCCCTACCCCAACAGCGTCTATGTGGTGCAGAACCCGCCGTCGGCAACACTCACCACCGACGAGATGGACGAGGTTGCCGAACTCCCCTACGCACGCGATTGGCATCCCGATTACGACGCAGCGGGCGGCGTGCCGGCCTTTGCCGAGATCAAGTTTTCCATTAGCTCCAACCGCGGCTGTTTTGGCGAGTGCTCGTTTTGCGCCCTCACCTTCCACCAGGGCCGCGTACTGCAGATGCGCAGCCACGACTCGATCATGCGCGAGGCCGAGCTGCTCACGCGCGATCCCGAGTTCAAGGGCTACATCAACGACGTAGGCGGACCGACGGCCAACTTTAGCCGCCCGGCCTGCGACAAGCAGCTCAAACACGGCGTGTGCAAGAACAAGCGCTGCCTATGGCCGAGCGTGTGCAAGAACATGGTGGTCGACGAAAGCGGCTACACGCAGCTGCTGCGCGACCTGCGCCAGCTGCCGGGCGTCAAGAAGGTCTTCGTGCGCAGCGGCATCCGCTTTGACTACACCATGGCCGATGCCTCGGACGAGTTTTTGCGCGAGCTGTTGGAACATCACGTCTCGGGCCAGCTGCGCGTAGCGCCCGAGCACGTGAGCGACGCGGTGCTGTCCGTGATGGGCAAGCCGAGCCGAGCCGTCTACGATGCGTTCTGCCGCAAATTTGAGCGCCTGAACCGCGAGTATGGACTCAAGCAGTATGTTGTGCCGTATCTGATCTCGAGCCACCCCGGTTCAACCATGAAGGAAGCCGTGGACCTTGCCGAGGCCGTGCGCGACATGGGCTACATGCCCGAGCAGGTGCAGGACTTCTACCCCACGCCGTCCACCATGTCGACCTGCATGTACTACACCGGCGTGGATCCGCGCACTATGCAGCCGATCTACGTGGCACGCGACCCGCACGAAAAGGCCATGCAGCGTGCGCTCATCCAATACCGCAAGCCCGAGAACTACAAGCTTGTGCGTGAGGCGCTGGAAAAGGCCGGCCGCCGAGATCTAATCGGCTACACCAAGCATTGCCTGATCCGTCCCGTACCGCCGCGCCCGGGCGAGACGCCTGCTAGCGGCGGACATGGGACCGGCAAGAAGGGCGGCAAGGCCCACGGTGGCGCCGCCGGCAAGGGACCCAAAGGCAGCAAGGGCCACGGCGGCATGTCGCGTGCGCAGAACACCGCAGGCCGCAACCGCGCGGCCCAGGGGCGTCAGGGCGCCAACGGCGGCGGCAGGCGCAACTAGGGCAGTGGTGCGCTCGCTGCGTCCATCCCACACGCGTGGCGCAGCGAGCGCATTGCCTCAACGAGGATGGCACCGGCGATAGCGACCGTAATTGCCACGCCGAACGGCGTGTTCACAAACCAGAGCAACGTCATGAGATACGACCCAGCATTAAAGGCAAAGTGCAGCAGGATCGTGTAGCGAAGCTTTCCGGTCGTCACGAGCACCCAACCAAAAATGAGGCCGGCAGCGCCCGCATAGCAACCCTGCACCCAGTTCATGTGCATAAAGCCGAAGATCGCCGCCTGCAGCACAATCGCCGCGGCGATACCCCAGTTACTCGGGGCCGCCCAGGGCACCATGGCGCCGTCTTGCGGTCGCACGAGACGTCGGCGCTTCCAAAGTGGGCGGCACTGCGGGTTAAACGCTCGGAGCGAAAACTCAAAAATAATGCCGCGCACCAGCAACTCCTCGCAAAACGGAGCGCCGAGCACCGTGGTCAGGACAGCAAGAAGGCTGGTATCGCCCATGCCCGTTTCCTCGACGAGCTCGCTATAGTCTGCCGCGACCTCGGGCAACAGCGACAGCACGGCGTCGGTCACGTAGCCAACGACCACCTGCAGGGCCAAGCCGATCACGATAACGCAGGCAATGCGCTTCCACGCGCTACGCAATCCCCCGCCAAGTGGACGCTCACCTTGCCAGCGCGCGATAAACGACCGCGGCCACAAATAACGCCACCACAGCAGCGCCATCAAAAACGATGCCGTCTGAGCGGCAGCCTGGAACCATTGGATATCGAGATTGTCGATCGGATAGCCCGTCAGCACCGACACGGCATCGAGAACTGAAAACAGAACCACGCTCAGGGCTATATCGGCAGCGACAACGCCAAAACAGGCAAGCGCCCAAATCATCGCATTGAGCATGCCAACCTCCTCAAAACCCGGCACTTAGGGACGTTCCTTAACTGCCGGCAGAGACGATATGAGCAGGACATAAAAACATTGAGAGCCCCTGCTGC
>CAJMHR010000087.1 GCA_905213265.1 uncultured Collinsella sp.
AACTGCTTCTACAAACTGCTTCTACAAACTGCTTCTACAAACTGCTTCTACAAACTGCTTCTACAAACGACTATTTCGTCTTGCCGGTAATGAGCGTCTTAAGACCCAGGCCGATCAGGCCCAGGCCCATGCGCACGCGGCCGGGGCGATGGCGCTCGATGGCCTTGGTCTTGCCGGCGGGCTTATCGCGACGGGCACTCGTCTCGGGTGCGGGCTTGGTGACCTGCGGCTCGGGCCGAGGTGCAGGTGCAGGCTCGGGCTCAATGACGGTCGCCTGGACCTTCTGAACCTCGGGTGTGGTCGGCTGCGGCTCAGGAGCAGGGGCGGGCTTTGCCTCGGCGGCGGGCTCCGGAGTCGCGGTAGCGGGCTCGGGCGCTTTCTCCATGGCGGGCTCTGCGGCAGCCTCGGGCTCATTCACCGGGGGAGCGGCAACCGCTTCCGGTTTGGCGGCTGCCCCGTGTTCAACCTCGGCCTGAATGGCCTCCTCGGCCACACGTTCCTTCTCCTGCGCACGCTGCTGCGCGGCGGCCTCGGCGTTGCGATAGGCACGCTCCAGTAGAGCTTCCTGCGAGTTGAAGGGTTTCTCACCCTCTGCACGCTCCACGGGGACCCAGGTGCCGTCGCTCGTGAGGCTGCGGGCCTTCACGTTGTCCCGCAGCTGCATGCCCATGTACTCGTGCACTAGGGCGCGGCAGGTGGGGTCGAGCACGGGGAAGGCGATCTCCACGCGGTGCTCGGTGTTGCGCGTCATCATGTCTGCCGAGCTCAGGTAAATCATGTCCGAGTCCACGCCAAAAGCATAGACGCGCGCGTGCTCCAAAAAGCGTCCGACGATGGAGCGGACATGCACGTTCTCGGTCTTGCCCGGAACACCGGGCTTGAGGCACGAGATGCCGCGGATGATCATGTCTACGCGCACGCCGGCACACGATGCCTCGGCGATCTTGTCGATAACCTCGCGGTCGGTCAGCGAGTTGAGCTTAAAGAACACGCGGGCGGGCTCGCCGGCAAGGGCGCGCTGGATCTCGCGGTCAAGCCCGCGCATGATGAGCGGTTTCAGTCCGACGGGCGCCACACCCAGGAAGCGGTAGTCGCCGCGCAGGTTGCCCAGCGATAGATTGCGGAAGAACAGGTTGGCGTCTTCACCGATGCCGGGATGGGCTGTCATGAGCATAAAGTCGCTGTAGAGTTTGGCCGTCTTCTCGTTAAAGTTGCCGGTGCCCAAAAGCGTGAGGCGGGTGAGCGCCATGCCCTCGCGATAGGTGAGCTGGCAGATCTTTGAGTGGCATTTAAAGCCCTCGGAACCATAGATGACGGTGCAGCCCGCCTCTTCCAGACGCTCGGCCCACTCGATGTTGTTCTGCTCGTCGAAGCGGGCGCGGAGCTCCATGAGCACCGTGACCTCTTTGCTGTTCTCGGCGGCATCGATTAGCGACTCGCACAGGCGGCTCTGCTTAGCCACGCGGTAGAGCGTGATGCGCAACGAGATGCACTCGGGGTCGTAGGCGGCCTCGTGCACCAGATCCAGGAAGGGGTTCATGGCCTCATAGGGATAAAAGAGCAGCTTGTCGTGCTGAAGTACCTGCTCGCGGATGGAGCGGGTCATATCGATGGTGGGGTTGGGCTGCGGCTTAAACGGCGTAAAGAGCAGCTCGTTGCGCAGGTGCTCGGGAATCTTGCCCTCAATGCCGAAGACATAGCCCAGGTTGAGCGGGATATCGCAGGTAAAGACCGAGTGACGCGAGAGCTCGAGCGCCTTGCGGATAGTCTTGAGCGTCTGCTTCTCGAGTGAACCCGAGACGGCGAGCACTACCGGCTGCAGGCGCAGGCGCTTCTTGAGGATGCGCTTCATATGCTGGCGGTAGTCCTCTTCCTCCTCGACGCCCTCGCCGTCCGGATCGATGTCGGCGTTGCGGGTGACGCGGATGAGCGCGCGGTCGAGCGGCTTATAGGAGCCAAAGCAGCTGTCCAGGCAGGCGAGGATGACGTCCTCGAGCAAGATGTAGGAGTAGGTGCCGGTGGGCGAGGGGATCTCGACCACGCGGTTCATCGAGGCGGGAATCTCGATCAGGCCCAGCAGACTTTCCTCGTCGGTGACGCCGTCCAGGCCGCACGCCAGGTAAAGTGCGCCGTTGCGCAGGTTGGGGAAGGGATGGCGCGGGTCGATCACCAGCGGTGAGATGACCGGCGACACGTAGGCCTGGAAGTAGCGGGTTACAAAGGTGCGCTCCTCGGGCGTAAGCGAATCGATGCGGGCGCGGTGAACGCCCAAGGTGTCGAGCTTGCCCTCGATGCTCTTAAAGATGGACTCCCAACGGGTAAGGAGCCCGGGCATTTCGGCCATGACAGCATCGACCTGTTCGGAGGCGGTCATGTTGCTCTTGTTGTCGACAGGTTGTTTTTTGAGCTCTGCCAGATCGGACAGGCCGCCCACGCGCACCATAAGGAACTCGTCGAGGTTGGACTCGAAGATCGAGACGAACTTAAGGCGCTCGAACAGCGGCACGGACTCATCGAAGGCTTCGTCGAGCACGCGGTTGTCAAAGCGTAGCCAGCTGAGCTCTCGGTTTTGCGTGTACGAGAAGTCGCGCGGCGGTTTGCGCAGCTTTGCGGCGGCTTGCTTCTTTTCGATTTTGCTCGGCATATGCATCTGTCCGTTCAGTCCCCACAAGGGACGGTAGCCTAACACTAATCACTATTGTCTCAATTTAGTCGACCTGTGGCACGGACGCATCGCGCGAACGGTATCTTTACCTACTTCTTACGCTGCCAAGGCATGCGACTAACTGCCCAACTCGTTTGGAGATAATCTATATCCATACTCAACTGGTGAGGATGTATGAATAAGAATGATTGCGAGCTGAATATAATCGAATCCAAATTGAATCATGGACAAACGATATAAATATGCAGAAAACCGTTTTAGCTATGCAATTCCTAAACATGAAAATATTTGTGCAATCTAGCTTAATTCCTTAGAAAAAAGAACATTTACCTTTGAAAACATGCTTTAGAGAACCGAAGTGCATCATGGGGGAATCATATGCGATATACCGTTCATCGTACTTTGCTGACCGTTCGGGGGCGAGGTGGAATTGCGGGTGGTTTTTGGATATAACTAGAGCTGTCAGCAAGCAGCGTCCCATACGGAGGGGCGCTGATACATTCGGCCAGTAAGGCCCGAAAGAAAGGTAGGAGGCCATGACGAAAGGTCTGCACGTGCCTTCCGAGA
>CAJMHR010000088.1 GCA_905213265.1 uncultured Collinsella sp.
GGATGAGGCACTGGAACATGTGGTCGAGGGCGATGAAGCTGTCGGCCTGGGCGACGCGCTCGGCAGAGGAGTGCGAAATGTCACGCTCGTGCCACAGGGCGACGTTGTCGAAGGCAACCTGCGCGTTGGCCTTCACGACGCGCGACAGGCCGCAGACCTTCTCCATGGTGATGGGGTTGCGCTTGTGCGGCATGGCGGAGCTGCCCTTTTGACCCTTACGGAACGGTTCCTCGGCCTCGAGTGTATCGGTCTTCTGCAGATTGCGAACCTCGGTAGCGATGCGCTCACAGGTGGCCGCGGTGGTGGCGAGAACGCCGGCGAGGTAGGCGTGATGATCGCGGCTAATAACCTGCGTGGACAGCGGGTCGTGAACCAGACCCAGGTGCTCGCAGACATACTCCTCGACAAACGGTTCGATGGAGCTGTACGTGCCAACAGCGCCCGAGATGGCACCGAAGGCAACATTCTTGCGGGCGTCCTCAAGACGATCCAGATCGCGCTTGAGTTCCCAGGCCCAAGAGCCGAACTTCATGCCGAAGGTCATCGGCTCGGCGTGGATGCCATGAGTGCGGCCGGCACAGAGCGTGTTGCGCTCCTCAAAGGCGCGACGCTTGCAAATCTCGCCGAGCTTCTTGACGTCCTCGATGATCAGGTCGCAGGCCTGGGTGAGCTGGTAGCACAGAGCCGTGTCGCCCAGATCGGAGCTGGTCATGCCATAGTGAACCCAGCGGCTGGGCTTGGGGTCGCCCTCGGGAACATCGGCGTCGATGTACTCCTTCATGTTGGTCAGGAAGGCGATGACGTCGTGGCGCGTGACCTCCTCGATCTCGTCGACCTTTGCCTTCTCAAAGTTGGCATGGTCGCGGATCCACTGGGCTTCGTCTTTAGAAATGCCGATCTTGCCGAGCTCCGCCTGGGCCTCACAGGCCAGGACCTCGATCTCCTGCCAAATGGCGTACTTGTTCTCGAGGGAGAAGATGTGTCCCATCTCCGGGCGGGTATAGCGATCGATCATAGCGGCTCCTTTTTGGTTATTGGCACGTTGGTCGTAACCCAACCATTGTACCGTGCGCAGGTGCAAGTATGGGCAGCAGGCATTAACCTAACATTTTGGAATTGGAGCGGGCAACGGGACGTCCGCGTATTTGCTTCGCAAATCCGCACCGGCTGCGGTCGATCTCCTCGGATTCACGGAGACGATGGGGAAGACTTTGTTGAATTGGCCGCCCCAAAGTCTCCCGCGCTCGATGGAGCGGGCAACGGGACGTCCGCGTATTTGCTTCGCAAATCCGCACCGGCTTCAGGCGCCTGCCGGCGCCTTCGCCTGCTCGCTACAAACGCTTCGCGTTTGTTTTACGCTCGCACCCTGGCGGGTTCGAGTCCCGGCGCTTTATTGAAAAAAGCACGGCACCGGAACGGTGTCGTGCTTTTACTTTTTCTGGAGCGGGCAACGGGACTCGAACCCGCGAGTGTCAGCTTGGGAAGCTGATGCCTTACCACTTGGCGATGCCCGCTTGTGTGTTGGCTAGTATAACGCGGTTGTCTTGTTCGATACAAGGGTGGCGATGCTTGTTTTAGCTGTGGAGATTCGTTTGAAAATCGCATCAATTGTGGAGACGAGGACCTTTGGCCTCCTGTTCTCCTTATCTTCTACCTGCGCTTTTGCCTGATTGTTGTATTTGAGCTCAATTTGTCAGGAATTGGGCAAGCTTTTGGTCAGGCTCCGGTACTTACCCGCATGAACCTCGGGGGTAGCCTCATCCTACGCGTCGCAACCTCCCCATGCGGCGCACGAGGGATAAGGAGCAGCCATGTCCAACGCACCCACGCACTCTGTCCACAGCGCAATCGCAACAGGTCCGCTGCTCCTGCTCCTCTTCCTGCTTTTCGGCTGTCTGGCACCGGGAGCCGCATTTGCCGTCGATGGCTACGACCAGCTCGGCTTCCGCACTATTAGCGATGATTGTGGGCCCTTCTTCATCGGCAAGTATGAAGCTCAAGACGCCTCGATTGCCTACTGCATGAACCAGGAGCGCCCCGGCCCCACCAAGCCGGGCGGCCCATGGCTCAACTTTGATCAAGGCTGGGTGTGGCTCGACGACGAGTTCGCGGCAATCGTTTGTCACGGATATCCTACCGCCACGTCGTTTGGCGGTTACCATCTTTCACCCGATCGCGCCCGCGCCGCCACCCAGCTTGCCGTATGGATGCTCAACGGCACTACCCATGTCGACGGCACCTACTCCTACACAACCGCTCAGGGCAAAACCAAGAGCGGGCACTTTACCGCCGACAATGAAGTCGTGGCGGCTGCGCGGTGGCTCCACGACAGCGCAAAATCAGGAAGCATCAAAGCCGCTCCGCACCGCGCGCGGCGCTATATAGGAACCGTATCGGGCGGCAGCAAACGTCAAGACATGCTCTATGTACTGCCGGCGGTCTCTGTTTCCTTCCAAAAGCAGTCTGCAAACGCTGCCATTACCAGCGGAAACAATACTTATCAGTTTGACGGGGCAACATTCGATGTTTTTGAGAGCGCCAGCGGCGCGCGTGTCGGCACCGTCCAGATGGACAGCAACGGTCGAGCGCAGGCAACACTCCTACCCAACACGGCATACTACCTAGTTGAGATAACAGCGCCAGCTGGTTATATCCCCCTGCACGATCGCATTGCCTTTACCACGACGAATAACGGCGGATACGTCACCATTGATGAACAACCCGGCACCATTACCTTGCGCATTGTAAAGCTCGACGCCGCAACGAATGCAGGCCCCCAAGTTGGAGCTTCGCTCGCAGGAGCAGAATTCGTGTGCGTATCGCAATCAACCCCTGGATGGACACAAACTCTCAGGACCGATGAAAGCGGTCGAGCTACCCTCACCGATGTCCCCCTGGGAACCTTTACCATCTATGAATCGAAGGCGCCCGAGGGCTATTTGCCCTCCGGTGACAGTTGGTCTTACACCGTTGGAGCCGACCAACTCGGCGATTCAGGCGTGGTCGAGATCGAATCTCGCGTTTCCAATATCCCCATTG
>CAJMHR010000089.1 GCA_905213265.1 uncultured Collinsella sp.
GGACCACCTGTCGTTTAAGGTTGCGATAAGTGGAGCTGCCTTAGAGATTACGCCATCGGGATACGGTCGTGGTTGACTTGGCTGTAGAACAGGCGCTGAATCTCTGCCGCATCGCGTGACTGGCCGAGCGCCCACATGGTCTTGGCCACGAGCGTCTCGGTGGTCATGTCGTCGCCGCGCAAAATACCCGGATGATCGGCGTAAGCACGGCCGACCTCATAAACGCCCAGATCGAGGCCCTCTTCGGGGACCTGCGTGGTCATAACGACGGTGCGACCCGAATCGACCCAGCGGAAAATTGCCTCTTGGAACGAATCGCCGGACTCGCCAAACTCGGGAATACCGCCAATGCCAAAGGTCTCAAGGATTACAGCATCGTAGCTATCGGCAAGGGCGTCGAGGATGCCCGGGTTTACGCCGGGCGTAAGCTTGAGTACAAATACGCGCGGGTCGATGCTGTCGTAGAAACGCACCGGGTTTTCGCCCTGATGCGTGCCGTGAAGCCCGTTGCGCACGATGCGGTCATTGCGGATGTAGGCAATGGGCGGATAGTTGACGCTAATGAACGCGTTAAAGCTCATGGTGCGCTGTTTGCGGGCGCGCGTGCCGGCAATGGCGACGCCGCCAAACACGATCGAGACGTCGTGCGAATGCTCGTCGAGCGCATAGAGCAGGCTCTGGTACAGGTTGAGCTTGGCGTCGGTAAATGGGTTGCCCATGGGCTTTTGCGAGCCGGTGAGCACGATGGGCTTGGGGCTGTCCTGAATCAGGTAGGAAAGCGCTGCCGCGGTGTAACTCATGGTGTCGGTGCCGTGCAGAATCACGAAGCCGTCGTGGTCGGCATAGCCTTCGACGATGACGTCGCGGATGCGCATCCAATCGCTCGGGCGCATATTGGTACTGTCGATGTTCATGGGCTGCACGACGTCGAGCTCGCAGAGGCCCGAGATCTCGGGGACGCTCTGGGCGAGCTCCTCACCGGTCAGGGCGGGGGAGAGGCCGTTGCCGTCCTCGGTCGATGCGATGGTGCCGCCCGTGGCGATGAGAAGGATGCGCTTCATGCTGGTATTCCTATCGTATTTGCCGCCGCAGAGGCGGAGTCGTTCGGCAGTATTGTGGCACAGAGCGTCCAATGTTCAAACGTATTACATCATCTGTAACGTCTGGTAACACTTCAATTGCCGTCAAATAGGGGCCTAGGTCGTGCGTTTGCCGTGCGCTGATGGCTGCGAGGGACGAGAAACCCCATATAACGTGTACACTATGAAAGATATTTTCGTTCATTCGCGCGGGCGGGCACCGGCTCCCCGCCAACAAGAGGGGGATACCATGGATCAAAATGCTTCCGCAAAGGTCCTCGTACTCGACTTTGGTGCGCAGTACGGTCAGCTCATTGCCCGTCGCGTCCGCGACCTCAACGTGTATTCCGAGATCGTCCCCTGCGACATCTCGGCCGACGAGATTCGCGAGATGAACGCCTCTGCGCTCATCCTTTCCGGCGGCCCGGCCTCCGTGTATGCCGAGGACGCTCCGTCTATCGATCCCGCCATCTTTGACCTGGGCCTTCCCGTCCTAGGTTTTTGCTACGGCCATCAGATCACGGCCGTGACGCTCGGCGGCAAGGTCGGCCACTCCGAGGTGGGCGAGTACGGCCGCGCCACCATCACGCGCACGGCCGGCGCCAAGCTCTTTAACTCCACGCCCATGGAGCAAACCGTGTGGATGAGCCATCGCGACGCCGTTTCCGAGGTGCCCGAGGGCTTTACCGTTACCGCCAGCACCGACGTGTGCCCGGTTGCCGCCATGGAGTGCGTCGAGCGCAAGATCTTCACCACGCAGTTCCACCCCGAGGTCAAGCACTCCGAGTACGGTCAGCAGCTGCTGAGCAACTTCCTGTTTGAGATCTGCGGCCTGGAGCCCAACTGGAGCATGGACAACCTGGTCGAGACCATGACGGCCGAGTTCCGCGAGAAGGTCGGCAACGACCGCGTGATTCTGGCCCTGTCCGGTGGCGTCGACTCCTCCGTCGTGGCCGCGCTGGGCGCCCGCGCCGTGGGCAAGCAGATGACCTGCGTGTTCATCAACCACGGCCTGCTGCGCAAGGGCGAGCCCGAGCAGGTGGAGGAGGTCTTCACCAAGCAGTTTGACGTCGACTTTATCCACGTCCACGCCGAGGACCGTTATGCCGAGCTTCTGGCCGGTGTGACCGAGCCCGAGGAGAAGCGCCGCATCATCGGCACGCAGTTCTGGAAAGAGTTCTTCGCGGTTGCTCAGCAGCTCGAGACCGATGGCAAGCCGGTCAAGTACCTGGCTCAGGGCACCATCTACCCCGACATCATCGAGTCCGGCGCTCGCAAGACGGGCGGCAAGACGGCCACCATCAAGAGCCACCACAACCTGATCCCGTTCCCCGAGGGCGTGCACTTCGACCTTATTGAGCCGCTCGACCACTTCTTTAAGGACGAGGTTCGCGCACTTGGTCTGGCGCTGGGCCTGCCGGGCCACATCGTGTTCCGCCAGCCTTTCCCGGGCCCGGGTCTTGCCATCCGCATCATTGGTGCGGTCGACAAGGAGAAGCTCGAAATCCTCAAGAACGCCGACGCCATCGTGCGCGAGGAGCTCGACGCCTACAACCAGCGTCTGTTTGAGCAGACCGGCGAGCGCAACTCCGAGCACAGCTGCTGGCAGTACTTCGCGGTCCTGCCCGACATCAAGTCCGTGGGCGTTATGGGCGACGAGCGCACCTACCAGCGCCCGATCATCCTGCGCGCCGTCGAGTCCAGCGATGCCATGACCGCCGACTGGGCCAAGCTGCCCTACGACGTGCTGGCCCGCATCTCCGGCCGCATCGTTGCCGAGGTCCCCGGTGCCAACCGCGTGTGCTACGACATCACGTCCAAGCCGCCCGCGACCATCG
>CAJMHR010000090.1 GCA_905213265.1 uncultured Collinsella sp.
CATGCATACCCTTTCCTTGTTCGGCCCCGAGTTTAGGCCGATTGACACGAACTCAACTACTATATCGCCTTTGAAAGGTTGATGTTCCTCGCATGTTGATGTTCGGCGCTTTGTAGCAGACGGACGGTATTTTTCGCATGAAAATGTGTGGGTACCGTATACTTAAGCAGTTACAACGACCCCTATGGAGGAACGTATGATTAAAGAGCTCTGCCACGACGAGGCTATTCTGTCCCAGCGTTGCGAGGTCGCGACCGTCGAGGACGAGTCGGTGGCACAGGACCTGATCGATACCATCAAGTCGCTCGACGATGCCGGCTGCCTTGCCGCCAACCAGATCGGCGTCACCAAGAAGGTCTGCGTCTATCTGGACGACGCCGGCGAGCCCCATGTGCTCTACAACCCCCGTCTGGTGTTTGGCCTGGGTGCCAGCAAGATGGAGGAGAGCTGCCTGACGCACGAGGAGGTCACCAAGTCCACGCGCTACATCAAGTGCAAGGTTGCCTTTGACCAGATCGTCGACGGCAAGATGAAGGAGTGCCGCCGCGACTATGCGGGCTTTGAGGCACAGATGATCCAGCATATGATCGACCACTGTCTCGGCAAGCTTGTCTAGGGCGACCACAGCACCACACCTCGCCGCTCACTCGTCGCTTGCGTACCGTTAGTACGCGGCGCTTCTCGTTCGGGGCGATCTGCGGCACTGTGGCACCCTAGACCGACCTGTGAGGGTAACTATTGGCGTTCAATCGTCGCTTTTGGCCCGGGCATGACATTGTTGTCATGTCCGGGCTTTTGTGTTTAGCGCCTTTTTGTTTGGAGACAATGAAATTAGCAAGAACGTAAAGCTAGGAGGCGCTATGTGTACGAGTATTCGATTTACCGATAATTCTGGCCACATGTATCTGGGCCGCAATCTCGACTGGAGCTTTGACTACGGCCAACAGGTTCGCGTGATGCCGCGCGGGTTTCACATTCCGTATTCGTTTATCGACGACGCGACAGCGGCACACGCGGTGATCGGTATGTGCATCGATTACAAGAACTATCCCATGTTTTTCGATTGCGGTAACGATGCGGGTCTGGCTGTGGCGGGGCTCAACTTTCCCGGCTATGCCGAGTATGCCGAGGGCCCTGTCGACGGCAAGAACAATATCGCGGCCTATGAGTTCCCCCTGTGGGTGGCAGCGACGTTCTCGACGGTCGATGAGGTCGAGGCCGCGCTGCGCGACACGGTGATTGTCGCCAAATCTGCCGGAGAGGGGCTGGGCGTGTCGCTGCTCCATTGGATTATCGGCGACAGCCAGCGCAGCATCGTGGTCGAGATGATGGCTGACGGCCTGCATGTATACGACGATCCGGTCGACACCCTTGCCAACCAGCCGACCTTCCCGTGGCACATGGAAAACCTGCGCACCTATATCACCGCCACAAGCGATTTTCCGCAGACGGCGACATGGCGTGGCGCCGAGCTTAAGCCCTATGGAGCCGGTGCCGGCATGCGCGGCATTCCGGGCGATTGCTATTCGCCGAGCCGTTTTGTAAAGGCGGCGTACCTCAATGCCAATTACCCGCAAAAGGAGAGCGAGACCGAAAACGTCGTTCGCATGTTCCGCTCGCTCGAGGGCGTGGTGATGATCGAGGGAGCGTCCAGGATGGGCGATGGCAAGTTCGAGAAGACTATCTACACCGGATGCTTTAGCGCGCGCACGGGCAATTATTACTACGCGATGTATGGGGATCCGTCGATTCGCTACGTGAGCCTGATGGATGCTGAGGGCGCGAGCCCCGATAGGCTCGTGGTTCCCGAGCCGCGCCGTTCGTAGCCGCTAGCTTTACTGCAATGCAAAGCGGCCCTGCATCTCCCGTGAGGTGCAGGGCCGCTGTCGTTGATTTATGGCGCCGCTAGAAGTTGGCGTCGTTGAGTTGTTCACTTTCGAGGCCGTCGAGCTGTTGCTGTTCGGGCGTATCGGCGACGCTCTCGAGCAGCTCGGTGGGATCGACGTTCATGTCCCTACCGGCCTCGTTGCCGTTGACCAAGTCGTCCGAGAAGATGTCGACTTCCATTTCCTCGGCCTCTTCAATCTGAACCTCGAGCGGCACCTGGGTGCGCACGAGCTTAACGGCCGGGCGCATGCGGGCAAACAGCGGCACGTACTCGATGATGATGGCAGAGTTCTCGAGACCGTACCAGCGCGCCGGGCTTCCGCAAGCGCGGCGGACGGCGTACTTGATGGCCATCACGCGGTGGTCATTGCGGTTGATGTCCGTTTCGGGGGCAAGCATCTTGCGCAGCATGCAAAAACGGAAGTCGCCCACGTTGCCGCGCGTCTCGTAGATGGAGTAGGTGTGGTGCTGCGGCGGCAACTCACCCGAGGCCATCAGGTCGCCAACGATCTGGCGCAGGTAGGCGTTGATGCGCTGATTGACCTTAAAGCCCAGGTCCAAGCGCACGCGGAACAGGAAGTCTGTGCCAAAGGTCTCAACGCAATACTCGTGCGTATAGGGCTCATCGGTGACATGCACGTTAATGAACCAATATGCCTTGGCACGCTTGGGATGTTTGTCCAGGATGGAATAGAGCACGTCGCGGTCGAGCGTGAGCGGGTCGGGGCTGTTGGTGAGGAACACCAGGTTGTCGGCGAGCACGGGATAGGTCTCGTCGTTGCGCAGGCGATTGAGCTGGTCGATGTACTTGGAGACCGGCAGCAGGACCGTCTGCGTGCGCTCGATGGCGGTGCCGCGACGCCATACATACATAAGGCCGAACAGCAGTGCGGCCAGGAAGATCATGACGTAGCCGCCGTCAAAGAACATGGTGA
>CAJMHR010000091.1 GCA_905213265.1 uncultured Collinsella sp.
TCCTCGAGCGTCACGCTGGAGCGGCCCGCCAGCGGATGGTCGGCGCACACGAAGACATGCGGCGTGGCGCAGAAGAGCCCTTCGAACACGAGCTCGTTGGCCGCCAGCATGCGCTCGATGACCTCGCGGTTATGCTCGGATAAGTACAGGATGCCCAGTTCGCTTTTCATATGCGCGACATCCTCGATAATCTCGTGAGTCTGTTCCTCGCGCA
The DNA here is from genome assembly GCA_905213265.1 of uncultured Collinsella sp. Classification (GTDB taxonomy): domain Bacteria; phylum Actinomycetota; class Coriobacteriia; order Coriobacteriales; family Coriobacteriaceae; genus Collinsella. Next base: position 215 of record CAJMHR010000091.1, read on the forward strand.
GGGTAAAGTCGTAGCGCGCGGCATCGAACTCACGGATCACATCGACAAACGCGTTAACGGCAAAGGAATAATGCTGGCAGCTCACACTAAAGTGCGGCACCTGCTCGGACGCGCCCTTGTACTTGCCTTCGAGCAGATCGGCCTGGTCGAGCACCTGTCGCGCGTAGCCCAAGAAGGTCTCGCCTTCCTCGGACACAATGACGCCCTTGTTGGTGCGCTCAAAGATGTGCACACCCATCTCGTTTTCGAGATCGCGAATCGACGCGGTAATCGAAGGCTGCGACACAAAGAGACGGCGCGAGGCCTCGGTAATGCTGCCGCATTCGGCAACTTTGACGACATATCTGAGCTGCTGGAGCTTCATGGCTGTCTCCTTAGCTGTTCGCGAGATTCGCGTCGGCTGCACCCTCCTGACGCATAAACGGCGGCATCTCCCCCGTCGCGGCGCAGGCGGCAATCTGATGCAGAGCCCCGGCGACCGCATCATCTGCCGCGGCGCCGATATGCCAGCGCGCGGCAGCCGTGACGGCCTCGTTGGCATTGGCGACTGCAACGGAGTTGGGAACGGCATCGATCATGGGCAGATCGTTATCGGAATCGCCAAATACGGCCACCTCGTCGGGCGTCAGGCCCAAGGCGCGCGCCAGCTCCAGTGCAGCGCAGCCCTTGTCCCAACCATCCGGAAGGATGTCGAACAGGCGCACTCGGTTGTTGGGAAACACAAGCGAGAGTTCCGGCATCTCAACGGCAACGCGCTCGCGTAGCTCCGCGAGCTCCTCACGCGAACGGGCACTCCAGATATTCGCCTTAAACACCGGCGCGTCATCGACGACGGGACGGCACGGGGCCTCTTCGCCTTTGAGCCACGCATTGCCGCCCGACTCCATAGCGCGACGTACACGCTCGGGATTGCTCGTCACGCAATAGGCATCGTTACCCCAAAAGTCATCGCCCAGGCTGTAGACTTTTAGAAATGTATCGTCGGTTTCTTGCTCCAGATAGTCAGCCAAACGTATCAGAGCATCGTTGTCGATTGCGCGCGAAGCGACTACTTCGCCGTCGACAAACATCACCTGGCCGTTACAGAACGCACCTGTCGAAAAACACTCGGAACGGTTTTTGAACATCCAGCCCATCGCGGACGGCTGACGACCCGAAACCGGCCCAAAGTGCAGACCCGCCGCCTGCATGGCATGAATACCCTCAATGGCGTAGTCGCTGGCGCCGTCATGCCCGGCTGGAATCAGCGTATCGTCCATATCGGTCAGCACAAGTTTGATCATAGAGTCCCCCAGTCATTTTCACCGCAACCATTGTAACGGTGCGTTAGTATAGGGAACAACAGATTCGATGCGGGAGTGCCGACGGTGCAAACCACAAGGCTGAGAGGGCATGGGGCCCAATCCTTTGAACCTGTCAGTTAATGCTGGCGTAGGGAGCATGCCGCCTTTACAGGGGCGCTGTCTATGCACAGCGCCCCTTTTCTATGCCAAGGAGGCATGTGCAGTGATTGATTCGGAACAGCTTAAGCAACATATGGTCAAGGCCGTAGAGGAAATTCGCGCCACCAATCCGATGGCCGGCTCCATCACCAACACGGTGACGATCGACTTTGTCGCCAACGCACAGCTCGCCGTGGGCGGATCGGCCGCCATGGTCTATCTGCCCGACGAGGGCGAAGCGCTCGTTGCCGGCGGCAGCGCCATCTATCTCAACATGGGCACGCTCTTCCCTATCTACGAGCAGACGATTCCCCGCGCGGCGAAGGCGGCACACGACGCCGGCAAGCCCTGGGTGCTCGATCCGGTGGGCCTGGGTATCGGTAGCCTGCGCACCCAGCTGGTCAACGAGCTCAAGCAGTACAAGCCCGCCATCGTGCGCGGCAACGCCTCCGAGATCATCGCGCTCGCCGGCCTGTGGGGTCTTGAGGGCGAGGCGGCCGATCTGTGCCGCGTACGCGGTGTCGATACCACCGACACGGTAGACGCCGCCCGCGATGCCGCCGTGGCGCTCGCCCGCTACACCGGCGGCGCCGTTGTGGTCTCGGGCGAAGTCGACCTGATTACCGACGGCACGACCGTGGCCAAGTCCCACGGCGGCAGCCCGCTCATGTCCAAAATCACCGGTTGCGGTTGCTCGCAAGGCGGCGTACTGGCCGTGTACGCCTGTGCCGCCGACCCGTTTACGGCAGCCGTCTGCGGCGCCGCCGTCTACAACGTCGCTGGCACGCGTGCTGCCGCCGTCGCCGATGCCCCGGCGAGCTTTAAGGTCGCCTTTATCGACGAGCTCTACCGCGCGAGCGCCCAGGACATCGCC
>CAJMHR010000092.1 GCA_905213265.1 uncultured Collinsella sp.
GCTGCAAGTGACATGGGATGCCTTTCGTTGAGCGCCGGACGGCGCAGACCTATGGATGCAGGGACGCGACGACTGCGGGTCAGCTAGACCGTCTGAAGCTTCTCGACCTCGTCAAGGTTTTCGGTCAGACGCGCAGCAAACGTCGAAAGCGGATGCGGATGCGTATCGAACTCGTAAGCCGTCTCGGTGGAATGGATCACGGTGCCGACACCGGCATCGGTCAGCAGCTCCAGGAGCAGCGAATGCGGCGTAGTACCGTTAATGATGTGGGCACGAAATACGCCGCCGGTAAGCGCATCGACGGCCGCACGCAGCTTGGGAATCATGCCCTTATCGACCTCGCCGCCGTAGAGCATTTCGTTAACCTCGTCGAGCGTTAGGTTGGAGATAAGCGAGTCCTTGTCGCTAAAGTCCTTGTACAGGCCATCGACATCGGTCAAAAAGATCGCCTTATGCGCGTGGAGCGCCGCGGCAACGGCACCGGCGGCGGTGTCGGCGTTGATGTTGAAGAAACCGCCGTCCTCCCCCGCCGCGACGGTAGCGATGACGGGGATGTACTCGCTATCGAGCAAGCGCTCGATATAGTCGGTGTTGACGTGCGTCACTTTGCCCACGCGACCGAGCTCGGGGTCGAGCGGCTCGGCGATGAGCGTGCCGGCATCGCTGCCCGACACGCCCACGGCCAGGTTGCCGTGGTGGTTGATGGCAGCAACCAGCTCCTGGTTAACCTTGCCGCCCAGCACCTCGCGCACGATATCCATAGTCGCCGGCGTGGTCACGCGCTGGCCGTTCTTAAACTCGACGGGAATATCGTAATGGCTCAGCGCCTCGTTGATAGCCTTGCCGCCGCCGTGCACGATGACGGGGCGCATACCGATGATCTTGAGCAAAACGATGTCGCTCATCACGTCGCGGCGCAGCTGCTCATCAACCATGGCGGCTCCGCCATATTTGATAACAACCGTCTTGCCGGTCAGGTTCTTAATCCACGGCAGTGCTTCGAACAGCAGCTGCGCGGTTGCTTCGTTGGATTCGCTCGAACGACAATCGCGTGCGAATTTCATAATCTGCCTCGTCTTTCGTATCGTTATCGCGCCGTGCTCCGCTGTCCGCAATCGCGGCAAGATGCGCAGCGTGCCTGGAATCTAGGAACGGTAGTCACCGTTAATGGAGATGTACTCGTGCGTGAGGTCGCAGGTCCACACGGTCGTTGCCGCGGCGCCCGCGCCCAGGTCGGCCGAGATCACGATCTCGGGCGCCTCAAAGCGACGCAGGGCCTCGTCCTCGTCAAAGGGAACGGTCAGGCCATCACGGCAGACGGGCATACCCATCATGTCGATGGACACATCTTCTTGGTTAAACTGCACGCCGCACTTGCCGAGCGCCATGGCAACGCGGCCCCAGTTGCAGTCGTGGCCGGCGATGCAGGTCTTGACGAGCGGCGAGTTGGCGACGGCGCGGGCGGCGATATCGGCCTCCTCGTCGTTCACGGCGCCGGTGACGTTAACCGTCACGAGCTTGGATGCGCCCTCGCCGTCGGCGGCGATGTTGCGCGCCAGGCTCTCGCACACCTCATGCACGGCAAAGGCCAGCTCGTCGAAGGCGTCAGAGCCCTCGACAATAGGCTCGGCATCTGCGGCAGCGCCGGAAGCAAGCATGATGCAGGTGTCGTTGGTCGAGGTGTCGGAATCGACCGTTACCTTGTTGAAGGTCTGCTTGACGGTGGAGAGCAACAGGGCGTGGAGCGCCGCCGACTCGACGGGGGCATCGGTAGTGATGACCGCGATCATGGTGGCCATGTTGGGCATGATCATGCCCGAGCCCTTGCACATACCGCCCACCGTATAGGCATTGCCTGCGTGCCCCGCGGCCTCGCTGCGGTAACACACGGCATACTCCTTGGAGTGCGTGTCGGTGGTCATGATAGCGCGGGCAGCATCGGCGCCACCATGAGCGGAGAGTGCCTCATAAGCTGCCGGAATCGCCGTCTCAAACGTGTCGATCGGCAGAATCTGACCAATTACGCCCGTGGAGGCGACCAGAATCTGCTGGGGCTCGCAGCCGATGACCTGCGAGGCGATGCTGCAGGTCTCGCGCGCGCAGGCAAGACCGGTCTCACCCGTGGCGGCGTTGGCATTGCCGGAGTTGATAGAAACGCCGGCAATGACACCGTAGCCCTTGTCGGCGCCGCCCAGGTTGGCACGGCTCACTTGCACGGGCGCCGCACAAAAGCGGTTAGTCGTAAACACGCCGGCCCCGGGACAGGGTTTATCGGGCACGACGAGCGCGTAATCCAGGCGCTCGGGATTCTTGCGGAATCCAGCATGGATGCCCGCCGCCTTAAAGCCAGCTGCCGCCGTTACGCCGCCCTCTACGACACGAATCTTGATATCGAACTGCTCAGCATTCATCGTCTTTATGGCTCCTTATGTCAAACAAAAAAGGGGCATCGGTTGGTGCGCCATGCCAGCCACAATCATGAGACCAGCTTAAGAGTGGCGCCCCACTCGATGCCCGACTACCAAATCGC
>CAJMHR010000093.1 GCA_905213265.1 uncultured Collinsella sp.
CTTCAACTTGTTTAGGCGCGATTCGAGCGCAAGAAAGGGGTCCCTATGACCGACAACGACCGCACGGCTCAGCTTGAGCGCGCCTGTTCGTATCTCAGGCGCATTCCGGCGTGGTATCTGGCCACGACCGATGTGGCCGACGGACATCAGCCCCGCGTGAGACCGTTTTCGTTTGCCATGGTCGATGACGGTAAGTTGTGGTTTTGCACATCGCGCGACAAGGATGTGTGGGCGGAGCTGAGTGCGAATCCCAAGTTTGAGCTCTCGGGCTGGAAGCCGGGGGAATGTTGGATCGTATTGACCGGCGAAGCCGCACTTGAGGACGACGCAGTTGCGAGCGACAAGGTGCGTCAAGCGGGCTTTAAGCACATGGTGGGCATTGGCGAGGAACACGAGAGTGCCAACGACGGCCGCCTTGCTTTCTTTTCGGTCCGCAATATTGCCGCGCGCTTCTGTGATATCGACGGCAGCGAGGAGCGCCTGGAGCTCTAGCTCGCACAAACCAGGTTCCCAAACTAACTAGTACAGGAGGAAACGTGGACGGATTGAATACGGTGTTGGAGTATCTGACGTCGGTGCCGGCATGGTATTTGGCGACGAGCGTTGACGGACAGCCTCATGTGCGTCCGTTTTCGTTTGCGCAGATCCAGGATGGCAAGCTGTGGTTTGTAACAGCGCGCACCAAAGATGTGTGGCAAGAGCTGCTGCAAAACCAGCGCTTTGAGGCCACGAGTTGGTGGCCGGGCCATGGCTGGCTTATCTTGCGCGGGCGTGCCGGCTTGGATGACCGGGCTTTAGACGAAATGCGCGAAGCCGGGTGGAAGCATCTAGAGCACCTGGGCGAGCACTATGAGGGGCCTAACGACCCCACGCTCGTCTTCTTTAGCGTCGAGGATCCCGAGGCTTTTATCTGCAATCACGACGAATGGGTGCCGGTCGAGCTCTAGCCGGCTGGCTCATCCTAACAACTTGGTTTTCGCATGGGCGGGCCCCGTATTGCCCGGTGCCGTTAGGAGCGCCGGTCAATACGGGGCCCGCTCCATTTGTCAATTCCTTCAAGCGAATGTGTCGGGAATGTTTCAATGCATGAATATGCAAGCCATTTACGTATTCATGCATCTTTTGGTGCTAAAGTTTCAACCCACTTCATAACGGCCGCTGCGAAATGCGCATCGGTGCATAAATCGCAGACAAGGAGTCTGATATGTCTTTGAAGGTTGGAATCGTCGGCGCGGCTGGATATGCCGGAGCCGAGCTCATTCGCCTCGTGCTCGGTCATCCCGAGTTTGAACTTGTTGCCATTACGTCCAACGCCGATGCCGGCCAGCCGCTGTCCGCGGTGTATCCGAGCTTTGCTGGCGTGAGCGATCTGGTTTTCACCACGCATGACGCCCCCGAGCTTAAATCCTGCGACGCCGTCTTCTTGGCCGTGCCGCACACGGCTGCCATGGCACAGGTGCCCGCCCTGCTTGCCGCGGGGGTCTCCTGCATTGACCTCTCGGCCGACTATCGCCTGAGCGATCCGGCCACCTTTGCGGCCTGGTATGCCGCCGAGCACACGAGCCCCGAGCTACTCAAGAGCCGCGCCTTTGGTCTGCCCGAGCTGTTTTGCCAGGATTTGGAGACTGCTGCATCCGACCACGCCGACGGCAAGCCCGTGCTGGTCGCCTGCGCCGGTTGCTATCCCACCGCAACGAGCCTTGCCGCTGCGCCTGCCGTGCGCGCCGGCTGGGTTGCCCAGGGCGGTCCCGTGATCGTTGACGCTATCAGCGGTGTAACGGGTGCCGGTAAGTCCTGCAACGCCCGCACGCATTTTTGCAGCGCGGACGAAAACCTGGAGGCCTATGGCGTGGGCAAGCATCGTCACACGCCCGAAATCGAGCAGATCTTGGGCTTAACCGATCGCGTCGTCTTTACCCCGCACCTGGCACCGCTCAAGCGCGGTCTGCTCTCTACGGTGACGATGCCGCTTATGCCGCAGGCTATCGACACCTTGACCCTTGAGGACGTTGTCGACCATTACAAGCAGTTCTACGCCGGCCGCACTTTTGTGCGCGTACTCGATGCCGGCCAGCAGCCCAAGACGGCTTCGGTCGTCGGCACCAACGCCGCCCAGATCGGTCTCGCGCTCAACAAGCGCGCGGGCGTTCTGGTGGCTACGGGCGCCATCGACAATCTGTGCAAGGGCGCAGCAGGCCAGGCGGTCCAGTGCGCCAACATGGTCTTTGGTTTTGACGAGCGACGAGGCTTGCCCACAGTGGCGTGCCCGGTGTAGCACATTCGATTGTTAGCGATTTGGTAGTCGGGCATCGAGTGGGGCGCCACTCTTAAGCTGGTCTCATGAT
>CAJMHR010000094.1 GCA_905213265.1 uncultured Collinsella sp.
GCCACGATGAGCATGGCCATGGAACTTATGCGCCGTGCGATGAGGAGCACGAAGCCGATGGTGATAAGCGAGCCCAGAAACGCTGCGGCCACCATGGCCGGCGAGGACATGGCCTGGTTCGCGCCCAGAAGTACGATCATCGTAAGCGCGACGACGAACTTTGCGCCCGAGGAGACGCCCAAGATGAACGGGTCGGCGATGGGGTTGTTGAAAAACGTCTGCAGTAGGAACCCGGAAAGCGAAAGTGCCCCGCCGAGAAGCACGGCTGAAAGCACGCGCGGCAGGCGAATCTCCCAGATGACCTGGCTTTCCATGGAATTGGCCACGCCGCCCGAAAGGATGCCGGGGATGTGGTCTGCGGGCACGAGCACGCTCCCGATGCACAGGTTGGCCCCGACGAGCACGATGAGGGCAACAGCGAGCAGCGCCGTCACGACGCGACACCGCGCGGCGCGCCCCGATTCGTCGTATGCCATGGAAAGCCGGCTTCTCATGGCGCTAGCCGAGCTTTCTCAGATAATGGAAGTCGCTCGCGTCATCGCCGGTGAACGCCCCGTGCAGCTCGTCGATAATGTCGGCGGTAGAAGTCATCTGCTGGTACATGTCGGCGCTTGTGACCCAGACGTTGCCGTTCTTCACGGCTTTGAACTGCGACAATAGCGCGTTTTTGCCTACGAAGTCGCTCAAGGTGGCAACCGATTCGTCGATGGTGCCGTTGTAGACGATGATGTCGGCATCCTTCGCCGTCGCGTAGAAGCGCTCCATTTCGAGCGTTACTGACGAACCTGACGTCGACGCCGTCTGCGCGTCATCGAGCGCGTAGCTGCCGCCTGCAAGCTCGATCATCTGCGCCACGTAGTCGCCCGCCCGCCGCGTGACGGCGGCCCCGTTCGAGTTAATGTAGAAATACGCCACGGTTTTACCTGACGACGCGAGCCCTGACGTTTGCTCGACGCGGGCCTTCTGCTCGTTGAACAGGTGCGCGGCCTCCTCTTCCTTGTCGAACAGGACGCCGAAAAGCTTAATCCACTCGACGCGCCCGAGTGCTTCGGGCTCGCTCGACGACTGTTCGGTGAGCACGACGAGCCCGAGCTTCTGCAGCTTTTCCTTCACATCCGGTGTGTGGTTGATCATGGTGTTCTCGATGGCGAGCGTGCAGCCCGAGGCCGATATTCGCTCGTAGTCGGGCGCGCTGTACTTGCCGCCGTAGGCGATCGCCCCACTTTCGAGTGCGCTTTTGAAGCCCGCGACCGAGCAATCGTCGGCCTTCGTGCCCGACATTAAGATATTGTCGTTCGCATCGAGCGCGTCGACCAGGCACATCGTCGCCGACGACACGAGGTACACCTTGTCGGCGGGGCGCCTTATGACCGCGATGTCGGAGCTCAACCCGTCAGGTACCTTTGCATCTTGCGGCACCACGAGGAAGCGCTCCCCGTTCGAAACGCAGATAAGCCGTAAGCCGCCTTCGAACTCGTCGACAGTGAAGTGCTTGGCGTATTCAAGCTGGAGCGCCCCCGTCGGCTCCCAGCCGCAGCCCAAATCGGCGTTGTGGAAGTCGGCCGCGGCGCTTGAAGCCGTTCCCGCAGGGGAGCCGCCGCTTGCATCGTCGCCCGATTTCTCCTTCATGGTGGATGAGTCGAAGTGGAGCGTGTAGTCGATGGTGTGCGGCGTCGACATGGCGACGGTCTCGGCCGACACGGCGATGTCCTTGTCGAGCGTGACGGGTATCTCGAACGTGGAGTTGCCGCCGTCGTTTACGGGCGCGTAGTCCACGCCGTCGACGGTCATCTTGTCGTAGTTCGAACTCGACCAGGTGATGGTCGCGGTGTAGGTGTCGCCATCCTTCACAATTGTGGTGGGCGAGGCGATGCTTGCGCGCCCTGACCCGCCGGAAAGCGAGACGCTCACAGTGTATTCCTGAGAGCCCGCCGTGGCACCGGTCGCGTTCGGGCTCGCACTGCACCCCGCGAAGGGAAGCGCGAGCAGGGCGACGAGAACGCAGGCGATCGCGCGCGCCGCGATGCTGCGGCGCTTCCTGTTTTCCCCCTTGGGAAGAATCGATCGCATGGCGTTACTTCAGTGCGTCGGCGCGCAGATCGACGCCGGCGGATTCGAATACGAGCGTGCGGTCGTACCACCGCTCCCTTTTAATGCTCCACGCGGCGCAGGCGGTGTCCTCGTCGAGCGCATCAACGGGCACGTCGTAGGTGTACTTGCCTTCCGCGTTTTCCACATAGGGGATGAAGTCGGCCTCGCTCGCGGCGGCAGCCTCGTCGCCCGTGCCCATGAAGAGCTTGCCGTAGCCCGTGCCGGAAAG
>CAJMHR010000095.1 GCA_905213265.1 uncultured Collinsella sp.
TGTCCGAGGAGCTGCTGGCCGGCGAGTGGGGCGAGGGCGATACCGTCCTGTGCGACGTGGCCGACGGCAAGTTCGTCTTTAGCCACGGCACGGGCGAGATCCCGGCACCGCGTCCGGCGGGCACGCTCGGTGGCGATACCGCTCCGGCGGCACCGCACACCGGCAACGCCGCGCCCGCGAGCGGCGGCGTGACCTCGGGCCCCGGCGGCATGATGCAAGCCGGTTCCGGCGCGCTGTAGGGCGTAACATAGCTTTGCGAAGGGGCACTCCTGTCGGGGCGCCCCTTTTTTATGAGTAAATGGTGCTATACTCGAAATATAAATATGTATAGCAGAAGGAGCTAGCATGCCAATATCGGTACTCGACTCACGGCCGGTCCAGATGAATGTGCGCATGGATCGCCAACTCAAAGAGGCTGGGGACGCCGTGCTGGCGCATATCGGCATGACGCCGTCACAAGCTGTGAGGGAGCTGTGGCAGTACTTGACCGAGAACGGTCATATGCCCGTCGCAAAAAAGAATGATGACGAAGTCCTGCCTGACGACATACGATCGAAGGCGAGTTCGTCCCGCGTCTCGGAAGGGGCTGCGTTAATTTCGAATTTTTATGAGCGGTTCTCGATTCAGAGGCCGAGCCCCGATGAAGCCTTTGATTACGACGAGTTATACGATCAAATGATGAGCGAGAGATTCAGCGATTGGATCGAATTATGAGCGGCGTCGGAACGAAACGTGTGCTCAAGCTGTTGATCGACACGAACGTCTGGCTAGATTACTTTCTCGCTCGCACGAATGCGACCAGGCCGATAGTCGAGCTCCTTTCTCGCGCGGCGGAAGCGGAGGATATCGTCCTCTTCTCGTCCTCCCTGTCTGTCAAAGACGTCTATTACATTCTGGGAAGGACGATGAAGGCCGACGCCCGCCGTGAGGGGGCTCTCACTCCCGAAGCCATCGCCGGTGCCGACGAGACAGCGTGGGCGTGCGTTCGCCTGATTCGGCAAAAGTCGATTATTGCCTCGGTCGGTGCAGACGAGGTCTTCGACTCCTTTGTGTTCAAGTATCATCACAACGACTTTGAGGACGACCTGATGCTGGGCGTCGCCAATCGCATTGATGCCGATTACGTCGTGACAGAGGACAAAAATCTTATTAAACATACCAATGGTGTATGCATTAATGTTCAACAGGCGTTGAGGTTGGTTGGGGGGTCCAACGTTCCCTCTGCACGGCCCGTCTAGCTTGCTTTACCTTGATAAAGTGGCGTTTCCTCACCGTTAGCCGATGATGCAAAGGCGCTCGGCGTTTTCGACTGGTTTATGCACGCAAAGTCTGGGAATATACAAGTCGCATATCTTACTGTCTAACCAGTTGCGCCAAGGAGGCACCATGGACTACAAGATCACCGGCTATGAGCCCGCCCAGCTGTTCCATTTCTTTGAGGAGGTCAGCGCGATTCCCCGCGGGTCTGGCAACGAGAAGGGCATCAGCGATTTCCTGGTTGCGTTTGCCAAGGAGCGCGGCCTCGATGTGTACCAGGACGAGGTCTACAACGTCATCATTCGCAAGCCCGCATCTGCCGGCGCCGAGAATGCCCCGACCGTGATGCTGCAGGGCCACATCGACATGGTGTGCGACAAGCTGGGCTCCGTCGAGCACGACTTTACGACTGATGGTATCGACCTGGTCGTCAAGGACGGCGTCCTCACCGCTAACGGCACCACTCTGGGCGCCGACAACGGTATTGCCGTCGCTCTGATGCTCACTGTTCTCGATGACGATTCGATCGTTCACCCCGCCCTCGAGTGCGTATTCACCACCGACGAGGAGACCGGCCTGGTCGGCGCCGAGACGCTCGACAAGTCCCAGATTAGCGCCCGCACCATGATTAACCTTGACTCCGAGGAAGAGGGCGTTGCTACCGTCAGCTGCGCCGGCGGTGTCGTCGTTACCTACACCTGCCCGATCGCGCGCGAGCACAAGACCGGTAGCGCCCTCACGCTCGACATCTCCGGCCTGCTGGGCGGCCACTCCGGCAGCGATATTAACCTGGAGCGCGGCAACGGCAACCTCATCATGGCCCGCATCATCGACCGCCTGATGGTTGCCGGCGAGCCCGCCATCGTCAGCTTTAACGGCGGCACCAAGGACAACGCCATCAACCGTGAGTGCAAGGCTGTTCTGGTCTACGCCGACCACGCTGCCGCCGAGGCTGCGGCCGAGATCGCCCGTGGCATCATCGCTGACGTCACTGCCGAGCTCGAGGTCTTCGACCCCGGCTTTAC
>CAJMHR010000096.1 GCA_905213265.1 uncultured Collinsella sp.
GAATAGTAGCTGCGTTCAGCCAAATTAAAAATGGCGTCCATGCGTATGTACGCGTGGACGCCATTTTTAATGCGTCAGTATCCAGTGGATGCCGCGCGCCATGCGCAGGTCAGTTTGGGCAAAATGATTGCCGGGGTTGAGCTCCAGCGTTGTTGGGATGTCGCGCTCGATAAACAGCTCTTCCATCGCGCGCGTATCGTCGAGTACGTGCCGCATCATGCAGTTGGGCGTCTTGGTTTCCCTTTTACCGAGCGACAGATAGGCGGCGTCGGGCGTAGCTGTCATCGTGCGCTCGCGCGCGTAGTCGATAAAGCCAGGGAACCACAGCGACCCCGATGCACTCGCTGCGCGCTCAAAGACATCTGTTTGCCAAAGTGCCCACAGTGCAAAAAGACCCGCCAACGAGTAGCCGGCAACGCCGCGCCAGGCAGGCGGTTGCGGGAGCGATGATTCGGCCTGGGGGATTATCTGCTTCAACAACTCGTCAAGAAAACCAGCAGCCTGTCCGCCAAAGGGCTCGGCATCTCGTATAGTTCCGTCGCATGCCCAGGGGCTCAGCTCGCGATTCCAATCGAGCCCTCCAATGGCGACAAGGGTGAACGGCGGACAGTCGAGCTCTCGGCAGCGCTCGTAGACTTCACTACCGTCGCCCATAACCACGGGGAGGTAGATGATGGGCGCGCCTTCTACACACTCTGAATAAACGGTTATCTGCTTATGATGCGCTTCCAAGGCAGGCTTCTCTCGGTGTTGTGATATTGACAGCCTCAATTGTCGCACGCTGACACGGGGGCAGACGCTAAAAGAAAGGCGCGGAGTCGCTCGATGCGATTCCGCGCCTTGTTGTTTTGCTTTAGCAGACTATGCCGTTACGCCACGAAGAAGTAGACGAGGAAGGCAAGGGCTGCGATCCACATAAGCGGCTTGATCTTGGAGGCCTCGCCCTTAAAGAGCGCGACGATCACGTAGGCGATGAAGCCCAGGCCAATGCCGGCAGAGATGGAGTAGGTGAAGGGCACGCCGGCGACAATCATGAACGCCGGGAAACCCTGCGACACGTCGGACCAGTCGATCTCGGAGGCTTCGCTCATCATGAGGTAGCCGACGTAGACCAGAGCACCGCAGGTGGCGGCGCTGGAAACGATGGTGACGATGGGGGAGAAGAACGCGGCGAGAATGAACAGCACGCCGGTGGTGACGGAGGTGAGGCCCGTGCGGCCACCGTCGGCAGCGCCAGAGGTGGACTCGACGAAGGTGGTGATGGAGGAGACGCCCATGAAACCGCCCACAGCAGCGGCGGCAGAGTCGACGATCAGAATCTCCTTGATATTCTCGACGTTGCCGTCGTCGGTGAGGAACTCGCCCTGCTTGGCCACGGCCATCGCGGTGCCCATGGTGTCGAAGAAGTCACTCATGAGCAACGAGAACGAGATGACGAGGAGCGCGGGGTCGGTAAGGACCTTGACGATGGCAGGCACGCCGCCGGCGTCGGCGATGGGGCCACCGATGCTCGAGAAGTCGAGCGGGGCGATGATACCGGTCGGAGCCTGGGTCACACCTAGGGGGATACCGGCGATGACGGCGACGACGATGCCGATGAGCAGCGAGCCGGGGACGTTGCGGCAGGCGAGGGCGACTGTCACCAGGATGGAGATGATGCCGACGATGAAGGTGGGGGAGGTGATGTCGCCCAGACCGACGAGTGTACCGGCGCCAGCGGTGATAATGCCGGCATCGCACAGGCCAATCATGGCGATGAACAGGCCCAGACCCACCGAGATGGCGTGACGCAGGACAACCGGGATGGCGTCCATGATGGCCTCGCGCAGGCCACAAAGCACGAGCAGCAAGATGACGACGCCCTCAAGGAAGATGACGCTCATGGCCACGTGCCAGTCACCGCCGCAGACGGTGGTGGTGATTCCAGCGATCATCGCGTTGACGCCTAAGCCCGATGCGCAGGCGAGCGGGCGGTTGGCGAAGATGCCCATGCAGATGGTCATGATGCCGGCGCCCAGGCAGGTGGCGCAGGCGAGCGCTCCCGCATCGATGCCAGCACCCGAGAGCACCGCGGGGTTGACGGCGATGATGTAGGCCATCGCCAGGAATGTTGTCAGTCCAGCGCGGAGTTCGGTCCCGATTGTGGACTTGCGCTCGCTGACGTGAAATAGTTCGTCCATGCATACCCTTTCCTTGTTCGGCCCCGAGTTTAGGCCGATTGACACGAACTCA
>CAJMHR010000097.1 GCA_905213265.1 uncultured Collinsella sp.
CTTCCTGGACATAGAACCGATGCATGAACTCGGTGACGATGATGGGGTCGCGATAACCCTCGGTTACCTGGATGTCGTAGAGGTTGGACCACTTGCGGGCGAACTCGGTGCCAAACGGCAGCAGGGGCATAAAGTTGCATGAAAAGGCGGACTGACGGCCCTTGGTAACCGTACCGACGACCATTTCGAGCGGAATGTCTCTCAGGCCGACATTCTCTCGCTGGCCTAAGGGGAGCTGGGCAACCAAGCTATCGAGGTCCGTGAGGTACGGATACTCGCTTTGACTAATGGCGCGTCGACGTCCTTGCTCGCCGCGCTTGCGTGCTTGACGGTAGGCCTCTTCCATGATGTTGCTCCCTTAGTCGTTTAAACAACTATATGAACCATGGTACCACGAATGAAAACCACAACAAAGGTGCCTGTCCCCTTTGTGATGGTTTAGGCAATGATGGGGGCGATGGCGCGGATGCAGGCGTCGGCAGCGGTGAAAGTGGTGCTGTCGTCGCTGACGATAAAGATGATCTTGCCCTTAATGCCAAAGTCGCCGATCTCGCTAAAGAGCACATACGGCTCCTTGTCAAAGCCCGAGATGGGAAGCACGGCGGCCTTGGTGGCGCTGGTCAGCTCGTCTGCCAGCGCGTCGAGCGAGGCCCACTTAGACGTGTCCTTTACGGCAACGGGCACGGCCACGCGCCCAAAGGGCATCAAATGCACGAGCGTGTTCTTGGAGATGTTGGAATTGGGCACAATGATGGTCTGTCCACAGGCATCCTCAATCGTTGTATGGCGCCAAGTGATGTCTTGGACCACGCCGGATACGCCGCCGACCTCGATATTGTCGCCGGGTTTGATGATGCCCATAAACGTCACCTGCATGCCGCCGATAAGGTTTGACAGCGTGTCCTGAAAGCCGAGCGAGATGGCGATGCCGCCGACGCCAAGAGCGGCGACGAGCGCGTTTGCGTTGATGCCAAAGCAGTTGTCGAGGATAAAGCTGCCGCCAATCATCCAGATGACGGCGCGCGCGATGTTGATGAAGATACTCGATGCCGGAAGCGGGTTATCGTCTCGGTTAAGCAGATGGTTCAGGGTCTTGGATACGACCTTGGCGGCAACGGCGGTGCCTATCGCCAAGATGACGGCCCAGATGATGTTGTGGACCCACCGTTGCTCAAAGAAATGAAGAATCGGCTCAAACAATTCCATGTAGGGAAAACCTCCTAATGATCGTTCAACCATGATACCCACCAAGAAGCCCGTCCGATCAAATTCGGACGGGCTTCTGTGCTCGATATAAGGTTTACGCGGCGGGACTGTAAGGCCCGGCGGTGTAGCTTAGCGTCGACGCTTCCAAATAATACCGAGCATGATGACGATGATGCCGCCGATAAGGCACGCGCCAACTACTGCCAGCGTGCGGTCTCCCGTTGCGGCGAGCTTACCGGTCGTCTTCTTGGTAATGACCTTCGTGGTCGTCGTGTCCGTCTTAGGCGAGGGCTTAGGCGTCGGGGCCGGTGTGGGCGTGGGGTCCACGGCTGCGGAGCCGAAGCCGATGGTGCCGGCGAGCCCGGCCATCTTGCTCTCCCAGCCGTTCTGCCCAATCAGCGCCCTCAGCGCCGCCTCGCACGTGCCCCACTCGGTGTACTTGGTGGCGTGTGCAAAGGTGGGAAAGTCGGTCGTGTCGGTAATGATGTAGTTGTTGGTGGCGACGGTATAGGTCTTGGCGGGGTCGAGCGTACTGCCGTCCTTGGTGAGTGTGGCACTCACAATGCGCTTGCCTTCGGGCTGCGTCCAATCAATCGTCACGTTGATGCCGCCAAAGGAGAGAACGCTGCCAGAGTCATCGCGCCACTTGTACTTGTCTTGCGCCTCCTGCTCGGTATGGCCGGCTGCCACGTAGGCTTGCTGAAGCTCGTAGCTGTGATTGCATTCGTCGCTGATTTGCAGCGAGTGCTCGAGCGCTGCCAGGAAGTCCGCGCCGGTCATGGTCCAGGTTTCCACGGTGTTGCCGTAGGGCGAGATAGCGATGACGTTGCCGGCGGTCACGTTGCCCGCCGCGATGCCGCCGCGGATGCCGCCAGCGTTTTCGATAGCGAGGTCCGCGCCCGTCAGGGCAAGATAGGAGCCGCAAATCACGTGGCCGATGGTCTGGGCCT
>CAJMHR010000098.1 GCA_905213265.1 uncultured Collinsella sp.
CCGAGCACCTGCTGCTCGCGCTTGCCAAGGAGGACGAGGGCATTGCCGCCGAGGCGCTGCGTTCGCTCGACATCTCCTACGATGACATCATGGATACCCTCAAAGAGGTCCAGACCACGGTTCCCGAGCCCAGTGAGGAGACCGAGGCGGCCAAGCTCGCCTTTACGCCGCTCGTCATTAGCGTGATGGAGCGTTCATTCCGCGTGGCGCGCGAGAACAACCAGACCTATGTGTCGACCGAGCACCTGCTCATCGGCATCGTCGAAGAGGGTAACGGCATGGCCATGGACATCCTCATGCGCCTGGGTGTGTCGTCCGCCTCCATCAAAAAGGCTATCGAGAAACTCACCGCCAAGGACCAGGACAAGAAGCGTCCGCTCGCCGGTGCCGGTGCTGGTCGTCCCGGTGCGGGCCTGCCGTTCTTTAGCGGCTCGGATGCCTCTCAGCAAAAGGGGAGCGGCACCGACACGCTCAAGCAGTTTGCGACTAACCTCACGCAAAAGGCGCGCGACGGCGAGCTCGACCCCGTGATTGGCCGCGAAAAGGAAGTCCAGCGCATGATGGAGATCCTTTCGCGCCGCACCAAGAACAATCCGCTTATCCTGGGCGATCCCGGCGTGGGCAAGACGGCTATCGTCGAGGGCCTGGCGCAGCAGATTGCTGCTGGCAATGTGCCCGAGAATCTTATGAACCAGAATATCTGGACGCTCGACCTGCCGGGTCTTGTCGCGGGCGCCAAGTATCGCGGTGAGTTTGAGGAGCGCCTCAAGAACGTGATCCAGGAGGCGACCGAAGCCGACGACGTTATCTTGTTTATCGACGAGATGCACACCATCATCGGTGCCGGCTCTGCCGAGGGCTCCATCGACGCGAGCTCCATGCTCAAGCCCGTTCTCGCACGCGGTGCTTTCCAGATCATCGGTGCCACCACGGCCGAGGAGTTCCGCAAGTACCTCACCAAGGACCCGGCCTTCGAGCGTCGCTTCCAGACCATCGATGTCGAGGAGCCGAGCGTCGAGGACACGGTCAAGATCCTGACCGCGCTCAAGCCGCGCTACGAGGAGCACCACCATGTGCGCTATACGCAGGGTGCTATCGAGGCCGCCGCGAACCTCTCCAACCGCTACATCCAGGATCGCTTCCTGCCCGATAAGGCCATCGACCTCATTGACGAGGCCGGCGCCCGCGCCCGCATCGCCGCCAACCGCGCGCCCGAGCCGGTGCGCGAGGCCGAGCATCGCGTGGAGGAGCTTAAGGCCGCCGCGCAGGAGGCCACCGAGAGCGACGACATGAACAAGGCAGCCGAGATCACCGAGCAGCAAAAGGCTGCCGAGATTGAGCTCGCCGAGGCCAAGGCTGCCTGGACGGCCGAGCTCGACGCCAGCCCGCTCACCATCGATGTCTCCCAGATTGCCGACATCGTGTCCGTGACCTCGGGCGTGCCGGTGTCCTCGCTCACCGAGAGCGAGAGCCGCCGCCTGCTGCAGGCCGAAAGCGTGCTCAAGACGCGCATCATCGGTCAGGACGAGGCCGTCGAGGCCGTTGCCAAGGCCGTGCGCCGCAGCCGCTCGCCGCTCAAGGACCCGCGTCGCCCCGGCGGCAGCTTTATCTTCCTGGGCCCCACCGGCACGGGCAAAACCGAGCTCGCCAAGACGCTCGCCGAGTATCTCTTTGGCAGCAAGGACGCGCTCATCAGCTTCGATATGTCGGAGTTTGGCAGTGAGTTCGAGGTCTCCAAGCTCATCGGTAGCCCCCCGGGCTATGTGGGCCACGACGAGGGCGGTCAGCTTACCAAGGCCGTTCGTCGTCACCCGTACTCGGTCGTGCTGTTCGACGAGATCGAGAAGGCGCACCCCGACATCTTCAACATTTTGTTGCAGGTGCTGGAGGAGGGTCGCCTGACTGATAGCCAGGGCAAGACGGTCGACTTCCGCAATACCGTGATTATCATGACGTCCAACGTGGGCGCCCGCGAGATCGCGCAGGATGCGAGCG
>CAJMHR010000099.1 GCA_905213265.1 uncultured Collinsella sp.
GCGCTTATGCCAGCGGCGGCGCTCGCGCGGACTGAGCGAATAACTGTACGAAACATGGGATAGCTCTATGACGGGCTCCGACGCGTTGCCCTCGTTGTCTACCGGAACAGTGCCGTCAGCGATTTCCAACTGGGATGCGGAAGACTGCCCCGCGGTGCCTGCCCCACTCCGCTCGGCATAAGCCTGCGCAATCTCGGCGACCATATCCGCCTCACGCACCTGCGCGCAAACGGGCACGCCCTTCGCACGAAGTGCCATGCCCAAACGGCACGACTCTGGCATGTCAAGGTTGAGCTGAACGAGTTCATTCGCCCGCGTCAGAATCTCATCGGGCGTGCCCAGCATGGCAACTCGTCCCGTCTGAAACACGGCGACACGATCGGCCTCGGCAGCCTCCTCCATAAAGTGCGTAATCATCACGATGGTCATGCCGCGAGCGTGCAACGCGCGGCAAGCCTTCATGAGGCCCTTGCGTCCACGCGGATCGAGCATCGAGGAAGCCTCGTCCAATATGAGCACGCGCGGTTCCATGGCGAGCACGCCGGCAAGCGCCACGCGCTGCTTTTGGCCGCCCGAAAGCGCATGGGTCTTGTGGCGCTCAAAGCCCACCAGGCCCACACCCTTCAGCGCCTCGCGTACGCGCTGCGCAATTTGCGCCGATGGCACGCCAAGGTTTTCGGGACCAAACGCAACGTCATCTTCGACAAGCGTTGCCACCAGCTGGTCGTCGGGATTCTGGAATACCATGCCCGCGGTCGAACGAATGTCGTAGACCAGCTCGGGGTCGGACGCATCCATGCCGTTGATGCGTACCGTGCCCGCATCGGGCTGCAACAGCGCATTCAGATGCTTGGCAAACGTCGACTTGCCCGACCCATTGCCACCGAGGATGCAGAAAAACTCGCCGTCCTCGATATTCAGATCGACGCCGTCGAGCGCCGGTACGGCACCGTCATAGCTAAAGGAAACGCCCCGACACTCAATCATGCGCGGCCTTTGACCTGGTCCTTTTTAGGCGTGATGAGGTTGGAGACCGCTTTATACACCGCCAGTGTCAACACCGAGTTAAGCACGGTCTTGATAAGGTTGAACGGCAGCACGGCAGGAATCATGAGCGGGGCGATCACATCGACCGAGCCATACCAGAACCATACGCCAATGGTAAGGTTTGCGACCATAGACAACGCCGTAGCGGCAATAACGCCGAGCACCAGGCCAATCACGGCACCCTTATAGGTATGCATCTTCTGATAGACGATAGCCGCAGGCAGAATGTAGCCCAGCGTGGCAACCAGGTTCATAAGCGCGCCGACCCAGTCACCCGTGGTGAGCGCATGGATAACGATAGCCATAGCGGCAACAGCAGTGCCGGCGCCAGGACCATACGCAAACCCGCACACCATCGCCGGTACCAGCGACGGGTCATACGTCAAAAACGGCGCCGAAGGAAGGATAGGCAGCTGCACGTACATAAACAGGGCGCCCAAGGCGCACATCAACGCCATGGTAACGAGCTGTTTGGTGCTCCACCTATTCGTGTTCTCAAAATGGATATGCTGCGACTGTTCAGACATAAGATCACCTGCCTCTTTCATCCGGACTCTAACCGTTGGTACTGGGATCTCACCAGTTCAGCCGGCATGCGAACCAACGCACGCACGGGTCGCGGACTCATCGGCTCGGTCGCAGGCACTTTACCTGCGCCACGGTACCCCTTTGGCACCGCCCGATTTACCGCCAGTGGGGAATTTCACCCCGCCCTGAAACAGCAATTGCAAGTGTAGCACCAGTAGGCTTTCGCGCAAGTATGCCAAGGGTAATTTGTGGCGGAGATCAGTTGCCAAAACAACCACGTTCCCCACCCATCCCAAAGTAACGCGCCTTTCGCGCAAAGCGCGAAACAGCGAAGGGGACACGTATCCCTATCGACCACATCCTTCTCCGCCCGC
>CAJMHR010000100.1 GCA_905213265.1 uncultured Collinsella sp.
AGCTCGGGCAGGTTAATGGCAATGTTGGCCTTGACCTTGGCATCGCCCGATGCCGGGATGGGGCACGGAACGGCCAGGCCAATGCCCGCCACAAAGGCGCGCGGAATCTTGGCCTTGGCGACCACCTGGTCGATAGCCTCGGTCACCGCGGCAAAGCCCGCTGCGTCAACGATGGGAGGCGTGGGCACGCTGGCCTTGGCAAGCAGGTTTCCGTCCTCGTCGAACAGGCCCTCCTTGACCGAAGTGCCGCCGACGTCAATGCCGATGTAGTACTGCTTAGGTTCCATGAGAGCCCACCTTTCTCGTTTAAACATTGCCTGTATGGTACCGCTCCCAAGGCAAAAACCTACCAAAAAGGGACAGGTTTGTTTTGGCAGGTTTTATCTGGGGAAACGCAGGGCATGGGATTCGGTTTGCTGGGTGGTAAAACGACTCGCCCCGGTCCGCGGACCAATCAATTTGTTCAACGCGACATTATTCGCATGTATATCCGTTTAGAGCGCTCTAGTTTTATATGCGGAGCGGCTTTTAGCATAATCCTTCTCGAACTTTTCAAAACGCAATAGGGATACCTAGGCGTTGACTATACTTTCTTTTATATTCAATCAAGCCGGAAAGGGGGTTCCATGATTCCCAAATACGAAACGATCGCTGCGGATATCCGTCGAAGCATCGAGGATGGCGCTCTTAAACCGGGCGACAAGCTTCCCACCGTCGTTGAATTCTGCGAGCTCTATAGCGTTTCCAAAATCACCGTCAAACGAGCTATCGAGCAAATCACCGAGGAAGGTCTTATTACCAGCCGGCGCGGATCGGGTACCTACGTTAAGGACACGGCGGGACTTCCCGGCCAGGCGTTTTTCCAGGGCAAAAACGACCGTGCCCGGGGCTTTTCGTATGAGCACCGCGGGGAAAAGGTGACCTCGGTGGTCTACGATTTCTCGATTGTTAATCCACCAGCGGACATCGCAGCCCAGCTGGGAATTGCCGAGGATGACTTTGCCTATCACGTCGTGCGCGTGCGTCAGGCCGATGGGAAGCCCATCGTTATCGAGTACACCTACATGCCCCTCGAGCTGATTCCGGGGCTGAAAAAGAAGGACCTGTACGGATCGGTCTACCATTTCATCCGCGAGCAATGCGGGCTGAAAATCTCGAGCTTCCACCGTACCATTCGCGCCGTGGCAGCAACCGAGGAAGAAGCTGAGCGCCTGGACACCAAACCTGGCTCTCCCCTGCTCGAGCTCACCCAGATTGGCTTTTTGGACAGCGGCGCCGCCTTTGAGTCTTCGGTCTCGCGCAACGTTGGCGACCGCTTTGAGTTGCACAACGTAACGTTGGCATAGGTTTTTGTAGTCATCCGGGCGCTCGCTTTGAGCTGTTTCGTGCAGCGTCCGCGCAACACAATGGGGGTATGAACATGTCCGATTTGATTAAACTGACGCCGATCTTTCACGAGAAGATCTGGGGCGGCCGCCAGCTCGAAACCGTATTTGGTTACGACATTCCCAAGGGTCCCATCGGTGAGTGCTGGGCCATCTCGGCCCACCCCAATGGCGACTGCCAGATTGCGGAGGGCCCGTATGCCGGTCACACGCTGTCGTGGCTGTGGGCCGAGCATCGCGAGCTCTTTGGCAACTGCGAGGGCAAGGAGTTCCCGCTACTCGTTAAGATTCTGGACGCCAAGGACGACCTTTCGATCCAGATTCACCCCAACGACGAGTACGCCGCCGAGCACGAGAACGGCAGCCTGGGCAAAACCGAGTGCTGGTATGTGCTGGACTGCGAGCCCGGCTCCACGATTATCGTCGGCCAGCGCGCGCATGACCGCGCCGAGGCCGCACAGATGATCGAGGACGGCCGCTGGGACGACATGCTCAACGTGCTGCCGATCCACAAGGGCGACTTTTTCCAGATTGA
>CAJMHR010000101.1 GCA_905213265.1 uncultured Collinsella sp.
ACGCGTACATACGCATGGACGCCATTTTTAATTTGGCTGAACGCAGCTACTATTCGACAGTCTCCTCGAGTTCAGATACGGTGGGCGTCGAGAACTGGGGCATGGATGTCCTTTCATGATGGAAGGGCGATCAGGCATATCGGATAACCTGCCCGAACGATACGATCCGAACCATTGTACGTGATACGCAATGTCTCGCGCGCGCCGCCACCTGCAAACGGTAGCGTTACTTCCAAACGCGCTCGGCAATGCGCTTGACCAGCGCGATCTTCGCCCACTGCTCGTCCTCGGTCAGCTTGTTGCCAATCTCGCAGCTGGCAAAGCCGCACTGGGGCGACAGGTACAGGTTCTCGAGCGGCACATACTTTGCGGCCTCGTGGATACGTTCGACGATAACGTCCTCGTCCTCAAGCTCAGCCGCCTTGGTGGTCACCAGGCCCAGCACGACCTTCTTGCCGGGAGCAACGTACTTGAGCGGCTCAAAGCCACCGGCGCGTGGCGTATCGAACTCAAGGTAGAACGCGTCGACGTTCTCATGTGCGAACAGGTACGGCGCAATGGGATCGTAACCACCCTCGAAGGCATACGTGGAGTGATAGTTGCCGCGGCACACGTGCGTGTTGATAACCAGATCGTCGGGCTTGCCCTCGATGGCGGCGTTGTTGAGCGCCACGCCCAGCTCGCTCACCTTTTGCAGGTCAACCGGGCTCATGTCGGTCTTGGACACAAAGTCGGTATCGCAATAGATGCCCCAGGTGCAGTCATCAAATTGGATGTTGCGGCAGCCTGCTGCGTACAGGTCGGCGATCACCGTGCGATAAGCGGCCGCAATGGCGTCGGCAAGTTCCTCATCGGTCTTATAGACAGCGCGCAGGCTCTCCTGCTGGCCGTCGCAGCGATCGAGCGTGACCTCAGAGAACGTCTGGATCGGCGCCGGAATGGTCTGGCGTGCGACCTGGCCCTCCCCCTCAAGCGCCTTGACGAACTTAAAATGCTCGACGAACGGGTGGTTCTCGCCGCTAATGGGACCAGTAACCACGGCGGTGTCGGCCGTCGTCTCCTCGTCATGGAACATATAACCCGTGCGTGAGGTGCGGCGCTCAATGCCGTTAAGGCCCCACATAAAATCGAGGTGCCAGTAGCTGCGGCGGAACTCGCCATCGGTGATCACCTGCAGACCGGCGGCCTTCTGCTTGGCCACCAAATCGCGAATGGCATCGTCCTCGACGGCCTTAAGGCCGGAAGCGTCGAGTTTACCCGCGACATAGGCGGCACGGGCGTCCTTTACAGCCTGCGGACGAAGAAAGCTGCCGACGATATCGGCGCGAAACGGCGCGTTCGGTTGAATCGAAGTGCTCATAGATATCTCCCTTTGCATTGGTTGCTTTACTGGGACAGAGTATGAGCGCTCATATGACCATCGTAAAATATACGTTTATAACAGTTTGATATAGATACTTCCTATATCAGTCTGGACCGCCATAAAGAGATTTGACCCGCGTGGAGCACAGCAGCCTAGATATGCTGGCGGATCGCGTCGATATAGGCTTGGCCGTAGCGCGTGAGCGTCGTGTTCTTGCGCGTGATGATGCCGATCTCCATGTACTCGTCCACATCGAGCGGAATCGAGATGATGCCGGGGCCGTTGAGCTCGTGACTGATCACGCCCGAACACACCGTGTAGCCGTTGAGGCCCATGGCCAGGTTGAACAGTGTCGCACGGTCACGCACGCGGATATTCTTGCGGCGCTCAAAGGTCGAGGTCAGTTCCTCGGAATAGTAGAACGAGTTATAGCTGCCCTGCTCGTAAGACAAAAACGGGTAGTCTTCCAAGTCCTCGAGCGTCACGCTGGAGCGGCCCGCCAGCGGATGGTCGGCGCACACGAAGA
>CAJMHR010000102.1 GCA_905213265.1 uncultured Collinsella sp.
CCCTCGGGCGAATCGAAAACCTCGTGGGCGCGATGAATCCAGCACGAATCAACGCCCAGCGCATAGGCAGCATTGAGCAGGTTACCCATGGCAAGCGAACCGTCTTCCAGGTGCGTCGGCACGCTGCGGTCGACCAGTACCACCACAACGGTTTTGGCACCGTAGAAGGGGTCGCCGTTGCTGCCCATGACTTGCGCATTGAGCTGCGAGAGGCGCTCTACGGTCGCGGGGTCGGTAACGGCGACAAACGTCACCGGCTGGCGCCCCATGCCGCTGGGCGCATACTGGCCTGCCTCGATAATGCGTGCGAGTTTTCTGCCTCGACGGGGCGATCGCTGTAGTTGCGGCAGCTACGGCGATGGATGAGCGCTTCGATGGTCTCCATGGGTTCTCCTAGCGATGGCGTTGCAGATGCTCCGTTCTTACCCGTCGTGCCGTAGCTGTAATCGCGCAGAGGGCCCCAAACAGCAATGGCTACCAATCGGAAAAGTCGGCTTGCATAAAACTGCGGCAAGAATGTGAGAAGCTGATGAGATGGTTAAACGTTTTATCCCGTCTACCCTGCGGTTTTTTACCACTTGCCTAAAACATGGGCGCATATCCATTGATAAAGGTTTTACTAAAGGGGTACCAACGTTTATCAATGCGCTGTGGTGGCGCTGGGCCAGGAGGTAACTATCATGTTCCAGGCTGGAGATGTCGTCGAGACCGATTTCGAAGGATTCCTGAAGCTGCTGCGTTCCAAGACGCGTGCCTTCGTGTCGATCAACGATCACGAGTACTACATCACGCACACCGATGGCTATTGGCGTGTTCAGGATTGCGAGGCCCTCAACGATAAGGGCCACTTTACTGACTGCTCCGAGCTGGTCAATACGGTCTGCGAGGTCGTTGAGCTGCCTTGGATCTGCGGCAAGAGCCTGCACGACAGCTTTACGAGCGCTACGGTCTACGAGGCCGTCGCTGCCTAACGGGCAAATACATCGCTATTCTCGCGTGACCGCCGGCGCCGCCCCCGCGCCGGCGGTCTTTTTCTATCGATATGCAATGCAGACCGGCCATATATAACGAGCTTATTGACGATAGTCAAAACTCGGACTAATCTAGAAATATAAATTGGTCAAAACTCGGACAATCGAATGGCGGGATAGATGAATAGCGCAGTTAGTTTGGTCGATTTCGACCGGATGCTCAACGGGCTAGACCGTATCTATTCGGAGTTCTCACGCGCCTGCGGCCTTTCGGACTGCGCCTATTGGATGCTTGTCGACACCAGCACGGCGGGCGGTAGCATCGCTGTAAGTCGTCTGACAAGCGAATGGTTCTATAGCAAACAGACCATCAACTCGGCTATTAAAACCTTGACGGCGCGGGGTTTCGCCACGCTGGAGTTTGCCGAAGGCAGCCGCAAGAACAAGGTTGTGAGCCTGACCGAAGAGGGCAGGCGATTTGCCGAGCGTTATGCACTGCCGGCACTCAAGGCCGAGCAGCGAGCCTTTGGCGCGCTTGAGCCGTGTGAGCAACGCGAGATTATGCGCTTGATCGGTAAATTTTCTCAGGTGCTCGGTGAGGAGTGCGAGGCATTTAAGCGGCAGGTGGCAGCCGAAGATCAGTCGGAGAATCAACGTGAGGGGGAGTCGTGCGACTGTTAATGAGGTTTTTGAAGCCCTATCGAGGGCTTGTCGCAGTGACGCTGCTGGTGCTGCTGGTGGATAACGTCGGTACGCTGTTGGTTCCCACGATGCTGGCGAACATGGTCAACACCGGTATTACCACGGG
>CAJMHR010000103.1 GCA_905213265.1 uncultured Collinsella sp.
CGGGCAAGACCCGCGTCTTGACCTTTCGCATCGCACATATGCTCGGCGACCTGGGTGTTAAGCCCTGGCAGATCCTTGCCATCACGTTTACCAACAAGGCCGCGGCCGAGATGCGCGAGCGTCTGGCGGCACTCATCCCCAGCGGTACCCGCGGCATGTGGGTGTGCACCTTCCATGCTATGTGCGTGCGCATGCTGCGCGAGGACGCTGACCTGCTGGGCTACACCGGTCAGTTCACCATCTACGATGACGACGATTCCAAGCGCATGGTGCGCGATATTATGCAGGCGCTCGGTATCGAGCAAAAGCAATTCCCCATCAATATGATCCGCAGCAAGATCAGTTCGGCCAAAAACGCCATGATCGGCCCCGAGGACATGCTCAAATCCGCCGACAGCCCCAACGACAAAAAGGCCGCGCAGGTCTACCTGGAGCTGGAACGCCGCCTGCGCGCCGCCAACGCGATGGACTTCGACGACCTGCTCGTGCGCACGCTCGAGCTGCTGCGCACCCGCCCCGAGGTGCTCGACAAGTACCAAGAGCGCTTCCGCTACATTAGCGTCGACGAGTATCAGGACACCAATCACGTCCAGTACGAGATCGCCAACCTGCTGGCCGCCAAGTACCAAAACCTCATGGTCGTGGGCGACGATGACCAGTCCATTTATAGCTGGCGTGGCGCCGACATCACCAACATCCTGGACTTTGAGCAGGACTTTAAAAACTGCAAGACCGTCAAGCTGGAGCAGAACTATCGCTCTACGGGTCACATCCTGAGCGCCGCCAACGCCGTGGTGCGCCACAACTCGCAGCGCAAGGACAAGCGCCTGTTTACGGCCGAGGGCGATGGCGAGAAGATCCAGGCCTTCCAGGCGAGCGACGAACGCGACGAGGGTCGCTGGATTGCCGGCGAGATCGAGAAACTGCATGCCAAAGGCACGAGCTACGACGACATCGCCGTGTTCTACCGCACCAACGCCCAGTCGCGTATCCTCGAAGATATGTTCCTGCGCGCGGGCGTGCCCTACAAGATCGTGGGCGGCACGCGATTCTTCGACCGTGCCGAGATCCGCGACGTCATGGCCTACCTCAAGATGATCGTGAACCCGGCCGACGAGATGAGCGTCAAGCGCGTCATCAACACACCTCGCCGCGGCATCGGTTCCACCTCGATTCAAAAAATTGAGCAGCTGGCGCGCGACAACCGCTGCTCGTTCTTCCAGGCCTGCGAGATCGCGTGCGCCGAAACCGGCATGTTTAGCGCCAAGGTGCGCAATGGCCTGTCGAGCTTTGTGTCGCTGGTGCGCGAGGGCCGTCGCATGGATGGCGAGCTCAAGGACGTCGTCGAGATGATTGTCGACAAGACGGGCCTGCTGCAGGCATTCCGCGCCGAGGGCACCATGGAGTCCGAGAGCCGTGCCGAGAACATCCAGGAATTCCTGGGCGTCGCCGCCGAATTTGAGGAGACGCACGAGGATATCGAGGGTACGCTCGAGAGCTTGGAAGAGCTGCGCGCGGCCGGTGTTGCCGATGTGCCTGCCGGTGCCGAGCCCGAGCCCGTCGTGGTGAGCGCGCCCGCGCCCGAACCGGGGCCGTCCGCGCCCGCGTCCTCGTTTGAGGCGCTGGTCGGCGCGCGCGATGCCGCAGGTTCCAATCCGCTCGATAGCCTAGCCGCCCCGGCGCTCTCGCCGC
>CAJMHR010000104.1 GCA_905213265.1 uncultured Collinsella sp.
CGCTCTCACGATCCCGCCCCGCAAACCCGAGGGTTTCTAACTGGCTCCATTATTCCGGGCTTCTCAGTTCTGTCATTGACCCAGGTATCATCCGTCTCCTATAGCGAGTGAATATAAAAATAGGGCAGAGTCGCTTGCGCAAGTCCGCCCCTAAAACCGTGAAGGTTTTGCTATCTGCAGGCTATTCTACCAACCCGAGCGATTCTGTCAACCTGCGAAGGAACTCGAGCGCGGAGCGAGCTGCGGCGTCGGGCCCCTTGTCGGGCAGCGCCTCGGTTTCGCCGTCGGCCCTGGCGAACATCTCGGCGAGCTCGGATGCGGCGCGCGAGCGCGAGGAGCCCTCGGGTACCAAGCCGGAGTGCGCCACGAGCACGGTCGCGACCTCCTGCATGGCCGTATTCCCCATCCACTTCCTCCTGGTCGCCTTGGGAATCCCCACGGCGGCGACCCTTCGGGAGACGCCGCTGGACGCCGAGCCCCGGGCGGCGCCCCTCTCGGCGAAGCAGTTGATCAGGCACGAGCCGTGCGCGGCGCAGTTGCGGACGGACTTCACGCGCTTGAGGTCGTAGTGGGAGGCCTCGAGGCGCCTGTCGCCCCATCGCCTGGCGCAGAAGCGCACGAAGTCGATGAGGGTGCCGAACGAGGTGAGCTCAAGGAAGGCCCAGGCAGGCATGTCGCCGGAGTACTTCGCGTAGAGGCTCGAGCTGTAGGGGCTGCGGCCGCTCATCTTGAGCTCGCGCAGGCGGTACTCCCTGTTTGCAGTGGTAAGCGATGCCATGTAGTCGGCCACGATGGCGTAGCCGTCCTCTCCACGGTCCTCCATCTCGCGAAGCAGTGTCACCTTCTGGAAATGCTCGATGTCGAGCGTCATGCCGAGCAGGGCGTGGCGCAGCTCCTGGTCGAGCGCCGCGAG
Source organism: uncultured Collinsella sp. (assembly GCA_905213265.1). Classification (GTDB taxonomy): domain Bacteria; phylum Actinomycetota; class Coriobacteriia; order Coriobacteriales; family Coriobacteriaceae; genus Collinsella. The sequence continues at coordinate 914 of CAJMHR010000104.1, forward strand.
CAGGCGCAGCTGGCCGAAGTCGAGGTCTACGTAGCGGCCGTCGCGCGGGCCTCCCTCGTATTTCGAGAAGAGTTTGCGGTAGGATGCGAGCTTGAAGAAGTTGCACTTGTCGCGCAGGTAGTCCGCGGCCTCTTCCTCGGAACACAGTTCGAAGGCTACGCCCTTCTGCTTGAGGTGCTCTATCTGCTGCTCGATCGTGAGGATCGGCTTCCTATCGTGGGGTTCGGCCATGCTCGGTCTCCTGTCATTGATTTGAGAATCCTATTCTACCAGCATGTTTGCCCTGAATCCTGAAGGCCCGTTCGCCAACTCATAAGCAAGCCACCTGAGACTACTCACTTTGTTCACGAATGGCGAAGACCTGCGACCTGGGGTTTTGCAAATGGCGCGCAAGCCACCCGCGTTAATTCACTTGCGATTGCAGCTGGCGGCTTGCGGGCAAAAGGGCGGTTGAGTTTCAAAACGGGCGTTTTCGGCGCCATCGAGCCTCCAAAGGCGACCCGCCGCGCACTTTGGGACAAAAACAAAAACTCAAAGCCCTGAGTTTGAAAAAAGTTTTTGAGGTTGTCCCAGCTTTTGTCCCCGAAGCCGACGAAACGCGACATCGCGTCATTCGGCGGCACGCGTTCCGTGTCGATGCCGAAAACTGGGTGTAACTGGAGTGACGGGACGGCAGAACCGACGCCATCGAGTGGGAGTAG
>CAJMHR010000105.1 GCA_905213265.1 uncultured Collinsella sp.
AATCGTAGCCCGAGACGGTCCCGGGCTGACAATTTCGACTGTAATGGACGTTCTTGTTTGACTGGTCGTTTAAGAACGTCCCCAATGACTAGGGGGTCTACCGACGCATTGGGGGTTTGCGCCTTCCATGCATGACAGCCGTCTCTTTTATGTTTCCTTTAGCCGTTGCTGCCTAGGATGGGGGTTAGTCGGTAGGAAGGGAGCGTCTATATGGACGACGCGAGCGAGCGTGCAATCGAAGAGGACATGCTCGATCAGTTCAATTACTTTGATGATGAGGATGAGGAGCTAATCGATCGTCGTGAGCCGGCATCGCTTGACTCATTTGATCTGGTCGATGAGGAGCCCGACGAGGACGAGGGCGAATTAACGGAGCCCCCACAGCCTTCGCGCCTTAACTCGCTGCTTTCGAGAGCCCCCATGCACCACGGCGTTCGTGCCGGCGCGCTCCATATGAAAACTGACTGGCACCAGATCGTGACGGCAGGCGATGAGCTTGCCGTCGATGCGCCGCTCACCGATAAATCATCCATCATCTGCCGCACCGGCATGCTTATGCTGGCAAGCGGAACGGGTGCCTGGCGCGTGCGCGATACCATGAATCGTGTTGCCGCCGTACTCGGTGTCACCATCCACGTTGACTTAAGTCTTCTGTCGTTTGAGTGCACCTGCATCGAAGATGGTCACTGCTTTAATGAGGTCGTCAGCTTGCCCACAACGGGCGTCAATACCCATCGCATTTGGATGATGGAGAGTTTCCTCAAGGAAATCGAGACCTATGGTCGTCGCTTCACGGTGCACGAGTATCACGAGATGCTCAAGACCGTTGAGAGTTCAAAACCTGATTACGCGCCTTGGCAACAGGGCCTTGCGGCGGCCTGCGCCTGTGGCGCCTTCGTTTTTTTGCTCGGCGGCGGCCCTATCGAGATGGCCTGCGCGTTCGTGGGCGCGGGTGTCGGCAACTTTGCCCGCTCCCATATTCTCAAGCAAGGCCTTGGTCAGTTCAGCGCGCTGACGACCGGCGTTGCGCTCGCTTGCGTTTCGTATCTGCTGGCATTGCTCGGCCTTGGCCAGGTCATACCGGGGGCAATGTCGCACCAAGAAGGCTATATCGGCGCCATGCTCTTTGTGATTCCCGGCTTTCCACTCATTACGGCAGGCCTCGACATCGCTAAGCTCGACATGCGAAGCGGTATCGAGCGCCTTTCATATGCCGTATCGATTATTGTGATGGCGACCCTCGTAGGTTGGATGGTTGCCGAGTGTGTTGGCCTGGCGCCGGACGACTTTGCCCCACTGGGCCTTTCGCCGCTTGCCCTTACGCTCCTGCGCGTGGTGATGAGCTTCGTTGGCGTATTCGGCTTCTCGGTGA
>CAJMHR010000106.1 GCA_905213265.1 uncultured Collinsella sp.
GCTGCAGGAAAAGGCCATGGCCGAAGAGGATCGCATCGGCTTCTTTTTGAGCGACAACCTCATGCATCACATGATTTTTAGCATCGCATGTCGCAGCACCGTGTGGTCGTGGCTCGAAGAGACCAATGCCGACCTGGAGCGCTTCCGCTGGCTGCGCGCCGCCACACAGGTTCTCGACAATCAGGACATCGTGAACGAGCACAAGCAGATTCGCCGCGCTATCGCCGGTCGCGACCCCATCGAAGCGAGCTTTTTGGTCAGCAAGCACCTGCACATGATGTTCCGCAACCAAACCGAGGTTCTGGACCAGTTCCCCGAGTACTTCGAGACCAGCAAGCTCCGCTAACCTGCCAAAAAGGGACAGGTTCATTTTGGCAGGTTTTATCTGGGCAAATGCAACAAGGCCCGACTCCGCTGCAACGGAGCCGGGCCTTGGTCGCTAGAACGGCGGAACCAACTACTCTACTGTGACGCTCTTGGCCAGGTTGCGAGGTTGGTCAACGTCGCAGCCGCGCAGGATGGCGACCTCGCGGGCGAGCAGCTGCAGCGGGACGCTCGCCGTGATGGGGCTGAACACGTCGCGGACTGCTGGCACACGGATGATGCAGTCAGCGATCTTGTTGATCTCCTCGTCGCCCTCGGTGGCAACGACGATGACCTTGGCGCCGCGCGCCTTGCACTCCATAAGGTTCGACACGGTCTTGTCGTAGGTGGCACTCTTGGTGGCCACGGCGATGACAGGGAAGCCCGGGTCGATCAGGGCAATAGGGCCGTGCTTCATCTCACCGGCGGCATATGCCTCGGCGTGCAGGTAGCTGACCTCCTTGAGCTTGAGCGCACCCTCGTAGGAAATAGCGGCACCCATGCCACGGCCCACGAACAGCGCCGACTGCGCGTCCTTGCACAGCAGGGCGGCCTCATGAACGGCCTCGGTTTGGGTATCCAAAATCCACTGGATCTGCTCGGCCGTATCGGAAAGCTCGCGGAACAGCATGCGCGCCTGCTTGGTGGTCAGACGGTACTTGACCTGCGCCAGCAGCAGGGCCAAAAGCGTAAGGCTCACGACCTGGCCGATGAAGCTCTTGGTCGAGGCGACCGCAATCTCCTTGTTGGCCTTGGTGTAGATGACGCCGTCGCTCTCACGCGCCACGGGGCTGCCCACCACGTTGGTGATGCCGAAGACCTTGGCACCCTTGATGCGCGC
>CAJMHR010000107.1 GCA_905213265.1 uncultured Collinsella sp.
ACTCCGCCAAGGGCCTGGAGTTCCCGGCGGTGTTCGTGGCCGGCATGGAGGAGGGTATCTTCCCGCACGTGCACGACTTTGGCGGCAGCGATGACCCGGGTAAGCTCGAGGAGGAGCGTCGCCTGGCCTACGTCGCCATCACGCGCGCCCGTAAGCGCCTGTTCTTGACCTATGCGGCCACGCGTCGCACCTACGGCTCGACCTCTGCCAACCCGCGTTCGCGCTTCCTCAACGAGATTCCGTTTGAGGATATCGAGTTTAGCGGTATCGGTTCTGCCGGCTTTGAAGGCACGGGCTGGGAGAAGCGCGGCGACCGTCACGGCACCTTTGGCTCGGGCATGGGCTCGGATATGTATGGCGGCAAGGTGTTCGGCTCGCATACGCGCTCGACCGGCGGTTCCGGTTCGCGCGGCGGATCGAGCTTTGACGATTTTTTTGGTGGCAGCAGCTACGGGACCGAACGCCATCGTGGGGTCTCGCCCGACGCTGGTCGTGTTGCCTCGACCTTTGGCTCGGGCGCGCCGCGAGCCAAAAAGCCGTCGTCCAAGGTGTCCCCGACGGTGGAGCGCAAGGTCGATCGCGCCAGCGCATCGCAGGACTTTGCCGCGGGCGATACCGTGAGCCACAAGACCTTTGGCACGGGTACCGTGATCTCGGTCGCCGGAGACATGATCGAGGTTCAATTCGAAAAGACCGGCCAGACCAAAAAGCTAATGAAGGGCTTTGCACCGATCGTCAAGCTGTCGTAATCTCGGCGGACCTGGGCGGGCGTATGGGGCAACATCGCCTGCTCGGGCAGTCCTGCGCAAGACGGAGGCCACATTAAGTGGCCTCCTTTGCGTGCGGAACTCGCGATCGATGTTGCCCCATACGCCCGCCCAGGTCCTTGGGTAACGTTGCTGGACGAACGTCGCTTTGCTCGTTCGCTTTTTAATCTGGAGAACTGGGTGGGCTGATAAATCGATACGAGTAGGGGTTCCTCCGTTGATGAACGGGGAACCCCTTGTTGCTTTTGATTGTCGTAACTAGTCAGAGGCTCGCCGGGACGTGTCTCTATAGTTTTGTCAACCGCGTGCTTCGCGCCATTTCGGCATGAC